>JADMJQ010000242.1:0-3879 GCA_018780415.1 Roseateles sp. | reverse complement strand
CGGGGTGTCCTTTCTTGAAGAGGTGATGGGGGCTTGCTTGCTGCAGGGCTATGCACAAGTGTTGTCGGCCCTGCGCAATGGCGCCCGGGTCGCGGTGGTGGGCTACAGCTTGTGGCGGGGCGGCGGCTTGAGCTTGGAAACCCTGGTGTGGGCCGAGGCGCTGATTGCGCTGTGCTCCTGGCTGCTGGCCCAAGCCTTGGTGTCGCGCTGGGCTAGGCGCTCGCCCTCGGCGCCCGGCGCGCTGGCCGGCTTTCATGCCGCCGATATGCAAGCGGTAGCGCGGAAGTTTTATGTCGTGCAACTGGCGGGCCAGAGCTACGGCATCAATGTCACCAAGATGCTGGTGATGCGCTTGCTGGGCGCCGTGGAGGTGGCCAGCTTTGGTGTGGCGCAATCGGTGGCCGATATGGTTCGCAACTATATGCCGGCGCATTTGCTGGCCGGCTGGGTGCGCCCCATGATGGTGGCGCGCTATGTGCAGCGCCGCGATATCGAGGAAGTGGCGGCTATCGTCAACCTCGTGTTCAAGCTCAATTTGATTTGCCTGCTGCCCATGGCGGCGGGCTTTTTTATCGCGGGCGATGAGCTGATGGATTGGCTGTCCAAGGGGCATTACCCCGGCGTCGGCCTGCTCTTGGCGGTAATGATGTTGGGGCTGGTGTTGCAAACCCTGCACCTGTTGCTGACGATGGTGGCCTTGACGCTGGAAAGCGCACGCGCCAGTTTGCAGGGGACCTTTGCCGCCTGCCTGGCCCTGCCGGTCTTGGTGCTGTTGATCTGGCGCTTTGGCACCCTGGGCGCGGCGCTGGCCATGTTGGTGACCGAGCTGATCTGGATCGGGGTGGCCTGGGCCACCCTCTCGGCCCAAGGTCACCGCCTGCGCTTTGACTTCAGGGCTTGGGGCAAGATTGCCCTGGCCACAGTGGCCGCCGCCCTGGTCAGCCATTGGGTCAAGTGGGACGGCCCGACCGGCTTGGTGGTGGCCTTGGCGGCGCTGGGCCTGAGCTTTTTGGCCCTGCTGCTGGTGCTGCGCCCCCAAACAGACACGGAAATTCAATTGCTGCGGCAGCTGTTCAAGCGCCGCCAAACAACGGTCAAGCAAGCATGAAAAAGGTATTGAGGAAAAGCGCCAAATGGGCAGCAGGTTTGTTGTCACCACAGAGCCACCAAGCCTTGCGCCAGCGCTATCACCAGTGGCGCGACAAGCGCGCTCTGCGGGCGGCTTATCGCTATGACGAGCGCAGCTATTTAGCCGGCTCGGGCTTGCTCAGGCAGTATCACGACAAGACCAGCATCGAGGCGTCCTTGATCAAGGCCTTTCACCGCATTGAAAAGGGCTTGGCCCTGAGTGCGCCGCGCGCCGGTTTCGGCCGCGACGCGGTGGATACCTTGCTGGCTGATGGTGAGAAGTACCTCAAGCTGTATGGCGGCAACCAAACCCTGGTGCGGGTGGTGCAAACGCTGGACGAGTATGTGGCCTTCAACCGCCAGCACCAGGTGAATCTGGATTGGCTCTTGCCGCGCCTTGAAGCGATGCGCTTGGCGCTGATCGCTTTGAAGCTCTGGGGCAGCGGCCCGGTGGAGGCGGGCACCGTGATGGTGTCGCGCGCGGCGATCCATGCGGCGGCCAAGTCAGACATGAGCCAGTTCTTTGCCCAGCGCTACAGCGTGCGCCAGTTTGATCCAGCGGCGGTGGTTGAAGAGCAGCTGATCGAGCAGGCGGTGCGCATGGCCCAAAAGACCCCTTCGGTCTGCAACCGCGAGTCGGGCACCGTCTTTGCGGTGCGGGACAAAGCGCGCATGAACAAGCTGCTGGCCTTGCAAAACGGCAACCGGGGCTTTGGCGACCAAGCCGGATTGCTGATGATCATCACCTCGCGGCAAGACACTTTTCTCTCGCCCGGCGAGCGCTATCAGGCCTGGATTGATGGCGGGCTGTTTGCCATGTCCTTGATCTATGCCCTGCATTCCTTGGGGCTGGGTTCATGTTGTTTGAATTGGAGCGTGGAGCCTGAGGCTGACCTGGCGCTCAAAGCGGCCTCCGGTATTCCGGCCGACCATGCGGTGATCATGATGCTGGCGGTAGGCCATCTGCCCGAACAGTTCCGCGTGGCAAGCAGCCCGCGCCGCCCTTTGACCGACGTATTGCATTATTTGTGAGTTTGTAGCGATGACTATCAAAACTATTTATCTGACCGGCCAAAACAACTTCGGCAATCGCGGATGCGAAGCTTTGGTGAGATCAACGGTCACCGTACTGACGGAACAATTCGGCCCTATCAAAGTGTTGGTGCCTTCTCTCGATCCGGTCAGGGATGCGGCGCAATGGCCTGGTTGCAATGAATTGGGCGTTGAGTTTGTCCAGGCATATGGTATGCCTCGTATTTTTAGTAAGGTTGCCGGTGCTTGTCAGAAATTTAATTGGATTCATCGTTTAATTAAACCGACTCCAAATTTGGATGCAGGATTGAAGCGAGATATCGAAAGATCAGATATATTGCTATCTGTAGGTGGTGACAATATATCTTTGGATTATGGTTTGGCGTCTTTGTATTATTTTTGTGCGATTGCCGATTACGCTTTGAGCTTGGGAAAGCCTGCGCTGCTCTGGGGGGCTTCTGTTGGTCCATTTAGTAAAAATCCCATTGCTGAGGGAAATGTTGCTGACCACTTGAAGCGAATGAGTCTTGTGACTATTCGAGAGAGTCGTAGTATTGAATATCTTAGAGGGATCGGTGTTTCATCGAATGTGGTTCCCGTAGTCGACTCAGCGTTTGCAATGGTGCCGGAAGCGGTGAATATCGGTCCTTGGTGGCCAGTCGATGAAGGGGGAGGTGGGGGTGTTTTGGGATTGAATGTAGGTTGGTTGATTGACAGCATTCGACGGAGAAATGGGTCGCCAGACGGAGTCGTAAGCGAAGTAGTTGAATTTGTTCAAGGAATACTGGCCTCCACCAATATGTCTATTATTTTGGTCCCCCATGTATCTCCGCTTAATGGCGACGCATTTAATAATGATGAAATTTTCAATGAAAAATTGATGCAAGCATGCGGTGGCGTCAATCCGAGGCTGAGTCAGGTTCCTCGTGGGTTCAATGCTGCCCAATTGAAATACGTCATTTCGAAATGCCGTTTCCTAATTGGCGCGCGAACTCATGCAACTATTGCTGCGTTTTCAACGGCAGTACCTACGATATCTATCGCATACAGCGTAAAAGCTAAGGGTATCAATAGAGATTTGTTCGGGCATGAGCGTTATGTATTGGAGACTCCAAGCGTCTCAGCGAAAACACTAAGAGAGAGTTTGGACTTGTTGGTGGCCGAAGAGGTGGGAATCCGGGAGCAATATGATTCTGTGTTGCCTACTGCTCGGATCAATGCTCGCAAGGGGGCAGTTCGATTATCGGAAATAGTTGCGCGATGATTGCTGGACTTTCGACCTTGGATGCAATTAAGGCCGACGCTTTCCGACTGAAAGGCCGGGGTGCTGTGCTTGATGTATTGTCTTGCCTTTTATTTCAGAGGAATTTTCGACCCGTATTTACTCTGAGAGTGATTCAGGCGAGTGTGAGGGCTGGATTCTTAGGTCGGATAATCGCCATTCCTCTAAAAATTTTTCATCGAGTATTCTGCTGGGTGGCGGCAATTGATTTCTCACATGAGACCATGGTCGGCCCAGGCTTTTGTATTACTCACGGTTGGGGCTTGGTCGTTTCACCAGGAGCGGTTATCGGTGCAAATTGCACATTGTTCCATGGTGTTACTCTGGGGCGGAAAGACAGCATTTCCGAGGATGGTTCAAGAAGGTCTGGTTACCCCACAATCCTGGATGAGGTGTGGATTGGTCCTCATGCGGTAATTGTCGGTGATGTGAGAATC
>JADMJQ010000193.1 GCA_018780415.1 Roseateles sp. | reverse complement strand
CTAGAACCGGATTTCCTCGTCATCGAAAGCATCCGAATCTGAATGTGGCGGCTCAGGTGGCTGAACAGGTGAGTTCATTGCAGGCGAGGGCGCCGACGCCTCCGCACGTTTGGGCACCGCTCGATCTGCTCGGCCGCCATCGTCGGACTCAACGCTGTTCAATGCCTGCTCCAGTGCTTGCTCGACAGCGGCGATGCGGATCTTGCAGACCTTGTAGGCTTCGACCGATTCGGTGACGATCGTCAGCAGGTCGTCGATATTGGGCTCACGCTGATTGCGCAGTGTTTCCGCATGGGACTGCAAGACACCGTAGGCCTGCTTGAAGGTGGTTTTTGACATCGCTCACTGCTCCCGTTTCTTGGATTGAACGGCCTGTGCCAACAGCACCCCGTCATGGAATTCAATCTGGATGGCGGTTACTGCCGCCGCCGTCGCCGCACTGGTGATGGTCGAACCGTCGGCACCTCGCACCAAAGAAAACCCCCGGCCCAAGGTTTTGTCAGGCCCTTGGCCAGCCATTTCGCGCATCAAGGCCGCCGACTGGGTTTGGGCTTCGGCAACGATGCGCTGCGCATCTCGCCCGAGCTCAGCGAACGCGCGGTCCGATGATTCACTGGCCTGCCGGATGTCGACTGCGGCGCGCTGCAAAGTGGACATCGCTTGGCCGGTCACCTCAACCTCAGCGGCGCGCAGCAGCCGGCGACCTTCCGACTTCACTTCAGCCAAAGCTGCCGGCACCACTTGGTGAGCATTGGCAATCACCTTGTCCGCGTGATGCCGCATGGCTTCGAAACCCGCCTGGCTTTGGGTCGAGGCCTCACGGAGGGTCCTCAGCGCACGCAGCTGCAAGTCCGATATCAACTCGGCCGAGCTTTCTCGGGCCAAGCTCAAGTGCCGCTGCACATCCAGCTTGACGCCAGCATCCATGGCCTCGACGGCCTGCGCGATCTGCAGAGTGGCCCGGCCGACCACACTGACGATGTCCTCGAAGTGACGCTTTGCCTCACCCGTGCGCCGGCCAATGGTTTGCTCGATCGCGCCGATGACCTTGGACGGCGTGTCAAAACGGATGTTGGCCACCTCATCCAGGATGGTGTGGTCCCGCTCGTGGCCAATGCCGGTCAGCACCGGGATTTCGAGCTCGCAGATCATTCGAGCCAGGGCGTAGTCGTTCAGCCAAGCGAGATCGTTGACGGCCCCGCCGCCGCGGATGAGCACGACAGCATCGGCCGGCGCGCCATGGCGGTCTCCCCATTGACGCAGTGCGTCGGCAAGCGCTTTGCAAATCTCATTCGCCGCGCCGTCGCCTTGGAAGCGGCTGTGCACATAGGTGAACTTGCAAAGGCCGTGACGCTGAAGTCTCGCCGCCTCGGCTTGGAAGTCCCCCAACCCAGCCGCCTGCTCCGGCGCCACGACGATGACTTGCTGATAGTCCCAGGGCGATGCCAGCTGTTTGTTGGCTTCAAACAAGCCTTCGCGCTGCAAGCGAGCGCGAATCTCGCGTTTCTTGGCTTCGAGGTCGCCCAGGGTGTAGTCCGGGTCAATCGCATCGATGACAAGGTTCAGTCCGTACAGCGGACTGGCGGTCGGCTTGGCGCGGATCAGCAATTTGATGCCGGCCGCGAGCACGGCCCCGGTGGCGCGCTCGAACTCCGGCAGTATCTTGTTGGCGACAGACGCCCAGATCATGGCGCGCGCCTGGGCCAGGGTGTCACCCTGGCTATTGCGCTCGACCAGCTCCAGGTAGACATGGCCCTTTCGGATATCGGCTTTGACAACTTCGGCACGGGTCCAAACGCCCGACGCATAGGCCGAAGCCACAGCCTGAGCAACGCCGTTCAACAATGCAGACAGCGCCAATCCTTTAGCTTGCACGGCCAGATCGGAGCCGACCGGCGCATCAAGCGCCTGGAGCTGGGCGCTCGAGCGCACGCCGAGTTCGTTCCGATTGGACGATCCAGCGGTGATATGTGTTGACGCACTGGCCAATGATCCGCCGGCAGCGCTGCTAGGTAGCCACTGAGCAAAGGGGGCGAGATCCATGCCGCGTGGGACGTACCAAACTTCAGCTCGGGATTCCAACGTGCGCCAAGTGCCTTGACCTGGATGCGATCCTTGTAGCCGGCCTTGAGTTCCGTGTCTTTCACGACCGAACGTCAATCAATTCCGCAACCAATGACTCAGCTCGCCTGTGAGTTAGCGATGCGCGACAAGTCCGCACTGCTAGGAGCTGCAGAGGACCGAGCCGCAGCGTCGCCACCACGCCAAGCATGTGAATCCGCGAAGACCTTTTTGCAGCCGGAGCACAGGCAGCCACGGGTGGCGCGCATAGCGCCATGCTCGTCCCGCGCCACCACCTGCCTAAAACTGGTGGCCCCGCACAAATGACAGCGATGGGTGAAATGTCTGGGTGGCATAAGCATGTATTTATACGTCATTCAAATGATTCCCGCCGGCAAGCTGGTCGGCCTTCAAACACCAGTTGCCGAACCATGAGCGCATGAAAGCAGACTGGAACAGTCGGGGGAGGGCGGCGCTTTTGCTCGCCTCAGTCGGAGGCCAT
>JADMJQ010000252.1 GCA_018780415.1 Roseateles sp. | reverse complement strand
GCAGGCGGCGCTCGCCGATGTCCAGCTCGGCCATCACCTTCAGCCGCGACACCAACTGCTCCGCCGCCAAGATGCCGTCGAGGTTCTTGATCTCCAGCATCACGCCGTCGACCCGAAAGCGCACCCGTAGGCCGCGCAAATGGGTCTCGAAATGGATGTCGCTGGCGCCGTCTTGCAGCGCGTCGTACAGCGTCGCGTCGAGCAGGCGCACAACCGGGCTGGCCTGCTCGCTCAAGTTCAGCGCCGACAGTTCCTGCGCCTGCTCTGCCGCAGCACCGTCGGCAAAGCCTTCACCCAGATCCTGCAAGGCGCGGAAGTCCTGCTCGCCGGCGCCCAGGGCCGCGTCCACATCTTCGGTCGTGCCGCTGACCCAGCGCAGCGCGCGCTGCAGCCTGGACTCGATGCGCTGCAACAGCATCGCGTCATGTTCACGGTCGGCCAGCAGCGCCAACCGCCCCGCCGCCGACACCGCCAGCACCGCCCGCCAGCGCTGCGCCTCAGCCTGGCTCCATTGCTCGAAGCTGAAGCCCCAAGGCGCTTCGTCGCTGGGCAGTCGCCCCAGCGCTGCATTCAATGCTAACGCGGCAGTCAATTGACCTGCTCCACCAACTGAAAGATCGGCAGATACATCAGCACCACCACCGTACCGATGACCAGGCCCATCAGCAACATCAAGACCGGGTTGATCAAGCGTGTGACCAGGTCACTCAGCCGGGTCAGCTCCTCGTCATAAAAAGCCGCCGCCTGCGCCAACATCGAGCCCATCTCGCCGCTGCGCTCGCCGACCCGCAACATGCGCAGCGACACCGGCGTGCTCAGGCCCTCGCGCTCCAGCGTTTGCGACAAGCGTTCGCCCGTGCAGACCGAGGCAATGCAGCGGTCCAGCTGGGCCTGCAGATGGCCGGCGATGACGCCACGCGCCGTCTGCAGCGCCGGCACCACCGGCACGCCGGCCAGCAAGAGCATGGCCAGGCTGCGGTAAAACTGGGCCAGCGCCAACAGATGCAGCTTCGGCCCCAGCAGCGGCAGCCGCCACAGCCGTGACAGCAGCGCTTGACGCAGGCCACGCTGCCAGGCCCAGACCGGCCCGATCAGCAGCGAGCAGCCCAAGCCCAGCACCACCCAAGGGTTGTCGCCGCAGAACTGGCCAACGGCGATCAGCATCCGCGAGGCCCAGGGCAGATCGCCGCCAACGCCGTCCAGCAGACCGGCAAAACGCGGCACCACAAAGACCAGCAAAAACATCACCACCGCCGTGCCCGCCGCGATCAAGGTGGCCGGGTAAATGGCCGCCGCCACCAGCTTGCTGCGCAGCTGCTCGGCCCAGGCCAGATAGTCGGCCTGCTCGGCCAGCGCGTGCGCCATCTGGCCGCTGCGCTCGCTGGACTCGACCACCGCGATGAAGAGCGCGTCAAAGGCCTGGGGCTGGCTGCGCAAGGCGGTCGAGAACGCCTCGCCGAGCTGGATGCGCGCGATCACGCCGTCGAGCGCGGCCGTGCTGCTGCCACCGCCCTGCTCTTCTTTTTGCTTCAGCGTGACCAGCGCCTCCAACAGCGGAATGCCGGCCTTCAACAAGACCGACAGCTGCTGGGCAAACTGGCGCAGCGGAAAGCGCTGGCCGCTGCGCGCTTGGCTGAGCAGGCTTTCACCGCCGCCCAGCGGGTTGACCGAGATCAGCGCCGCCGGTGCCACGCCCAGCGCCGCTGCCACGGCTTGCGCATCCACGGCCGTCACCTGCGCTTGGGCAGGGCGACGTGCGGAATCGAGATAGCTGACAAGGAACTGAGGCATGGCAAGCAAAAAACAGCAAAAGGGACAACGGCGCATGAGCCGAAGGAGCTACGACTGGCGCGACTGTATTGATCTGCTGTGACTGCGCCGTGAATGACAGTGATGTGACATGGGCAAGGCAATCGGCGCGCCTCCACAGCCCGACTGTCACAGCCGTTTCACGGCGCGCAGCTAACTTCGCGGCCATGCTTACCCAAACCACACCCACCCTGCGCGCACTCTGCGGTCGCGCGCGCCATCAACTGCTGACGCTGGCGGCCACCAGCCTGCTGTGCCTGAGTGCGCAGGCGGCCGGCGGCCCAGGTCTGCTGCTGCAGCTGAGCGAGCCTGCTGCTTCGGCGGCCCAAGTCAAGGCCGTGCTGGCCGAGCTGCAGCCCCATTTGCACTACCAACGCCATGTCGGCGCGGGCTGGCATCTGGTCGAGGCCGACGCCGGCCTGAGCCGAGCCCAGACGGTGGCCCTGGCCGCCAAGCTGCGCAGCGACCGCCGCATCGCCTTTGCCACCGTCAACGCCCGCGAGCAGCGCGCCGCCGTGCCGGACGACACCTTGTTCCGCGCCGCCGACGCAAAAGACGCGCAATGGTGGTTGGACGACCAAAACGCCAGCAGCAACCCGGCCGCCGCCAACTTCACCAAGGCCTGGGACGCCAGCAAGGGCAACGGCTCGCCGGTGATTGCGGTGCTGGACTCCGGCCTGACCGAGCATCCCGAGCTGCCTGCGGGCAAACTGGTGGCCGGCTACAACTTCATCAGCAAGCCCGAGTACGCCAACAACGGCGGCATCGGCCGCAGCAACAGCCCGCTGGACACCGGCGACGCACTGACACAGGCCGAGTTCGACGCCAACAAATCGCTCTGGGACGGCTGCCTGGTGAACGAGAAAAGCAGCTGGCACGGCACCCTGGTGGCCGGCCAGATCGGCGCCTCGACGAACAACAAGGCCGGTGTTGCCGCCATCAACTGGAACGCACGGGTGATGCCGGTGCGGGTGTCGGGCAAATGCGGGGCGGCGGTGGTCGATATGGTGGACGGCATGCGTTGGGCCGTCGGCCTGCCCGTTGGCGGTGTGCCGACCAACCCCACCCCGGCCAAGGTGCTGGTGCTGGGCTATGCCGGCCTGACCTCCTGCGACATCAATGACCCGGACAAAGACATCGCCGCCGCCGCCAAGCTCTACACCGACACGATTGCCGAGTTGCGCGCAAAGAATGTGCTGATCGTCGCCGCAGCAGGCAACCAGCGCGGTGCGGTCGGCCGGCCGGCCAATTGCGCCGGCGTGGTGGGCGTCGCCGCCGTCAACAAGCAGGGCTTCAAGACGATTTATTCCAACTTCGGCAAACAAATCGCGCTGGCCGCGCCCGGCGGTGACCGCGACGGCGGTGCCACCTGCGACAGCTTGCTGGCCGACAGCGGCATCGTCTCGACCTTCAACAATGGCGCCAAGGCACCCGGCGGCTTTGGCTACGGCGCCGTCAGCGGCAGCAGCTTTGCCGCGCCCCAGGTGGCGGGCACGGCGGCCTTGATGTGGGCCTTGAACGACAAGCTGACCTTGACTCAAGTCGAAGACGGCCTGAAAAAGAGTGCCAGGCCACATGTATTGGCGCCGGCCCTGGGCTATTGCACGGCCAGCAACAAGAGCCGCTGCACCTGCACCGCCGACACCTGCGGCGCCGGCCTGCTGGACGCTGAGGAAGCGCTGAAATTCGCGCGCGACCCGCTCAGCTACGCCGCCCCTAAACGCGACCCGCTGGTCTTGACCAGCAGCGCGCTGACCAGCTGCGGTGCGCTGCAAGGCAGCACCGCCTTCAAGCCGCCGGTGCCCACGCCGGAGCCGACACCGACCCCCACGCCTACGCCTACGCCTACTCCGACGCCAACGCCCACCCCAGAACCTGCCGGTGACGGCGGCGGCGGTGGCGGCGCGGCTTCACCGCTGTGGGTGGCCGGCCTGGGCCTGGCGGCATTCTTGCTGCGCCGCCGGCCCGTCGTCGTCAGCGCGAGCAAGCTGTAAAAAGTGAGAACTGGCTTGGCCCTCGCACAAGCCCTACGCGGGCTGATGCGAGCAATCCTGATTCGCAAAAAAGCTCAGCCACGAGCGAAGTAATGCGACCACAGCGAGAGGGAGGCACAGAGGAATTCACGCGGTTCAACGATCCTCTCTGTGTCTCTGTGCCTCCCTGTTGCATTTGGAATTCCCAGGAAAGCTGAGCTTGCCTGCCAAGCAGGGTGCGAGCCCGCCGAGCACTCAACTTTGCTCTGTGCAACATCTCCGCCCAAATAAAAACGCGCCGTCCGTTGCCGGGCGGCGCGTTTTCATTGCCAGACCCGGCATCAAGCCGCTGGCTACAGCGCCTTTAAGGTCAAGGCGCTGAGCTTCTGGGCGCGGCGCAGTTCCTGCGCCTGGGTCTGTTCTTGCAATGCGACCGCGCGCTGCTCATGCCGATAGTTCAAGAGCAAGTCACCCGAGACATCGCGCTTCAGCTCGATCAGCACGCCGTCCTTGCTGCGCCACTGGCCCAGGGCGTCGCTCTCAGTGCGCAGCGCGCTGCCGTATTTCTTTTGCAGACTGGCCTGCAGACGCTGCAGGGTCTGGTTCGACAACACCGCTTCTTGCATGCCGAAACGATAGCTGATCAGCACCGGCGCCAAAAGCTGCGAGCTTGACTGCTTGCCATACTGCAGCGTCATCTGCTTGGCGCCCGGCAACAGCTTGCCGAGCAAAAATACCTCACGCTCGGCACCGGCACTTTGCTCTTGCTCGCGCATGCCCAAGCCCGCCAAGGCGCCGCGCAACTCGCCGCGGCCCATGCAAAACACCGGCAACTCGAACAAGGCCACATGCGCAGTCACCCGACAGGCCTGGCTCTGCTTGAGGCTGTCCAACAAGACCTCGGCCTTGGCCACGCCGTTCTCCTGCGCCTCGGTCAACAAGGTTTCGGCCTTGTCGGGCGCCAGCGCCGTGGCGCTGTGACCGTTCAGGCCGTGGTAGGCCCAGATCATCTTGCCCAGCGCGTCGTTGTGCTTGGCGGCGGCTTCGGCATGCTTGGCGCTCAAGGCCATGTCGGCCGCCTCATTGCCTTCACGCAACATGCTCGCGACGGCCATGCTGGCGTGGGCCTTGCCGGCCAAGTCCTGCGCCTGCGTGAACTCAAGGCAAACCTCCAGCGCCCGGTCGAACTTGCGCTCGCGCACCGCCAGCTCGCAACTCTGGGCATAGCGCTTGGTCAGCAGGGCGTTGGACTCCGGCATGTCGACGGCAGCCACAGCCTGCGCGAGCGGCTGTGGGGTTGCCGCTGACGAGGGCCCGCCGGCCGCCCCGACCGAAGCCTTGGCCTGGGTCACCCACACCAGCGCTGCACCTCCCGCGGCCACCAAGACGGCCGAAGCCACTGCAAACGGCAGTGCTGCGCGCCCAAACCTATGACCTTGCTCACGACCCATGACGCTCTCCATGCGAGTTTTTATCTGAACCCACACTGTCGCAAGAGTCGGTGACGTCGCAATTAAGTCGCCCGGCGGCTTGCACGCCGTACGGACTACGAGCCCAATTGAGCCCGGTCGTCGGCAACCGGCACAAAGGCCTGCAGGGCGCGCGTCTGCCAGGCGTCCAGCCAGGCCGGAATTTGCTGCGCCGGCATCGGCCGGGCAATCCCATAGCCCTGCGCCAAGTCACAGCCGAGCTGCAGCAGCCGCTCGCCATGAGCGCGCGACTCCACGCCCTCGGCAATCACCTCACGCTTGAAGGCCTTTGCCAAGCCAATGATGCCCTGCACGATCGCCAGAGCCTCAGGGTCGTCCAGCATGTCCATCACAAAGCTCTTGTCTATCTTCAAGGTCTCGGCGGGCAGGTTCTTGAGGTAGGTCAGCGAGGAATAGCCGGTGCCGAAA
The DNA here is from genome assembly GCA_018780415.1 of Roseateles sp. Lineage (GTDB taxonomy): Bacteria > Pseudomonadota > Gammaproteobacteria > Burkholderiales > Burkholderiaceae_C > Paucibacter_A. The sequence goes on along the minus strand of JADMJQ010000252.1, from coordinate 15,482 downwards.
TCGTCGATCGAGAAACTCACGCCGGACCGATGGCAGGCCCGCATCATCTCCGCGGTGGCCTGCACATTCTCCAGCGCGCTGGTTTCCAAAATCTCCAGCTCCAGCGCCGCGCCGCTGACGCGCGGATGGGCGGCCAACAGGCGGGTCAGCTGAACCACAAAGTCACTTTGCTGAAACTGCCAGGCGCTGACGTTGACGCTGACGGCCAGCGCCAGCCCTTGATCCAGCCAAACGTCCATCTGCGCCAAGGCGCTGGCGATCACCCAGCTGCCGAGCCGCAGGCCCAGCGCATGATGTTCGATCAGCGGCAAAAAGCTCGCCGGCGCCAGCAGCCCCTGCTGCGGGTGGTTCCAACGGATCAAGGCCTCGGCGCCCACCACCAGGCCGCTGCGCAAATTGACCTTGGGCTGAAAGTGCAGCACGAACTCGCCGCGCTCCAGTGCGAGTTGCAGACGCTGCAACTCCTCACCGCGATGCTTGAACTCGGCGTCTTGCGCGGCGTCGAACAGCTGGTAGCGGTTTTTGCCCGCTTGCTTGGCTTCATACATGGCCCGGTCGGCGTGCCGCATCAGCTGATCGGCGTCCACATCGTCTTGCGGAAACAGGGTCACGCCGATGCTGGCGGACACCTGCATCACGCGCCCGCCGAAAGACACCGGGTCGGAACAAGCCTTCAAAATCCGCTCGATCAGCGTGTTCAACTCGCCCATCTGATGCACATCGACCAGCACCAGCACGAACTCATCACCACCGATGCGCGCCAAGGTGTCGACCTCGCGCAGCACCGATTTCATGCGCTGTGAGACGGTGATCAGCAACTGGTCACCGACGGCATGCCCATGCTTGTCGTTGACGGCCTTGAACCCGTCCAGATCCAGATACAGCACCGCCAGGCTATGTTCGTGGCGCAGGCTATTGGCCATGGCCTGGCGCAGGCGGTCCGACAGCAGCAGGCGGTTGGGCAGGTCGGTCATGGCGTCGTAATGGGCCACATGCTCCAGCCGCTTGGTCTGCGCCCGCAGCGGCGTGATGTCCGCCAGCAGGGCCACATAACTCTGAACTTGCCCTGAATCCTCGGTGATGGCGCTGACCGTCAGCAGCGCGGCGAAGCCGACCCCGTCGCGGCGCTGGCCGCTGATCTCGCCTTGGCAATGGCCGGTCTCTTGCAAGGCCTGCCAGCAAGCCTCGATGCTCAAGGGCCCGTCGTTGCTGGCGCTGAAGATACGGTAGTCCTGCCCCAGCAGCTCTTGGCGGCTGAAGCCGGTGATGCGCGCAAAGGCCTCATTGACATCCAGCAACTTGCCCTGCGCATCGGCGATCGCAATGCCTTCGCTGGCATGGGTGAACACATTGGCGGTCAGGCGCAGCCGGGCCTCGGCGAGCTTGTTCTTGCTGATGTCGCGGGCAATTTTGGAGGCGCCGATGATGCGGCGCTGGCTGTCCCGGATCGGTGAGATCGACACCGACACATGCAGGGCGCTGCCGTCCTTGCGCACCCGCACGGTCTCGAAATGGTCGACCTTCTCGCCCAGCAAAATCAGGTCAAGAATGAAGCGTTCCTCCTCCTTGCGGTCGAAGGGGAACAGCATCAGCATCGATTGCCCGACCATTTCTTCGGCCGTGTAACCGAACATCGCCTCGGCGCCGGCGTTCCAGCTGGTGACGATGCCGTGCAAGTCCTTGCTGATGATGGCGTCGTCAGATGATTGCACGATGGCCTTGAAATGCTCGGCCGCCAACTGCGGGCCCAGCTGGGCGGCCACATCGGCTTTGTCGCGCGGTGCGGCTGACTGCGCCTGGCCCGCAGGGTCGCCACCACCCGGGCCTGCGCGGCGCCCCGCTGGCCGCAAACCCAGGCTCATTTCGGTCAGGTCACGCGCCACCGTCACGACCGAGCGCACCTGCCCTCGCCCGTCCAGCTCCGGCGTTAGCTGGGTTTGCATCAAATGCGTCCCGCCGTCCGGGCTGATATAGGTGAACTGTATGGTCTTGGGCTTGCCGGACTCGAACACCGCCGTCAAGGAATCTTGCCACTGCGTGACCAAGGCAGTCGGCATGCCCAGCTCGGCGTTGGAGCGGCCGATAAACTGCCCTGCACCCAGCCCGGTGATGCGCTCGACCGCCTTGTTGACATAGAGATGGCGGTGTTGATCATCAAACTGCGCGACGACGTCCTGCATGAAGTCGGCAAAGCCCAAATCCAGGCGGGAGCCCTGCCCATCAGCTGCATCGATACGAATACGGGGCGCTAAGTCGCCAGGGTTCATCGTCCATCCCTATACATCGCGCTGGAAAAATATGCCGCACTAACTTTCTGATTCAGTGCGCTCGACGATCGAGTAGAGCATGCGCTGCGCTGCCTTGACAAGTATCAATCTCAACGCGCTCATGGCCGGCAGAGCTGCCGCGCCAAGCCAGCCAGACTACAGCCCAAAACGCAGACAGGCGCCCGGCTCCTTGCGGAGGTGGGCGCCTGCATCAGCGGCAACGCAAATTGCGCTGTGGGTGGTGCTTACTTGCTGGGCGTGAACCAGTCGTCGGTGGCCGAGCGCTCCCAGGCGCTGATTTGCTTCTCGGCCTCGTCCTTGGCCACGCCGTAGCGTTCCTGGATCTTTCCGGCCAAGATGTCACGGCGGCCGGCGACGACGTCGAAATCGTCGTTGCTCAGCTTGCCCCATTGCTCGGTGACACGACCGGTGAGCTGTTTCCAGTTCCCTTCAATGCGATCCCAATTCATGATTGACTCCTCTGCGGTTGTTAGTAGATAGCGAAGTTCAAGGACGAACGGCGATTTCGTTCTTGACGGCCTTCACGCCATTGACCTTCCAAGTCAGGCTTTGGGCCGTGTCCTTTTCCTTTTGGTTCTTGGCGAAGCCGGACAACATCACGGTGCCCTTCATCGTTTCCACGCTGATCGCGGCGGCGTCGACTTCGGTGTTCTCGACGAAGCGGGCCTTGACGGCGGTGGTGATGGCGCTGTCATCGATATAGGCGCCGACCGGCTCTTGGCCGCGTGTGACGGCACAGCCGGTGGCGGCCAGCAAAGCGACGGTGGCGATGACGGTGGCCAGGGTGTTGCGAAGATTGAGTTGGTTCATGATGGTGAGTCTCCAGTGGGGGTTAAAAAAAACAATGCGCGGCTGGCTTCAGTTCGCCAGCCAGTCCTTCAATTCGTCGGCATGCTCCTGCTCATCGCTGAGGATGCTTTCCAGCATGCGGCGGGTGGTGCTGTCCTTGTCGCCGATCAGCGCGATCAGCTGGCAATAGCATTCGATCGCCACCCGCTCGGCAATCAAGTTGGCGCGGATCATGTCCTTCAGATCGATGGACTGGTCGTAAGCGGCATGGCTGCGCTCAAGCAGCGAGGCGGGCGAAAAGTCAGGCTCGCCACCCAGCTGCACGATGCGCTGGGCAAGCAAGTCGGCATGCGCCGCCTCTTCATTCGCATGCACCAGAAACTCCTCGGCGATCTTCGGCGAGGCCAGGCCCTGGGCCGTGAAGTGATGGCGCTTGTAGCGCAGCACGCAGACCAGCTCGGTGGCCAGCGAATCATTCAGCAGCTTGATGATGTCGCCCGCCCAAGGTCCATAGCTGGGCGTCAGCGCGCCTTGATCGAGGCTGTGTTTGGCGGCCTCCACGGCCACCATGTCCAGCCTCATCGCAGGCGGCTGGGGGGCTCGGTCGTGATCCTTGTGATGCGTCATGGCGCTGTCCTGGTTGAACTTGGGGTGGTCCCAAGCGATAAGGCCACTTTAGGAATTTGCGCCATAGCGGGCCATCAGCGCGCTTCGCCTGCCGCTGTAGGAAGAAGCCGCGCCGGGCTGTCGGCAGCCGCGCCGGCAGCGGCCGGCAGCAGCGGGATCACAAAGCGGCTGTGTGCCGGCAAGTCCGCCCAGGCCAGCCGCTGCCCCGGCAGCAAGAGCTGGGCCGCCGCGCCGCCGCCCACCAAGGCCGCAATGGCCTCGGCCGGCGTGCTGCGCAGCAAGACAAAGCGCATCTCCCTGCCCTCGCGTTGCAGCGTCAGCTCCACGCGCGGCCAATGGCTGGGCAGGCAAGGCGTGAATGAAAGCTCGTGGGCTTCCAGCCGCAGCCCACAGATCGATTCGACCGCCGCCCGGTGCAACCAAGCCGCTGCACCGGTGTACCAGCTCCAGCCGCCGCGCCCGGTATAGGGCGGCTGGCTGTAGACATCGCCGGCCAGCACATAGGGCTCGGTCGCGTAGACCGGGCCACGCTGCGGGTGGACGGCCCGGTGCGCCGGGCTCAGGTAGCTGAAGTAGCGGTAGACGGCATCGCCGACCGGCTCGCCTGCATCCAGCTGCCCCAGCTGCGCCCTGGCCATCAGGGCCCAAACGCCGGCATGCGAGTACTGGCCGCCGTTCTCACGGATGCCGGGTGGATAGGCCTGGATATAGCCGGCGCTTGGAAGCGCGTTGACCAAGGGCGGGTCAAGCAAACGCAGCAGGCCGGCGTCGGCGTCGACCAGATGGGTTTGCGCGGCGTCCATGGCCATGCGCTGCAGGGCGACGGGCGCCGCGCCGGACAGCACACTCCAGGCCTGCGCGATCAGATCAATACGGGCCTCCTCGTTTTGCCCGCTGCCCAAGGCCTCGCCGTCATCAAAGAAGGCGCGTTTGAACCACTGCCCGTCCCAGGCCGGCCCGACCAGCGCCGCCCGCCACCCGGCGGCCGCCGATTCCCAGGTCGCGGCGCGGAAGGTTTCACCGCGAGCACGCGCCAGCGGCGCAAAGTCGGTCACCACCCTGCACAAGAACCAGGCCAGCCAGACCGACTCGCCGCGCCCCTCGGCGCCGACCCGGTTCATGCCGTCGTTCCAGTCCCCGCTGCCCATCAAGGGCAGGCCATGCACGCCGACGCGCAGGCTGCGGTCCAGCGTGCGCGCGGCATGCTCATAGACCGAGGCGGACTCCGCGCTTTGGGTCGGCGTGTAGTAGGCGTCCTCGGCGCCGGGCGGGATGGCCGCGCCGTCGAGGAAATGCACGTCTTGCTCCAACAAACCGGCATCGCCGCTGCAGCGCAGGTAATGCGCGCAGGCCAGCGGCAGCCACAGCAGATCGTCGGAAAAATGCGTGCGCACGCCCGCCCCCAAGGGGCTGTGCCACCAATGCTGCACATCGCCTTCGACAAACTGACGCGAGGCACACAGCACGATTTGCTGACGCAGCATGGCCGGCGCGGCCCAGGCCAGCGCCATCGCGTCCTGCAACTGGTCGCGAAAGCCGGTGGCGCCGCCGGCCTGGTAAAAGCCCGCCTTGGCCCAGAGCCGGCAGGCCACGGTCTGATACAGCAGCCAGCGGTTCACCATCGCGTCAAACAGGGGGTCAGGTGTTGCCACCTGCGTCGCGCCCAGCAGCTGGTCCCAGCTCGCCTGCGTCGCGGCCAGGCGCTGGGCAGGGGCAACCGCCGCAGCCCGCTCGGCCAACTCGACCGCCGCGGCCGCGTCGGCGCCATAGCCCAGCAAAAAGACCCGCTGCGTGCTTGCGCCTGGCGCCAGGCGCAGCGTGGTCGCCAGCGCGGCGCAGGGGTCCAGGCCGGCGCCCTGGCGCTTGCCCAAATGATCGGGCAGCACCAGCCGGCCGCGGGCGTCGAAAAACTCCCGCCGGTCACAGGTCCAGTCAACGCCATCACCCTCGTGGTCGGCCAGCGCGAAGAACGCCGTGCCGTCGCCAAAGCCCATCGCCCGCTCACGCTGGGTCGCCAGCAAGGTATTCAGGCGCCTGTCGCTGGCGCGGGTCGGCTTGGCCGCGGTCAGCAGGCTGGCGCGGTCGGAACGATTCGCGCCCATCAACCACTCGGCCATGCCGACCACGCGCAGCGTCAGGCTGCGGCTGCCATGGTTGATGAAGGACAGCCGGATCTGTTTGACCGAACTCAGCGCGTCAACACACCAGCTTGCCGTCACGCCCAAGTCGCCGCGCCGGTGCTTGATCTCGCTATAGCCTTGACCATGGCTCACCTGGTAGCTGGCCTGCGCCGCACCCATGGCGCCGGGCGCCACACTCCAGACCGCCAGCGTCGCCATATCCTGCAGCAAGAACCATTCACCGGCCGGGTCCGCCACCGGGTCATTGGACCAAGGCGTGAGCTGGTTCATGCGGCTGTTCAAGGCCCAGCTATAGCCACCGCCGGCCTCGGAAATCTGCGCGCCAAACTCGCTATTGGCCAGCACATTGATCCAGGGCCGCTGCGGCCGCGCCTGGGCGTCGATCTCAAAGCTGAAGTCGCCTTGCGGGCCAAATTGGCCCACAAATTGCGCCTGCGACGGCACCACAGCCCTCACTTGATCGGCGCCGACCGGCGTCGTGGACGCTTCTTGGCGCGCATCCAGCGCCTGCTCATGCTGGTCCAGCCAGTCCTCGATATGGTGGGGCAAGGGCCGGCCGTCCGCATGCAGGCGCAGGCAGGCCAGGGTCTGCAGCGTACCCAGTTCGGCCGGTGACATCTCATCGGCGCGCAGCACAAACAGGCCGGTCAGGTCTTGCCCGGCCGACTGGTGGGCCGAGCTGTCGGCCTGGTGGCGCTCACGCAAACTCACCAGCTCATGTTGCAGCGCCATCAGATAAGAGGCGGGCTCGGCATTGACGATCACCAGATCGCAGGCCACCCCGCCCCAGGACCACAGCCGCAGCGCCTTGGCCAAGCTGCGCAACAGGCCCAAGCCCTGCAGCACGCCGGCCGACACCAGAATCAGCGGCCGGTCGCCCGAGAGGCCAAAGCGCCAAAGCAGGCGGCGGTCGCAAATCGGCCCGGACATGCCTTCCAAGGCGCCGGCGCCGCCCGTCGTGGCGGCCGGATTCTGCGGCCGGGTCAGGGTCAGCACCAAGGCGGTGGTCACCGATTGCAGCGCCGTCAGGCTCTCCGCGCTCAGGCCCAGCGTGCGCAGGCGGATGCCGGTCAGCGTGGCCGACATCAAGGACGCCCGCTGCACATGGCTGGGCTGCCGATACTTGTCGACGATGGCGTCCAGCGTGGCGCGGTTGTCGGACGCCGCGGTGGCGAAGGTCAGCACCACCTTGGAATGCGGCGCGATGCGCAGCCGCACCGCCAGCGCACAGACCGGGTCCAGGCCGGTGTCCAGCGCCTGGCTTGCGCCGGTCGGGCTCGGTTCGATGGGCTCAAAATTCGCCAAGGGCTGGCCCACGGGGCGGTTGCGGCCCAACCACTGCTGGCGATCGGTTTGGCAACGCAGACCCAGCACATGCTCGCCGCCGTCGGCCAAAAAGTGCACCGCCAGCAGACCCCGCTCGGTGGCCAGGCGCGGCTTGCGCTCGAACAGAAGCGCCTGATCCTCGGCCTGCCATTCGGCGCGCACAAACAGATTGGAAAACGCCGGGTGCGCCTCATCGGCACGTTGCTCGGCCAGCGTCACCTCAAAGGCCGAGATCAGCTCAAACTCCAGCGTGATGCCGCTCAGATTGCGCAGCTCGACCTGGCGGAACTCGATATCGTCCTCGGGGCTGACCCAGATCGTGCTGTGGGCATGCAGCTGCGGCCAAGTGGCCTCGAAGCAAACGCGGTCGGCATGAAAGCTGCTGAGGTATTGCGCCGCGGGGTCGGGCGCCGGATGTTGGGTGATGGACAGCAGGCGTGCGTCGTCGGCCCGCCTGAGCCCGCGCAAGTAAAAGAAGCTGCCCAGCGTGTCCCGCAGCGCGTCATCGCGCCAGCGGCTGATGCCGACCCGGCCCCAGCGGCTCCAACCCGCGCCATTGGCGCGCAGCGAGACGCTGTAACGCCCGTTCGAGAGCAGATGGGTGGGCGCCACGGCGGTCGCGCCCGGCAACACCTCGCGCAGCAGGCTGGGGCCGTGGTGCTGCCTGGCCTGCGGGCTGAGGCCGTCGGCCGGCTCAAACAGCACCGAGACCTCACGCGGCGCACGCTCATGCAAGAGCGAGGCCACCGCCTCGATCTGCGCCGGCGCCATGCCCCAACGCTGCGCCGGGCCGCCCAGCAGAACATTGGCCAGCGCCACCAAACTCATGCCCTGGTGATGGGCCATAAAGGTGACGACCGGCGTGAAACGGCCACTATCGGATTGGGACGAGGGCGTGTAGTCCAGCGCCTCGATGAAGCCGTAGCGGCCTCGAACCAGGCCAGCGTCGCCGCCGAGTGCCTCCAGCGCCGCAAAATTTCGGCAAGCGGCCTGCGGCGCAATCAGCGCCGCCAGCGCGGTGGCATAGGGTGCGATCACCAGCTCATCCAGCGGCGTGCGGCGCAGCGCCAGCCGCGGCACGCCCTGCGGCGCATATTGGTAGGCCAGCGTGTGGTCACGCCCGGCATAGGCCGACTCGGAAATGCCCCAGGGCGTTTGGTTGTCGGCGGCAAACTGGATCTGCTCTTGCAAGGCCGCCAGGCAGGCCTCGCGCAAGACGCTGCCATGCGGCTCGTCCAGCACCAGGCTGGGCATCAGGTACTCGAACATCGAGCCCGACCAGGACCGCAGGCCGGCCACGGTGGCGACCGCAAAGAACGGCCGCCCCAGCGCGCCCCAGTGACGTACCGGCACATCGCCCTTGGCGATGGCCAGCAAGCTGGTCAGACGCGATTCGGAGGCCAGCAAATCGTAAAAGCCCGAGTCCAGTTCCTGCTCGGCGACCCGGTAGCCGATATGGAACAGATGGCGCTTGGGGTGGTGCAGGAACTTGAAGTCGGCCTCGGCAACCAGGCGCTCAAAGGCCGTGGCCAAGGCCAGCAAACGCCTGAGCGTGGCGGGCGGGTCGATTTGCTGCTGATCCAGCGCGGCCGAGCGGCGGGTGGCCCGCAGGTCGGCCAGGCACCAGCGCAGCCGGGCTCGCAAGGCGGGCGCGCCGCCGCAGCGGGCGGCCAGCAAGGGGCTGAGGCGCGCCTGAGCGGCCTGCAGCGCACGCCGGTTGGCACTGTCGTCATGGGGCTTGCCCGCCAACTCGCGGCAGGCCTGCGCCGCGGCCAGCAGATGGCCGCATAGATTGCCGCTGTCCACGGTCGAGACATACATGGGCAGCAGGGCCGCGCCGCGCTCGGTGTCGTACCAGTTCAGAAAGTGGCCCCGGTGGCGCTCCAGCTGCAGCATATTGGCCAAGGTCGCCTCCAACCGGGCCAAGAGCTCCTGCGTGCCAATCCAGCCGAACTCGCGCGCGCACGCGGTCGCCAGCAGATACAGGCCGATATTGGTCGGCGAGGTGCGGTGCGCCAGCATGTCATGCGGGTCCAGCTGCAAGTTGTCGGGCGGCAGATGGCGGTCATTCGGGCCGACGCAGCGCTCGAAAAAGCGCCAGGTGTCGCGCGCAATGCCTTGCAGATAAAGCTGCTCATCCGGCAGCAACACAGGCTGCTCACATGCCAAGTTAGGCCGACTGACCCACCAACTGGCCAGCGGTGCGGTCAACCAGGCCAAGCACAGTGCCGAGGCCAACCAGGGCGCGTCGGTGCCGGCGGCCAGGAGGCCGACCCAGAGCAGCGCCGCCAACAGCGAGACCGGCCAATGCTGGCGCAGGACCGCCGGCAAAGCCGTCTTGGCGGCCGCCTGTGCCGCCGCGGCGGTGGTCCACTGCAGCAACAGGCGGCGGCTGAACAACATCCGGTAGAGCGCCCTGCCGACGGCATCCATTGCCATCACGGCCTGCTGCAAGAGCTGGCCCAGCAGCCACAAGCCGCTCAGCAAGGCGCGCAGCAAATCGGTCGCCGCGCGGGTGTAGAAATGGCGCAGCGCCAGATCATCCCGGCTGGGCGCAAAGCCGGCCAAGGCGCCCAACAGCGGCCCGGCAGACAGCGCCGCCCAGACCAGGCCCAGGGCGGCCCAAGGCGCCAAGCCCCAGCCGGCCAGCGACAAGACCAGCATCAGCAGCGACATCGGCGCCACCAGCGAGCGGCGCAGATTGTCAAACATCTTCCAGCGGCTGACCGCCGGGAACGGATAGCGGCGGGGGTTGAGCAGCATCGGCAGCAGCTGCCAATCGCCGCGCGTCCAGCGGTGCACGCGCGAGGCGGCCACCTCGGCATGGAAGGGGGCATCCTCGACCACGGTGATATCGCTGACCGCGGCGCAACGGGCCAAGGCGCCCTCCAACAGGTCATGGCTCAAGACCTGACCCTCGGGCAGGCGCTGATGCAGCACCGCATGCAGGGCCTGCACATTCAGCAGCCCCTTGCCGCTGAAGCTGCCCTCCTGGAACAGGTCCTGATAGACCTCGGAGCTGGCCGCGCTATAGGGATCGATGCCGCATTGGCCGGCAAAAAACCAGTGATAGAGGGTGAAGTCCTTGGGCGCCGGCAGCGGCGTCACCACGCGCGGCTGCAAGATGCCGTAGCCGCTGGCGATGAAGCGCCCGCTGGCGTCCAGCCGCGGCTGGTTATGCGGGTGGGCGGCCACGCCAACCAGCTCGCGCAGGCGGCCGGGCGGCAGCTGGGTGTCGCTGTCCAAGGTGACGATGTAACGGATATCGCTGATGGTCGCGGACAGCTCGCCCAACTCAATGAAGGCCTTTTCCGTGGGTGGGTCGGCCAACAAGCTGACCAGTTGCTCGAGCTTGCCGCGCTTGCGCTCCCAGCCCATCCAGGCCTGCTCGCTGGGGCTGAACTGGCGCCGCCGGTGAAGGAGGATGAAGCGCGGCGTGGCCGGCGTTGGCGTCTCGGCACCGGCCGCTTGCAGATGGCGCAAATTCAGGGCGGCCAGCTCGCTGCAGGCCAAGGCCAGCAGCGACGCGTCGCCGGGCAGCTCGGGCGTGGGCGCGTCCAACCAATCGCTCAGCAGCGCAAACTGCGCCTGTGGCTCGGGGTTGGCCAGGTAATGCAGATGCAGGCGGTGCACCAGCTCGGTCACGGCGGACGGGCTGCTCAACATCGCCGGCACCACCACCAAGACCCGGTGCTCGGGCGGTATCCCGTGGGCCAGGCCCAAACGCGGCAGATGGCTGGGCCGGGCCGACTCGCTGATCAAACGGTTGATCACCGCCACCACCGCCTCGGACGCCGGAAACAACATCAGCAAGGCCGCCAGCCCGGTCAGCAGCCAGGCGTCTTGTTGCACGGTCAGCAACCACGCCACCAGGCCGACGCTGGCACCCAGCAGCGCCGTCAGATAGGCCGGCAACGCCAATCGCTTGCCCAGCTTGGAGAATTGGCGAGACAGGCGCTCGAGCAGGGCCGCGCGCTCGGGCAGACCCAGTGCCGCCGTCAGGGCCGGCCGGCCGCCGCCGCTGAGCCAATAGCCCGCGTGCGCCTGTTCGTGGTTGCGCATCAGCTCAAGCAAGGCCTGCGCCACCGCCACCTCGCTGCGCGCGCTGCGCAGCGCCAGTCGCTCGATCGCATGCAGGGTCTGGTCGCGGGTGACCATATGCTCGGCCTCGAACACCGCCGATCCCATCATCAGGCGGATCACGCTGCTGCTGCGGGCGACGATATCGGGCCAGTCCGCGTCACCGATGGCGCGCAAGCTGGTCAGCGCATTGCTGACGCTGAGGTTGTCGGCGGTCTGATCGGCGGTCTGCTGCACCTGCACGGCCGCCAGATCGGGCAAGACCTCGCTCAACCAGCGCGCACGCCGTGAGTCGCTGAGGCTGTCGCCGGTGGTGCGCCGGTCCTGCAAGCGCTGCGCCATCTGGGCCAGAAACACCCGCCCGACACCGCGCTGGTTGAGCAGGTCCAGCAGCTGCTCCAGCGCCGTGACGGTGAAGGTCTCGATGCGGTCAAAGCACAGATTGGCGACTTCACGCGCCGCCTTGTTGGCGGCCACGCGCTCGGCCAGCCGGCGCAGGTTTTCCACCAGCACCACCCGCAAGGTGGTGGGCAGGGCCCAGATCTCGCTGAGGCTGAGTTCGCGGCTTTCTTGGTAAGCGGTCAGGAACTGCAGCAGCAGGTCTTCGTCAAAAGCGCCATCGGTGTGGGCGACAAAGGCCCAGGCGACGCCGTAAATGCGCGGCAAGCCGGCCAGCGGCTCGGCCAGCAAGACCGGCAGCGAGCGAAAGTAGCTGCGCGGCAGGCCCTCATGGACTTCTTTGAGCTGCGCTTCGATCAGATGGAAGTTATCCAGCAGCCATTCGGCCGCCGGGCTGATGTCGTAGCCGGTCTTGGCCTGCTCACCGATGTAATGGTGAGCCTGGCGCAACGCCTGGATATTGCTGCGCAGGCGCGGGAAAAAACTCGCGGCAAACGCACTGGAGCGCTCGGCGCTGTGTGTGGCGCCAAGGCTGCGGCCATGCTGGGCGAAGCGTTGCAGACCGAAGATCTCGGCCCGTATCGGCGGCTGGCAAGCGCCGCGCTGGTCGCCCAAGATATCGCACAGGGTGGCCGAGGCCTCGGGCAGCAAGCGCTGCAACTCACGCGTGGCCATATTTTTCAATGCTCAGGCGAGCAAGGCGCCACCCACCAACAACACCAACAAGGCCAGCAGCAAGCTGGTCACGAAACGCGGCGCCACGAAGCCATGCAAGGTCTCGGCCGCGCACCGCAGGCGAAAACTCCGCCCTTGGTTGGAGCGGCACAGCCCCAGATGCTCGCCCATCGCCTGCAGCTCGCCCGGCGAGGTTTCGGCGCTGTCACCGAAAGACGAAGTGCTCCATGTGATGCCGGAGCTGGCTTTGTATGGCCTCATTGGGGTCCTTTCCTGCTCAGCGGCGTGGGCGTACGGCTTGCTCGTTGTCCGAGATATAGATCTCGACGCGGCGGTTCAAGGCGCGGTTGCTGGCGTTCACGTTGTCGGCAACGGGGAAGCGCTCGCCATGGCCCACCGTCGAGATGCCGGTCGCGGCCAAATTGGTACCGGCGGCCAGCAAGGCGGCTTTGACGGCATCGGCGCGGCGCAGCGACAAGGCCTCGTTCAAGGCGCTGCCGCCGCTGTTATCGGTATGGCCTTCGATCAAGACCTGGCGATTCGGATGCTGTTGCAAAAACTCCGCCAGCTTGCGCAGCGACTGCTGAGCCGCCGGCTTGACTTCGGCGCGACCCAGCTCGAACAACACATCGCCCAAGGTCACCAACATGCCGCGTTCGGTTTTTTGCGCTTGCAAAGCGGCCAGCTCGGCTTGCTGCGCCTGCAGCTGCGACTGCGCCTTGGCATTCTCGGCCTGGGCACCGGCGGCCACGGCGACCGCCGCTACGGTGGCTTGTTCGGCGGCAGCGGTCTGACGCTGTGCAATGCCGGTTTGGTTGCGGGCGCCCGCCAATTCCTGCGTGCGCTGGTCGGCGCGGGCGCGTTCGCGCTCGGCGACGCTGCCGGTCACGGCCGCATCATTGCTCTTGGCCTGCGCCACCGCAACGGCGCGGCGCGCTTGTTGGTTGGCGACGTAGGCGGCGCTGTCCAGCTCGGGGCCGGTGTCACCCTTGGCCAACATGGCATTGGCGCGACCCAGCGAATCGGTCGCGGTCTTCAATTCCAGCGGCGCATGGGTGCGCACCATGGTGTCGGCTTCGGCGCTGCGCACCGCTTGGCGGGCTTCGGTCAGCACGGCCGGAGGCGTCGGCGGTGTGCTGGCGCAAGCGCCCAGCAACAGGCCGGTCAACAGCACGCTGCTGGTCTTGGGAGCAAAAAGAAATGATTTCATGGGAGGGTTTCCTGAGAGATTGGCAGCGCCAGATGGGCAGCGAAAGACGGGCTTGTGCTGGTTTACTTGCGCGACATTTCGTCACGCAACTGGCGGATGCCTTCACGCACCTCGGCCAAGGCCTTGGCCGAACGCACCGAGCGGGCCTGGCCCTCGGCCAGTGCCGCATCGGCCTCGGCCTGCTCGGCCAAGCGGCGGGCCAGTTCGAAGTCCTTGTTGGCGAAGGCCGCGTTGGCTTGGGCCAACTTCTGGCGCGCTGCCGCCATTTCCACCGGCGCATCGACGGCGGCCGAGGCGTCGGCACGCTCGACCGCGGCCTTGCTGACCGCCATCTGGGCGGTTGGCGGTGTGCCGGCGCAGGCCGACAACAAGGCGAGCAGCAAGGCCCCAAGTGCCATTGGCGCTGCCTTGGGCAGCATCTGGCGGTGTTTGATTTGACTGATGTTCATGGCTTCTCCGTCCGGGTGAGCTTGATCGCCGCCGGCAGCGTCGGGCTGCTCTGCGGCTTGTTCAAGCGATGAGTCGATGATGCCGGCGAGCAGCCGCCACGACCATCAGCCGAGCCCGCAAGCAGCTGTCGGACAGAGACTACACAGGCGCCCTCAGTCGCTGTGCTTCTTGAGCCAGGCCAGGTAGTGATCCATCCAGCCCTGCATAAATTCAAGCGCGTCGGGCCCAAAGCCGCCGTCGGCATCAAACAACCCGGGCTTGGCTTGCAAAAAGGCTTCCGGCAGCCCCATCGTCGGCACATCCAGGCAGGCCAGCACATTGCGCAGATGCTGTTGCGCCAGCGCCGTGCCGATGGCGCCCACCGACACGCCCAGCAAGGCCGCCGGCTTGCCCGCCCAGGCGTTCTGTCCAAAGGGGCGCGAGCCCTGGTCGATGGCGTTCTTGAGCACGCCGGGGATGGAGCGGTTGTACTCCGGCGAGACAAACAGCAGGCCCTGCGAGGCCTGCACATCGGCCCGCAGGCGCCGCACCGCGGCACTGGGGCGGTCGTCGTCGTCCTGGTTGTAAAGCGGCAAGTCGCCGATCTCGATCGCCTTGAAGCTGATCCAGCTGGGCGCCAGGTGCATCACGGCCGCGGCCAGCTGTTGGTTGAACGACTCTCGCCGCAGACTGCCCACGATCACAGCCACTTGATAATTTTGCATAGAGGTCTCCGCAGGAAAAGAATCACGACGCTAATCACTTTGCTCGACTGACTCTGTGCGCTAGGCAACACTGGCGAGCCACCGGCGGGACACCATGCCCAGCAGGCCGGCGCCTATGTTCGCCAACGCACAAACCGGCCCGGCCGCGGCGGCCTACACTAGCGGCCCGGCCTGCCTTGGAACCCTGTACCGTTCGTTTTTGCCCTTATTGGCCCCTGTTTGCCGCCCTGGAACTCATCAATGGCCGCCATCCCCTCAAGCTTGCGCATGAACCACCTGCTCGACGCCCTGCCCGAGCCGGAATGGCTGCGCCTGCTGCCTGAGCTTGAAAGCGTGGACATGCCCTTGGGGATGGTGCTGTACGAGCCGGGCAGCACGCTCAGCCATGTCTACTTCCCCACCACGGCCATCATCTCGCTGCTGTATGTGATGCAAAACGGCGCCTCGGCCGAGATTGCCGTGGTCGGCTTTGAGGGCCTGGTGGGCATCTCGCTGTTCATGGGCGGCGACTCCACCCCCAGCCGTGCGGTGGTGCAAAGCGCAGGCCATGGCCTGCGACTGCCGGCGCAGACCATGAAGGATGAGTTCAATCGCTCCGGCCCGGTGATGCATCTGCTGCTGCGCTACACCCAGGCCTTGATTACACAGATGTCGCAAACAGCGGTCTGCAACCGCCATCACTCGCTCGATCAGCAGCTCTGCCGCTGGTTGCTGCTGAGCCTGGACCGGCTGCGCGGCCATGAGCTGGTGATGACGCAGGAGTTGATCGCCAATATGCTGGGCGTGCGCCGTG
>JADMJQ010000050.1:8707-21163 GCA_018780415.1 Roseateles sp. | reverse complement strand
AGTCGGCGGTCATGAAGTCGCTGGTCTGCACCGCGCGCAGCGCCACCACATAGTCATAGGTGCGGCCGTCGCCCATCACGCCCACGCTCTTGACCGGCAAGAAAACGGTGAAGGCTTGGGATGTCAGCTCGTACCAGTTCTTGCCCGTGACCTCATCTTTCCAGCCGCGCAACTCTTCAATGAAAATCGCGTCGGCACGGCGCAAGAGATCGGCGTATTCCTGCTTGACCTCGCCCAGGATGCGCACGCCCAGCCCGGGGCCGGGGAACGGGTGGCGGTAGACCATATCGGCCGGCAGACCCAGGGCCACGCCCAGCGCGCGCACCTCGTCCTTGAACAGCTCGCGCAGTGGCTCCAGCAACTTCAGACCCAATTGCTCGGGCAAGCCGCCGACGTTGTGATGACTCTTGATCGTCATCGCCTTCTTGGTCTTGGTGCCGCCACTCTCCACCACATCCGGGTAGATGGTGCCTTGAGCTAACCATTTAGCGCCCTGCAACTTGTCATTGCCGGCCTTGAGTTTGGCGGCCTCGGCCTTGAAGACCTCGACGAACTCGCGGCCGATGATCTTGCGCTTTTGCTCGGGGTCGGTGACGCCGGCCAGATGACCCAGGAACTGCGCCTCGGCCTGCACATGCACGACCTTGGCGTGCAGTTTGCCGGCAAACATTTCCATCACCATCGCGCCCTCGTTCAAGCGCAAAAGGCCGTGGTCGACGAACACGCAGGTCAGCTGATCGCCGATGGCGCGGTGGATCAGCGCCGCTGCGACCGAGGAATCAACCCCGCCCGACAGGCCCAGGATGACTTCTTCATCACCGACCTGCTCGCGGATCTTGGCAACGGCCTCGGCGATGTAGTCGCCCATGATCCAGTCGCCCTTGCAGCCGGCAATTTCGCGCACAAAGCGCGTGATCATCGCCTGCCCCTTCAAGGTGTGGGTCACCTCGGGGTGGAACTGAACGGCGTAATAGCCCTTCTCCTCGTTGGCCATGCCGGCCACCGGGCAGCTCGGCGTTTCGGCCATCAGCTTGAAGCCAGGCGGCATCACGGTGACCTTGTCGCCATGGCTCATCCAGACCTTGAGCATGCCGTGACCTTCCAACGTGGCGTGGTCCTGGATGCCATCAAGTAACTTGGTATGGCCATGGGCACGCACCTCGGCATAGCCAAACTCGCGGTGATCGCTCCACTCGACCTTGCCGCCGAGCTGTACGGCCATGGTCTGCATGCCGTAGCAAATGCCCAAGACCGGCACGCCCAGATCCCACACCGCCTGCGGCGCACGCAACTCATGGTCTTCATAGGTCGAGGCATGGCTGCCCGACAAGATGATGGCCTTGGGTGCGAATTCACGGATGAACTCGTCCGACACATCATTGGGGTGAATCTCGCAGAACACCGCCGCTTCGCGCACGCGGCGGGCGATCAGCTGGGTGACTTGGGAACCGAAGTCGAGAATCAGGACTTTGTCATGCATGGGAAGAGCTTTCTTAAAAATTGGAGCTAGGCGGCTGCGGCCGGCGCCACCGCCGGGTTACGCGCGAAGTGCCGCCAGGCAAAGAACAGCGACAGCGCTTGCAGCACGGCACAAAAATAGAACGGTGCGCCGATGCGCCAGTCACCCTTGGGCAGGTCGGACACCAGGCCCAAAAGCCCCGCACCAATGACCGGCGCGGTGACCGCCATCATGCTATTCAGCGAAGACACCGCACCCATGGTCTCGCCTTGATTGGTGGCGTCGGCGGCGTTGGAGATCAGGCTCTGAATGGCGGCGCTGACGGCGAAGCCCAGCACATTGAAGCCAATGATGGCGTACATCATCCAGCCCTGGGTGGCCGCGCCCCAGACGAAGTTGGTCAGCACGCTGGAGATCAGACCCAGCACGACCAGCTTCTGCGCGCCAAAAGCCTTCAGCAGCTTGGGCAGCAAGAAACCCTGCACCAGCACCGACATCACACCGACGGCGAACAGCGACATGCCGTTCTCCTTCGGGCCCCAGCCGAACTTGAAGTCGGTATAAAGCACCCAGCTGGTCTGCAAGACCATTTGCGCCAGACCCGATAGCGCGATCACCAGCACCAGCGGGCCCACGCCTTTGAGCTTGTTTAACTTCTTCATCGCGCTGACCGGGTTGGCGGTGCGCCAATCGAAGGCGCGCCGATTCTCGGGCTTGAGCGACTCGGGCAGGACGAAATAGCCATAGCACCAGTTGATCAAGGCCATCGTGCCGGCCACATAAAACGGCAGATGCAGATCGATCGCACCCAGCAGCCCACCCATCACCGGCCCCAGAATGAAGCCCATACCGAAGGCCGCACCCAACATGCCAAAACGCTTGGCGCGCTCGTCCGGCGCGCTGATGTCGGCCACATAGGCATTGGCAACTGAGGCATTGGCCTGCATCGCGCCGCTGATCAGGCGCACCGCGATCAGCATCCACAGCGCCGTCGCCATTGCCGTGACGAAAAAGCTCAGGGCCAGGCCGCAAAAACCGATCAGCATCACCGGCCGACGGCCGAAATGGTCGGACAGCGAACCCAGGATGGGCGAGCCGACGAAGTTGGCCAGGCCGAAAGCCAGCGCCACCGCGCCATACCAGAACGCATGATCGGCCTGGTTGCTGGTGAAGGTGCCGACCAGCGGCGGCAGCACCGGGATGATCAGGCCGATGGCGATCATGTCGATCAGCACCGCCACCATGATGAAACCCATGCCGGCCGATCTGCCCTTTGCAGCCGAGCTTGGCTCTGTCGCTCGTTCGCTCAATCGAAATCCTCGTTGATCAAAAAGAGTGGGGCCTCATCAGCCCCATCGAGTCGTCCGCCGGGCCGCCCCAAGGACGGCCGCTGAAGGCTGGTGTGGGGCAAGCCCCGCAACAGCCTTCATCCCCTCGGGGGATCGACCAGGTACTCCTGGGCGAGGGGCTCACTCTGATCTGTAGTTCGGCGACTCTTTGGTGATCTGCACATCGTGGACATGGCTTTCGCGCATGCCCGCCGAGGTGATCTCGACGAACTCGCCCTTGTTCTGCATGTCTTCGATGGTGGCGCAACCGCAATAGTGCATCGACGCCTTCAGGCCGCCGGCCATCTGGAAGATCACCTGCACCACCGAGCCCTTGTAAGGCACCTGGCCTTCGATACCTTCGGGCACCAGCTTGGAGGTATTGGGGTTGTTGGCCGAGGTGTCTTGGAAGTAACGGTCGGCCGAACCCTTGGCCATCGCGCCCATCGAACCCATGCCGCGATAGCTCTTGTAAGAGCGGCCCTGATACAGGATCAGGTCACCAGGCGCTTCTTCGGTGCCGGCAAAAGCGCCGCCCATCATCACGCAGTCGGCGCCCGCGGCAATCGCCTTGGCCAGATCGCCCGAGAAGCGCACACCGCCATCGGCGATCACCGGCACGCCGGTGCCACGCAGCGCGGTGGCGACGTTATCGATCGCGGTGATCTGCGGCACGCCGACGCCGGCGACGATGCGGGTGGTGCAGATCGAGCCCGGGCCGATGCCGACCTTGACGCCATCGGCGCCTGCCTCGACCAAGGCCAAGGCGGCCGCGGCGGTGGCGATATTGCCGCCGATCACGTCGACGCCGGGGAACTTGTCCTTGACCCAGCGCACGCGCTCGAGCACGCCGGCGCTGTGGCCGTGGGCGGTGTCAACGATCAGCACATCGACGCCGGCCTTGACCAGCAGGTTGACGCGCTCTTCGGTGTCGTCACCAAAACCGACCGCCGCGCCGACGCGCAGCTTGCCGTGGGAGTCACGGGCGGCATTCGGGAAGCTGGTCTGCTTGGTGATGTCCTTGACCGTCATCAGGCCGCGCAGCTCGAAGGCCTCGTTGACGACGACCACGCGCTCCAGCTTGTGCTGATGCATCAAGGCCTTGGCTTCTTCCAGCGAAGCGCCTTCCTTGACGGTGATCAGCTTGGATGCCGGCGTCATCATTTCGCTGACGGCCAGATCCATGCGGGTCTCGAAACGCACATCGCGGCCGGTGACGATACCGACCACTTTTTTGCCGTCCAGCACCGGGAAGCCCGACACGCCGTGCAGGCGCTGCAGCGCCATCACTTCGCGTACCGTGGTGCTGGGCGAAATGGTGAACGGCTCCAGCACGATGCCCGACTCGTAACGCTTGACGCGTGCGACCTCGATCGCTTGCTGCGCCGCAGTCAGGTTCTTGTGAACGATGCCGATGCCACCCTCTTGCGCGATGGCGATGGCCAAACGCGCTTCGGTAACCGTGTCCATGGCGGCGGACACCAGGGGCAGGTTGAGGCGGATATTGCGGGACAGCCGAGTGGCTAGACTGGTGTCGCGAGGCAGGACTTGCGAGAACGCTGGCACCAAGAGAACATCATCGAAGGTGAGCGCTTTGCCGAGTAGGCGCATAGGGGAAGCTCCAGAGGAGGGTAGGAACAGGTCATTGCTGACCTATTCCCCCCGTAGAACCGGACTTGCGACTTTCACCGCATCCGGCTCATGCACAACATTGTGCGGGATTCGGGGAGCACAGAATTGTATCAGCGCTCCTTATTCCCGCACCTAAGCCTCAGTGATCTGAGGCCGGCTTCGTGACAGTCAATTTCAGGCTATGAACTTGGACATGGCAAACCGGATGCAGAAGCACCCGGTTTACCATCGCATTCGTGCCACCTGCCTCCCGGGGAGTCAGGTGATGGTCATGCCACCCAGTTTCTTCATTGAGGAGCCCGGCGCAGTGCGCGCACTTTCCTTTTTGAGACGCATACAACTGTACCCATTGCTTTCGGTAAGCCAGCTTGTGCAGCAGACGTTTTGCAAGCAGGTCTTCGCCATACACATCCCATTCGGGATCAAAGGGGTGGTAGTCCCCCTTTACCTTTTTGTGGCGGATGATTTCCGTGTCGGCGAGCCGGTACAGCTTCACCCAGTGTGGGTCGCCATCTTTCGTTGCCGTTTTGGCAGCGAATTCCCTTCGACCGTCAATGGTGTGCCAATACTTGCTGGCCACCCATCTCGCGGTCTTCTTGGGATGCCGGCGCCGTGCCCAGCGCGTCAAACGCCACCAGAGTAGCGAGTCAAGTTTGCTGAACGTTTGCTTGGCGACCACAGGATGGTGATATTGAGCCCAGCCCCGAAGGATTGGATTCAACAGCCTCAGTAGATCCACCTGATCTGCGTTCAAGCTACCTCGCACGACCTCCCTAACCTTGCCGTAAAACGTTTTTACGTTTTTTCGGCTCGGTTTGATCAGCAGAGTTCCCGAGTACTTCCGGAAATTCCAACCAAGAAAATCGAACCCTTGGTCAATGTGTGTGATACGTGTTTTCGTCTCGGAGAGTCGCAATCCTCGTTTTGAGAGGAAAGTTTCTACCCAAGGCCGGACTACACATTGCAGCAGATCTTGCGACGAGCCGGTTATCACGAAGTCATCCGCGTAGCGAATCACATTGATTTTGAGTTTCTGGACTTTTTTGCTCGCCACAGTTGCACGGATGTGCGCTTGCAGCTCGCTTTCCAGCCCATTTAAGGCCACATTTGAGAGAGTCGGTGAAATGATGCCACCTTGTGGTGTCCCCTCATCTGTGCTCGCGAACCGCCCCTTGTGTACCACTCCGGCCTTCAACCATTTGCGCAGGATCACCTTGTCCATTGGGACATGATGCACCAGCCAGTCATGGTTGATATGGTCGAAGCAGCCTTCAATGTCGGCCTCAAGCACCCACGGCGCAGCTACTTTTTGAGACAAGCAGACAAACAATTGACTCATGGCATCAGCAGTGGATCGATTGCGTCGAAAGCCGTAACTATTTCGGTCGCTGCGTGATTCGACTACTGGTTCGAGACCAAGCAAATGCAAAGCCTGCATCGCTCTATCTCTCATAGAGGGGATACCCAAAGGGCGCCTCTTGCCATTTGCCTTGGGAATATAGACTCTCCGTAGTGGCAGTGGCCTGTATCCCCGTTGCTGCTTCAATGCCTCGATTGCTTCCCATTTGATGGTCGGCGTATCCCACAGTTCACGATCGACGCCTGCCGTTCGTTTCCCTGTATTTTCTGTCACTCGTTTTACTGCCAGTGCCCTGGCCGCAAACGAGCGGATCAGCGATCGTTGTAGAGCTTTCACCCTCCGCCAGTCCTGATCTTTCGAAGCCTTCGTTATCCGAACCTGCGTTGCTCTCACTTGCTGGTGGACGAGCTGCCAATTGATGGCTTGCCAATGCACCCGCTCGTGCGAGGACGCAGAACAATCGTTTCCGATGTTTTTTTCCATGCAGACCTCATTGTTGTTGGACCCAACTAGAGGACGCAGACTCCCGCAGGGAGTACGCGTCCCATCGGGCTACTTTTAAGAGCGAAACAACCGGCTTACGACGGTCGTGCCATATGAAAGTGGGCCTGCTTTCGCATGGGGCAAATTCCGAACCCCTATCTCGACGATTACGGCCGAGCATTCGCTTTTTTCATAATCCCATACCCCCTAACTCGTCAGGTTGTCTTACGACTTCCCTGCCCATGAACCAAAGTTCGAGGGCGAGTAGTGGGGCTTACCGTGTTCCCTGTTATTGCCGATAGTCGCAGCATTGCGCCACGTCCACCTGTCCAGTTAGGGTCTATCTTTCTCGGGGCCACCTCGTGACGACGTACCCCCCTATGCGATAGGGGTATCCGGCAGCGTGCCTTTTTGGCTACGGCCTATCAGCAACTTTGGCCGCTCAATGCTTACCCGAGTTCAACGATAGTTCAGATTTCTTACCCATGTGGAAAAAGCCTAGCTCCTCAACCGCCGTGTTGCTGGCAGTATCTGCAGGCCCTCTCGCGAGGCGTCTGCATCGGGAAACCCGAGGAACATTGTCAAAGGAGCTTCACACACAGCCGTTACCAGTCGTGCATGTCCATTTAGGCTACTGTCGGTCGTACGACAGGATGTTTGCTGGTATGCGAGCGCATCCAGTTCATCAAGGCAAAGTCAGAGCTTGGCTCTTTATTTCCCATGTTTTGATAGCAGGTGTCCCTGCAGTCAATCGTGCCTCACGGCATGATCGCAACCTAGAGCTAACCACTTTCGTGGAAAGCAGCTAGCGCGATGCTTCAAGACAGGGCGGGCCCGTCATATTGTGTGCCAGTGCTGGCCCACCATGGTGAAAAAATTCAAAGGGATGTCACCCCCTGTTGTCAGTACAAACTGACGTTGAAAGGCCGTCATCAAGACGACAAGAGCGACGCACACGTCGCACCGCAAAGCGGCATTATACGGAGGCGCGCAAGGCCTCCTTCCAGGTGCGGCCAAGGCTACACTCAAATGATGCAAAAACTACGCGCACGCCTACAGCTCAAACGCATCAGCCTATTGGCTTTGCTGGCACTTTGCACGGCGATGCCCGCGCAGGCGCAGTGGAAATGGCGCGACGCCACCGGCAAGCTGCAGTTCAGCGACCTGCCGCCGCCGCAGGGCACGCCAGACAAAGACATTTTGCAGCGACCCAAGAACCAGCAGCCTCAGCGCGTCATCGTGTTGCCCTATGGGACCGGCGCCAGTGCCAACGCGGCAAGTGCGCCGCCTGCTCCGGTCGTCGGCCCGTCCAAGGCCGAGCTAGAGCGTCAGGCACGCGAAAAGCAGCAAGACAAGGAAGCGCAGGCGCGCCAAAAAGAACTCGACGCCAAAGAAGCCGAGCAGCGACGTGACAACTGTGTGCGTGCCAAAGAAAATATGAAGTTGCTGCAGGACGGCGCCAGGCTGACGCGCAATAACGAAAAGGGCGAACCTGTCGTGATGGACGAGCGCCAACGTGCCGAGGAAATGCAGCGCACCCGCGGCATCATCGAGAGTGAGTGCCGCTGACGACTCAGATCCCGATCTTGCCGCCCAGCGGCCGATGCCGCGAGGCGACTCGCTCAGGGGATTTGCGGTAACGCAGGCGCCTGGACTCCTTGGGGTCCACCGTCAGGGGCCGGTAAACCTCGATCCGGTCGCGCTCGCGCAGTGGCGTGCTCAATGGCTGGATGCGCCCCCAGACCCCAATCTTTAATTCGCCAAGCCGAGGCAAATGGTCGGCAAAGTCAGGGCAAGCGCGCAACGCCTGCTCGATCGACGCGCCTGCGGCCAGCGTCAAAAGGCGCAGCCTCACGTCGCCGGCCTGCGGACTCCAAACCAGCTCCACCTGGATGCTGCCGGCCGGCGCCTCAACGTTGGCCATAGACGGCCTCGGCGCGCTGGACGAAGCGCTCGACAAAGGTGTTGGCGACCCTGTCGAACACCGGGCTGACGACGGCTTCCAGCGCCACGCTGGAGAAGGCATAGCGCAACTCGAACTCGACCTTGCACGCCAGTTCACCCTCGGCGTTGGCGCCCGGCTTGGCCAGCGGCAAAAAGCGCCAGTCGCCGTCCAGCAGGGAAAACGGGCCATCCACCAAGCGCATGCTGACGCGCCGGTCGACTTCATGGCTGTTGCGGGTGGTGAAGGCGTGGCGCACGCCGGCATAGGCCAGCGACAGCCGGGCGACGACGGCGTCGTCTTGCTGCTCAAGCAATTCGGCGCGCTCACACCAGGGCAGGAACTCGGGATAGCGCTCTATGCCGACGACCAAGTCATACATCTCGCGTGGCGAGTACCAGAGCAGAACGGATTTTTTTACATGCTTCATACAATGGCCGGATTGTATTGGCGCGGACGACTCCATTCACGCCCGCCCCAAGCCACCAAAAAAACAGAGCGCCATGTCCACTCCCAATTCGTCATTCAGGCCGCCGGCCAAAGCAAAGCCGGCCGTCTCAGCCGCCCCGATCGCCGAGAACCGCCGCGCGCGCTATGACTACTTCATCGAAGAGCGGCATGAGGCCGGCATCGTGCTGGAGGGCTGGGAGGTCAAATCCATACGCGCCGGCCAGGTGCAGCTGACCGACGGCTACGTGATGATCAAGGGCGGCGAGATGTATCTGATCGGCTGCCGCATCAACCCGCTGCGCAACGCCTCCACCCATATCAGCCCGCTGGCCGACCGCATCAAGAAGCTTTTGCTGAAGGGCGAGGACATCCGCCGCCTGATAGGCAAGATCGAGCAAAAAGGCTTCACCCTGGTGCCGCTGAATCTGCACTTCAAGGGCAGCTACGTCAAGGTCGAGATCGGCCTGGCCAAGGGCAAGGCCGAGCATGACAAGCGCAATACCGAGAAGAAGCGCGATTGGGAAAAGGAGAAGGGGCAGCTGATGCGGCATGCATCAAAAACTCCTTCCCGCGACTAAAGGGCGGTCAACGCCTGCGCCAAGTCGGCGCGCAAGTCAGCCTCGGCCTCCAGGCCAATCGCAAAGCGCACGACCACACCTTCGGCAAAATTGCGACCCAAGTTGCGGCTACGACTCAGGTCGTAGGGCACCGCCAAACTCATCGGCCCGGCCCAGGAGTAGCCGATGCCGAACAGCGCCAGCGCGTCGACGAAGGCGTCGACCTGGAGGCTGCTGTACTCGGGCTTGAACACCGCCGAGAACAAACACGCCGCGCCGGCGCTGCTGGTCTGCAGCCAGTATTCATGGCCGGGCGAGCCGGGCAGCGCCGGGTGCAAAACCTGCGCGACTTGCGGCTGCGACTGCATCCAACTGGCCAAGATCCGCGTGGTCGCGTCTTGCGCGCGGTAGCGCAGTTCCAGCGTCGGCAGGCCTCGCAAGACCAGTTCCACATCGTTCTGGCCCAGGCCATAACCGAGATGTTCATGGGCGTGATTGAGGCGTTCGTGCAAAGCCAGGTCACGCGTGCAGACCGAGCCCATCAGCACATCTGCCCCGCCCGACGCGTACTTGGTCAGAGCCTGCATGGAGATATCGACGCCAACACCTGGGGCGATCTCAAACGGATTGAAGGCCACACCCGAGCCCCAGGTGTTGTCCAAGGCGGTGATGACGCCGCCATGCGCACGACAAGCCGCCAGCAAGCCCAGCAGATCGGGGAACTCCAGCGTGATCGAGCCGGCCGCCTCCAGCCACACCAGCTTGGTCTGCGGCGTGAGCAAGGTCTTGAAGCCTGCCGCATCGAGCGGATCGTAGAACTTGTATGTGATGCCAAACTGCGGCAACCAGGACTCGCTCAGATAGCGGTTCTGGCCGTAGACGTTGTCGGGCACCAGCACCTCGTCGCCGGGCCGCAACAGGCCCAAGCTCACCAGCGTGACCGCCGCCAAGCCGCTGGGCACCAACAGACAATGCTGGGCGCTTTCCAGGCTGGCGATGCGCGCCGCCAGCGTGTAACTGGTCGGCGTGCCGTGCAGGCCGTAGCGGTAGCTGAGGCCGTCACGCGGGCGGTAGTGATGCAGGTCGGCGGTATTTTTGAACAGCACCGTGGACGCTTTGAAGACGCCGGGCGGGAACGCATTCCAGCCCTCGGGGGCCTGATAAGGGTGGTGGATTTGATCCGTGGAGATGGCGCGTTTGCTCAAGTGAATACTCCGACCAGGAAAAAGAAAACGGGCCGCAGCCCGTTTGAGTCAAGCACAGCGACTAGATCGGCACGCCGATCAAGTCATGGCCTTCGGCCGCAACGATCTTGGCCTTGGTGAACTCACCGACCTTGAGCGTCTTGCTGGCCTTTTGCGGCGCGGCCAGGCGCACCGTGCCGTCGATCTCGGGCGCATCAGCATAGCTGCGGCCGACGCCGCCCTTGCGACCCATGGCCGGGGCTGAATCGACCAAGACTTGCATGGTGGAACCAATGCGCGAGCGCAGTTTGTCGGTGGACACGGCTTCGGCGATCGCCATAAAGCGTGCTCGGCGCTCTTCGCGCACTTCCTGTGGCAATGCACCGTCCAGCTCGTTGGCCGTGGCGCCCGTCACCGGCGAATAAGCGAAGCAGCCGGCTCGGTCGATGCGCGCCTCGGCCATGAAGTCCAGCAGATACTGGAACTCAGCTTCGGTCTCACCGGGGAAGCCGGCGATGAAGGTTGAACGAATCACAATGTCCGGACAGATCTCGCGCCAGCGCAGGATGCGCTCCATATTTTTCTCACCGCTGGCCGGGCGCTTCATGCGCTTGAGCACATCGGGATGGGCGTGCTGCAGCGGCACGTCCAAGTACGGCAGGATCAGGCCCTCGGCCATCAGCGGCAAGACCTCGTCCACATGCGGATAGGGGTACACGTAGTGCAGGCGCACCCAGGCGCCGTATTGCTTGGCCATCTCGCCCATCTGGGCCACCAGGTCGAGCATGCGGGTCTTGACCGGCTTGCCGTCCCAAAAACCCATGCGGTACTTGACGTCGACACCATAGGCACTGGTGTCCTGGCTGACCACCAGCAACTCCTTCACGCCGGACTCGAACAGCGCGCGCGCCTCGTTCAGCACATCGCCGATCGGCCGCGACACCAGGTCGCCGCGCATGCTGGGGATGATGCAGAAGGTGCAGCGGTGGTTGCAACCCTCGCTGATCTTCAGATAGGCGTAATGGCGCGGGGTCAGCTTGATGCCGGCAATGCCGCGCGACTCGGGCACCAGGTCCAGGAACGGATCATGCGGCTTTGGCACGTGCAAATGCACCGCGTCCATCACCTCTTGCGTCGCATGCGGGCCGGTGACGGCCAACACACTGGGGTGCATCTCGCGCACCAAGCCACCGGCGTCGGGGCTACTTGTGCCGGCCTTGGCGCCGAGGCAGCCGGTGACGATGACCTTGCCGTTTTCGGCCAAGGCCTCGCCGATGGTGTCGAGGCTTTCGCGTACCGCGTCGTCAATGAAACCGCAGGTGTTGACGATCACCAGATCGGCGCCAGCAAAGGTCTTGGAGGTCTCGTAGCCCTCTGCCCGCAGTTGGGTCAGGATCAGTTCGGAGTCGGTCAAAGCCTTCGGGCAGCCAAGGCTGACGAAGCCGATCTTGGGCGCTGCTGCGGCGGCGGTGCCGCTTGTAGTGATTGTGTTCATCGCGGGATTTTCGCTCATCCCCAGCAAGCCGGGCGAGAAGCCCGCGCCAAAAACCCGCGTTTAGCTACTTTTTGGGGAAACCGGGCATGCCCGGAATCCCGGCAATGCCAGGAAACAAGCTCGATGCCTGTTGGATCTGCTCTTGCATCTTCTCTTGCATTTGCGAGAGCAGGTTTTTCGACTGCTCGGCATAGCCGCCCATCAAGCCTTGCATCATCGGTGTCTGCGCGCCGAGGAACTTGCTCCACAGCTCGGGGCTGAAAGCAAGACCCTTGCTCTGCTCGGTGAACTTGGCCTGCAAGTCGCCGAAGCTCTGCACATTCTTTTCCAGATAGTCGCCCATCACACCCTGCATCGCGTGGCCATAAAAGCGAATGATCTGCTCCAAGGCCGCGGTGCTGAACATCGGCACGCCACCGGTTTCTTCTTCCAGAATGATCTGCAAAAGAATGCTGCGGGTCAGGTCTTCGGCCGTTTTGGCGTCGCGCACCTCAAAGGCCTGGCCGGCAAAAATCATCTGCTTGACATCGGCCAAGGTGATGTAGCTGCTGGTCTGGGTGTCATAG
>JADMJQ010000050.1:0-8697 GCA_018780415.1 Roseateles sp. | reverse complement strand
CGGATATTTCTTGAGCACGCGAACGCCGCTGGGCTGCTCGCCCGCTGCGGATTCCGACGCGCTTCCCGCGGCTTTTTTGCGGGCAGTGACCATGTAAATCTCCTCGGCTTCAAATTTGTGCGGGTGCAACATTATTCTAGAAGCTGCCCCCCGCTCCGCCCGGCGGTGATTACCCCCGCCCTACTGGCCAAATACGCCGCTCAGCAGCTCCGGCAAGCGCTCCACACCCATGCGGAAGCCGCAAGCCTGCGCATGACCGCCGCCGCCCATGCTTTCGGCAAAAGGAATGCAGTCGAAGCCGCGCTGTGAGCGCAGGCCGACCTTCACCGCCCCGCCCTGCCCGGCGCTCCACATCAGCGCGAAGCTGCCGCATTTGGCCGACAGCAAATCGCCCACCAGGCTGTGAAACATGCCCGGCGCATTGACCATCAAGCCCTCAACGCCATTGAAGCTGAGAGGCTGAGCGCCCTCGGCCAAGTCGGCGCAGAGCTTGCGGTATTTTTCGTCCATCGCCGCGCCGCGTGCCATGAAGGCGGTCAACTGCTCGGCGCTGAAGTCAGCAATTTCCTGCCAGCGCTCGAAGGTCTTGGCCTCCATATCGAGCGCCGACAAAAACGCGCCGCTCTCGGGGTATTGCCAGGCCCAGATATCCCGGTCCTCGACGTAGCACACCAGACCGGGCAGCGGCCGCCCGGGATGGAAAAACTCCCAGGCCAAGCGCGCGCCGGACTTGCTCATATCGAAGTGCACCACGCCGCAGCGGCAGGCAAAACCGCTGAGCTTCTCGGCCGCGCTCTTGTGGTGATCCAGCAGCACGAGTTTGGAAGCGCGCTCGTCAATGCCCGCCAAGATTTCTGCCGGGAATGAAAAATCGAGGATGTAGACCGCGCGCCCATCGAGGGCCGGCAGATCCGCCAGGGTCTGCACCTGGCCATGGTCAAGCCCGACGAACTCGGCCTGCCCCTCGTAGAAGATCCAGCCCGCCAGTGCTGCGGCGAAGCCGTCGGAGCAGCCGCGGCCGTGGTAAAGGATCAGCGGGCTGGGGTCGGCAACCGAGGGGGCAAACAACAAATGCAGGGGCAGAATGGTATTCATCACCCATTGTCGCCGCCGCGGCGGGATCAGCTGGTCAGCATGCCGCGCCGTTGGATGAAATCCACCACCTCGGCCACACCGGCTTGCGTCTTCAGGTTGGTCATCACATAGGGCTTGGCCCCGCGCATGCGCTTGGTGTCGGCCTCCATCACGTCCAGATTGGCGCCCACATAGGGCGCCAGATCGGTCTTGTTGATGACGAACAGATCGCTCTTGGTGATGCCCGGCCCGCCCTTGCGCGGGATCTTTTCACCGGCGGCGACGTCGATCACATAAATCGTTAGATCACTCAGCTCGGGGCTGAAGGTGGCGGCCAGGTTGTCGCCGCCGGATTCGATGAACACCACATCGGCATCCGGGAACTCGGCCAGCATGCGGTCAATCGCTTCGAGGTTGATCGAGCAATCTTCACGGATGGCCGTATGCGGGCAGCCGCCGGTCTCCACCCCCAGGATGCGCTCGGCCGGCAGCGCACCGCTGACGGTCAGCAGGCGCTGATCTTCCTTGGTGTAGATGTCGTTGGTGATGGCGACCAAGTCCCAGCGCTCGCGCATGGCCTTGCAAAGCATCTCCAGCAAGGTAGTCTTGCCCGAGCCGACCGGGCCGCCGATGCCGACCCGCAGCGGCGGCAGCTTCTTGCTGCGATGGGGGATTTGGTGCAGTGCTGTGTTCATGATCGGAATAGACGTGAGTATTGGGTTTCATGCCGCGCCGACAGAATCGCCAGCATCGGAGAAAAAGCCTGGCGCTGATCACGTTCGGCCAGCGCCATCGCCTGCGCCACGGCGGCGGGGATTTCGGCCGCCAAGCGGGCCAGCATGCGCTGACCGGCGCTCTGGCCCAGCGGCACCGACTTGATGGCCGCACCGACCATATTCTCGGCCCAGCCAAAGGCATAGGCCAGCAAACCATCGGCCAGCGCCGCGCCGCTGCTGGCGAGTGCCAAGGCCATCACCAGCGGATAGGTCGGCTGACCCAGGGCCTGGCACTGCGCGATCTGCTCGGGGCTGGCGGTGTGGTGATTGCGCAGCCAATCCAAGAGTGAGCGCCCCATTTGCTCGGTCTGCAAGCGCAGCTCGGCCGTCTCGCGGGTTTGCAGCACCCAATCATTCAGCACCTTCAAGGCGGGCAGATCGCCTTCGCGCCAGGCCGGCAGCGCGCGCGCCGCCAGGGCCAAGTCGCCGCGCGTTTGCGTCAGCGCCAATTGCTGCGACAGCCACTCGGCGGCCGAAGCTTCGTCGCGTACTAGGCCATGCTCGATCGCCGACTCCAGGCCCTCGGAATAGGAAAAACCACCAATCGGCAGCGCGGGCGAGGCCAGCCAGATCAGTTGCAGCAGCGCGCTCATGTGTGGCTATGGCCGTGGCCGTGGCCATGCGCATGGTGATGGTCATGGTCATGGTCATGCCCGTGGGCATGCGAGTGCCCATGCCCGGCGCCATGCCCAGCCCCATAAGCCCCGCCTTCGGGCTCGAAGGGCGCGTCCACCTCGGTGACCGTCAGATGCTGGGCGCGCAACATGGCGGCCAGCACATGGTCGGGCTCGATCTGCAGATAGTCTGGCCGCAGCTCGATCGGCACATGGCGATTGCCCAGATGGTAGGCCGCGCGGGTCAGATCGAAAGGCGAGCCATGGCTGCCGCAGGCGCTGATGCGCAAGAGCGCTTGCGGCGCCGCGAGCACGCGAATGAGGCTGCCGTCTTCGGCCACCAGCACATCGCCGCCGCGCAGCTGCGTGCCGCGTGGCAAAAAGATACCCAGCTCACGACCCTGGCTGTCCGTCGCCTGGATGCGGCTTTTTTGCCGCGCATCCCAGTCCAGCACCAACTCGGCGGCGCGCTTGAGCAGTACGGGCGCCAAGCCCTGGCCCTGCGGCAGCAACTTTGAGACTTGCAGCATCGCGGTGCTCACAGCGCTATGCTCATGAAGAAGCTATACGGATCTTCCACATAACTGCCAAACGGTGCGCAAGGTAAAAAGCCCTCGCGCTGATACAGGCCACGCGCCGGCGCAAAGAAGTCCTGCGGACCGGTCTCCAGGCTCAGGCGGCGAAAACCTTGCAGGCGCGCTTGGCTCAGCACATGAGCGAGCATGGCACGCGCCAGCCCGCGGCCGCGCAGCGCAGCGGCGGTGCGCATGGACTTCAGCTCGGCATGACTGTCATCCAGACGTTTCAGCGCCGCCGTGCCGACCAGGGTCTCAGCGCCAGACTCGTCCAAAAACCAAGCCGACCAGAAGCTGATGCCGGGCTTGCGCAGCGCCGCCAAGTCGAGCGCGTGCACGCTTTCCGGCGGCGATGCCGCACGCATATCCTGCATATGTTCTTCAAGAAAAGCGGCAATGCGCGGATCGCTCAAATCGTCGAGGCGGATCAAAAGTTCGGGAGCAAGGATAGACATAGGAAAAAAGAAGAAACATTCACTGAGGTCAGAACAGGAAATAGCGCTGCGCCATCGGCAGCGAGGTCGCGGGCTCGCAGGTCAAGAGCAGACCGTCGGCACGCACCGCATAGGTCTGCGCATCGACCTCCATGCGCGGCAGATAGTCGTTATGAATCATGTCGCGCTTGCCGATGCCGCGAATGTTTTTCACCGCCGCCAGCGTCTTGTTCAAGCCATGGCGCTGACCCACCCCGGCGGCTAGCGCGGCCTGCGACACAAAAGTCAAAGAGCCGCGCGCCAAAGCGCCGCCATAGGCGCCGAACATCGGCCGGTAATGCACCGGCTGCGGCGTCGGGATCGAGGCACTGGGGTCGCCCATCGCCGCCATCGCGATGCTGCCGCCCTTCAAGATGAAGCTGGGCTTGACGCCGAAAAAGGCCGGCTTCCAGATCACCAGATCGGCCCATTTGCCGACCTCGATGCTGCCGACCTCATGGCTGATGCCATGCGCGATGGCCGGGTTGATAGATAACTTGGCGACATAACGTTTCACTCGCGCGTTGTCGTTTTGCGGCCCATCCCCGGGCAAAGCGCCGCGTTGCTGCTTCATCTTGTGCGCCGTTTGCCAACAGCGGATGATGACCTCACCGACCCGGCCCATGGCCTGCGAGTCGGAGCTGAACATGCTGATGGCACCCAGGTCATGCAAGATGTCTTCGGCCGCAATCGTCTCGCGGCGGATGCGGCTCTCGGCAAAGGCCAGGTCTTCGGCAATCGAGGGGTCGAGGTGGTGGCAGACCATCAACATATCGACATGCTCGTCCAGCGTGTTGATGGTGTAGGGCCGGGTCGGGTTGGTCGAAGAGGGCAGCACATTAGCTTCGCCCACCACCTTCAGAATGTCCGGCGCATGGCCGCCGCCGGCCCCCTCGGTATGGAAGGTATGGATGGTGCGGCCCTTGAACGCCGCCACCGTGTCCTCGACAAAGCCGCTCTCATTGAGCGTGTCGGTGTGGATGGCCACTTGCGTGTCGGTGGCCTCGGCCACGTTCAGGCAGTTGTCGATGGCCGCCGGCGTCGTGCCCCAGTCTTCATGCAGCTTGAGGCCAATGGCGCCGGCCTCAATCTGCTCATGCAGGGCCAGCGGCAGACTGGCATTGCCCTTGCCCATAAAGCCCAAGTTCATTGGAAAAGCATCGGCCGCCTGCAGCATGCGCTCGATATGCCAAGCACCCGGCGTGCAGGTGGTCGCAAATGTGCCGGTGGCCGGCCCGGTGCCGCCGCCCAACATGGTGGTGACACCGCTGGCCAGCGCTTCCTCGATCTGCTGCGGGCAGATGAAGTGGATATGAGTGTCGACGGCGCCGGCCGTCACGATCATCCCTTCACAGGCAATGATCTCGGTGCCGGGGCCGATGATGATGTCCACGCCCGGCTGGGTGTCGGGGTTGCCGGCCTTGCCGATGGCCACAATGCGGCCGTTCTTGAGGCCGATATCGGCCTTGACGATGCCCCAGTGGTCGAGGATCAGCGCATTCGTCATCACCGTGTCGACCGCACCCTGATCTCGACCGCGCTGCGACTGCGCCATGCCGTCGCGTATGGTCTTGCCGCCGCCGAATTTCACTTCCTCCCCGTACCCACCTGCCAGGAGGGTCAGGTCTTGCTCGACCTCAATGATCAAGTCGGTGTCGGCCAGGCGCAGCCGGTCACCGACCGTGGGGCCATACATCTCGGCATATGCGCGCCGTCCAATCGTCGCCATTACAAAGCTCCCTGGATCAAGCCGCGAAAGCCGTAGACGATGCGCTCGCCGGCCAGATCGACCAGCTCGACCGTGCGCTGTTGGCCCGGCTCGAAGCGCACGGCCAGGCCGGAGGCGATGTTCAAGCGCATGCCGCGCGCGGCGGCGCGGTCGAAGCTCAGCGCCGCATTGGTCTCGGCAAAGTGATAGTGCGAGCCGACCTGGATAGGCCGATCACCGGCGTTTTGCACCACCAGGCTGAGCGTGCGCCGGCCGGGGTTGAGCTGATGCTCGCCGGCGGGCGTGAAGAGTTCACCGGGGGTCATGGTTCAAGCCATCCGGGCCAGAAGACCCAAACCAAGACCCAGGCCCAGCAGCGCGATGCCGGCGCCGAGCGCGCGGCTCAGCCCTAAGTTCCAGCGCGCTTGGCGGCGCAGCGCCAGCCCCAGCAACAAACCGGCCAGATGCAAGAGCCCGGTCGCCAAAATCATGCCCAGCAGGGCCACGCTGCCGTCAAGCTCGCTGCCATGCGCCAGGCCATGGAAGAAAGCAAAGCAGCCCACCAGCGCGATCGCTGCGCCGGCGGCCATCGCCTGCCGAACCGCCGCCAGCAAGCCCAGGGCCAGCACCGAGGCCGCGATCATGGGCTCCACCAGGGGCAGACCCAGATCGCCAAGGCCCAAGAGGCCGGTCAAGGCGCCCGCCAACAGCATCAGGGCAAAAGCCAGCGGCGCCGCCCAAGGCCGGCGCAGCGCCAAGCCGCTCCACAAGCCGACCGCCAGCATGGCGGCCATATGGTCGGCGCCGGTCAAGGGGTGAACAAAGCCGCTGATGAAGTCGTGGCCATGATCCACGCCACCGGTATGGGAGGCGGCCAAGACGGGCAACAGAGCTGACAGCGCGGTGACAAAAACGCGTTTCATGATGGGCCTAGATCCTTTTGATCAAACAATCGGTTGATGCACGGTCACCAGCTTGGTGCCATCGGGAAAGGTCGCCTCGACCTGGATGTCGGCAATCATCTCGGCGATGCCGTCCATCACATCGGCGCGAGTGAGCACATTGCGGCCCTCGCTCATCAGCTGCGCGACGGTCTTGCCATCGCGGGCGCCTTCCATCACCGCGGCGCTGATGAAGGCCACTGCTTCCGGATAGTTGAGCTTGAGCCCGCGCGCGCGGCGGCGCTCGGCCAGCAAGGCAGCGGTGAAGATCAGGAGCTTGTCTTTTTCGCGGGGAGTAAGTTCCATGCCGAGCCTGTTCTATGAAGTGCACTTTTCTAAGCAAGTGCCGTGCCGCATCTGCAGGCACGAAATCTGCACGGCTTTCCCCCAGCCATGCGTATTCCAGCCACCACTCCCGCCGCAACAAGCCTCAACGCCGCAGCCGCCCCGCAGCGCGTCATCAAGGTGCGGCGCGACTACAACGCTTGGGTGGCGAGCGAAACGCTGGAGGACTACGCGCTGCGCTACACGCCGCAACGCTTTCGGCGCTGGTCCAATTTCCGCGTCGCCAATACCGCTTTTGGCGCTGCGGCCTTTCTGATCCTGGAAGCCGTGGGCGCCACCTTGCTGGTCCAGTACGGCTGGGCCAATGCCTTCTGGGCCATCCTCGCCACCGGCCTGATCATCTTCCTGGCCGGCCTGCCCATCAGCATCTACGCGGCCCGCTACGGCGTCGATATGGACCTGTTGACCCGAGGGGCCGGCTTTGGCTATATCGGCTCCACCTTCACCTCGCTGATCTACGCGTCCTTCACCTTCATCTTCTTCGCGCTCGAAGCCGCCGTGATGGCCTATGCACTGGACCTGGCGCTGGACATCCCGCCGCGCTGGGGCTATCTGATCTGCGCGTTGGTGGTGATCCCGCTGGTCACCCACGGCGTGTCGGCCATCAGCCGCTTGCAATTGATCACCCAACCGCTGTGGCTGTTCATGCTGGTGCTGCCCTTCGCGGTGGTGCTGTTCAAGGACCCTGCTGCGTTTGCGGGCGTTGTGCACCATGCTGGCTCGCAATCGCACGATTCCGGGTTTAGTTTGGTCCACTTTGGTGCTGCGTTGACGGTGGGCATCGCCTTGATCACGCAAATGGGCGAGCAAGCCGACTATCTGCGCTTCATGCCGGCTTTGCCTGACAAGGCCAGCCCCGCCGACAAGCGCCGCTGGTGGGCCGCCGTGCTGATCGGCGGGCCGGGCTGGGTGTTGCTGGGCGTGGCCAAAATGCTGGGCGGTGCGCTCCTGGCCTGGCTGGCGCTGCAGCATATGGTGCCGCCCGAGCGCGCGGTGGACCCGAATCAGATGTATCTGGCCGCTTATGAATATGTGTTCCCGCGCTATGGCTGGGCGGTCGCGGCCACCGCCATGTTCGTGGTGATCTCGCAGCTCAAGATCAATGTCACCAATGCCTATGCCGGTTCGCTCGCCTGGAGTAACTTTTTTTCCCGACTGACCCACAGCCACCCGGGCCGCGTGGTGTGGGTGGTGTTCAACACCCTGATCGCCTTCATGCTGATGGAGATGAATGTGTTCGAGGCCTTGGGCCAGGTGCTGGGTCTGTATGCCAATGTGGCGATTGCCTGGATCATGGCCGTGGTGGCCGATCTGGTGATCAACAAGCCGCTGGGCCTGTCGCCGCCCGGCATCGAGTTCAAGCGCGCTCATCTGTACGACATCAACCCGGTCGGCGTCGGTGCGATGGCGCTGGCTTCGCTGCTCTCGATGGGCGCGCATCTGGGCCTGATGGGCGAGCTGGCGCAAGCCTTCTCGGCCGTCATCGCGATGGCCACCGCCTTTGTCACCGCGCCCTTGATTGCCTGGGCCACCGGCGGCCGCTACTACCTGGCGCGCCGGCCTGATCATCAAGAGCAGGGCAAATACGGGCGCCTGGAAACCCGCTGTTGCGTGATTTGCGAGCGCGAATATGAAGGCCCGGACATGGCGCATTGCCCCGCCTACCAAGGCCCGATCTGCTCACTCTGCTGCACGCTGGACGCGCGCTGCGGTGACCTTTGCAAGCCGCAGGCCAAGCTCTCGGCGCAATGGCGGGCGGCGCTACACAAGATCTTGCCGCGCAAGACCTGGCCCTGGCTGGACACCGGCCTGGGCCACTTTCTGCTCTTGATGGCGGTGCTGATGCCCTTGCTGGCCGCGCTATTCGGCCTGCTCTATCACCAGGAGTTGCGAGGTTTGATGGATGCCGCGCCTGAAGCCGCGCAAAGCCTGCGCAATGGCTTTGTGAAGGCCTATCTGCTGCTGGGCCTTGGCGTCGGCATCGCGGCCTGGTGGCTGGTGCTGGCGCACCAGAGCCGCGAAGTCGCGCAAGAGGAATCGAATCGCCAGACCCAGGCGCTGATGCTGGAGATTGCCTCGCACGCCCGCACGGACGAAGCCTTGCAAAGGGCCAAGCAAGCGGCCGAGCAGGCGCAGCTGAGCGCCGAGCAAGCCAACCAGGCCAAGAGCCGCTATGTCAGCGCCATCAGCC
>JADMJQ010000190.1 GCA_018780415.1 Roseateles sp. | reverse complement strand
TCGCCTCACCGTGAATGCTCTGACATGCAGATTTGCCCTGCTCGATTCCATCGCGTTGGCAAACGTAATCAGGCACAATGCCGGACTTTCGCTGATGGTATCGGATGGTCATGCGCTCCCCGCACCGACCACAAATGACCAATCCTTGGAGCAATGCCAGGCCTTCGCGCGGTGGGCTCTTGGTCCGGTCCGGGCCCAGCGCGTTTGAGTTTTCCTGCAGTCGACGTTGGTGATTTTCGAACTGTTCCCACGTAATGTATCCGGGGTGAGCGTCTCGAATGAAGGCATAGCACTCTTCAGGCGGAACCCGCTTGTAGATTCTCTTTCCGTTTGGGGCCTTTCGTTGCCGCAGTTGGCCGTAAAAAAAGACGCCCGCATAGCGAGGATTATGCAGTAGAAACAAAGCTCGAGAGTGCATTAGAGGCGCCCAGAGTATAGGTCCCTCCCACCCCCCTTTTCGCGGCCGACGTGGAAACAGGAGCCCTTCCTTCTTGAAAGCCTTGACCGTCGCCGTGGCAGACCCAGTTCGGTCGAAAGTTAGAAAAAGGTGGCGGACTGATTCCTGGATTTGCTTGTCTGGGTCCAAAACGACGCGGTTCTGGTGATCATATACAAATCCGATCGGTAGGGGAGCTGCAAGGTCGCCCCGGCGGGCTTTGGCCATCAAGCCACCCTGTAGTCGGGCTCTCATTACGTGAAGTTCAGCCTCCGACATGGTGCCTTTTAACCCGAGGAGGAGACGGTCATTGAAGTGGGATGGGTCGTATACGCCATCTTCGTCAAGAATAAGGGTGTCTGAAAGTGCGCAGATCTCGAGCAACCGATGCCAGTCCGCGCAGTTTCGCGCTAAACGAGAAACCTCGAGCCCCATCACGATGCCGGCTCTCCCCATGCCCACCTCGGTTACAAGGCGTTGGAAGCCCTCTCTGTCTGCGGCACCAGCCCCCGACTGGCCTAAGTCGTGGTCGATGACCACCGTCTCATCTTCGGACCACCCCAGCGCCACCGCCCGCTGACGCAAAGCGTACTGGCGCTTAGTGCTCTCTGTGTTCTCGAGCACTTGGCGCAAAGTAGACTGCCTGACATACAGGTAGGCTTTTCGTTTCAAATGCCGCGCCGTAACTTTCCCCTGAAGTTCAATCATATCCTTACTCCTCCCGCAGCCAGTGCCATCCCAGCCAATACGACGGCCACCTGGCCGCCCAGCCCATTGAGCTCCAATTTCGCGCTATCCACCGGCCCCTTTGCCGGCGGCCCTGGCCTACTACAAGTGGACCAAGCGCGTATCCATTCTCTGGTTCCTCGACGCATGAAAAGAACGAGGCCCTGGCCCCTCTGGCCAGGCTCAGCAATGCCGAGGGCCTCCCTTCGCAGCAGTTCGTACTGAGACGCCAGGGGGTCGTCAGCTGTCGAGTCCCTCGATGCCTCAGGCTGGCTGTCAGTTTTTTTTTGAGCGCCGCTCCAGCGCACGCTGGATACTGCGCGCGTGAACTCTGACATCGAACTGCCTCTCGACCAGCTCGGTCAAAGCCAGCGCATTTAGTGTTGGTTTTTCTCGAAGAGATTTCTCGACAAAATCTACGATCTCGTCAGTAAGCTTGTGGCCGCTCTGAGGCCCTCGCTTCCTTGGAATCAAGCCAGGCAGTCCAGCCTGTGTGAAGTCTGATTGGGCCTTGTAGAATGACGGCCGAGAAAATCCGAAAGTAGAAGCGGCCTGGGCCACTGACAGGCCCTCTTGAACCCTTCTCAGCATCTCGTATTTTACCTGAAGCAAGTCCCGAGGGTCGAAAAAATTGCTGCCAAGAAACTGTGCGTCTTGAACCTCCTTGGCGTTGGAATTTAACGTTCCTGACTCACGAAGAATTTCGGCTTTCGGTTTTTCAGATTTCAAGGCAACCTCCATGTGTAAAGTATTTTATGCCATAATGAAAGTTTGTCAAGACCTGTTCTGACAGAAAGCAGTCGGCCACTAGTATTTGGTAAATACTGGGAACAAACCTTCGGTGTACCGACGTCTAGCCAAGTTGGATTCGACCGAACTGGTGGCGTAATTTTATTTACACAGGGACGAATTTCGCTTTACAGGGTATTAAGTCGCAGCAGTCCGTTTTAGTCCGCCCAGCAGGTCAGCCAATTGGACAAGATCGTCCCAACGGAAGCATGATCTGCCCGCCGCAATTACAACAAAAGGGTCCGGGTCCAGAAAGTCCGTCCACGAGGCGGGGAGCCGCTTCAGGGCCCCTCCTTCGTCCAGGTAGTAAACGCGGTCTTCACCCCAGGTAGACCGGTAGTCTACCAATTGAAATTCTCGTCCGCAGAGCGGATGAGAGGGATGGGTGACACGAAAGGAACGCTTCGATTCGTCCTCATAGGGTGTATTTGACAGTCTTTTCGAAGGGCAAAATTGAAAGGTGGTTCGGGACCCTCAAGAAATCGTTCTATCCCGAAGCCCAGCGCGCGAACATCCAGACTCTTGAGGAACTGAATCAGTTTTTGTGGGCCTGGATCAAAGGCGTCTACCACGCCCGAGAACATTCGGAGACGAAGGAAACTCCCAAGGCCCGTTGGGAGGCCGGTGCCGACCAGGTGCGCTATCCTGCGCCTGC
>JADMJQ010000230.1 GCA_018780415.1 Roseateles sp. | reverse complement strand
GATTGGCTCCAGCTTGGCGTTCAGCAGCACAGCAGCATTGCCGTCGAACTTCACCAGCGAGCCGTCTTGACGACGAACACCCTTGGCGGTACGAACGACCACTGCACTGTAAACCTCGCCCTTTTTCACTCGGGACCGAGGCGCAGCTTCTTTGATGCTGACCTTGATAATGTCACCAATCCCTGCATACCGGCGCCTGGATCCACCAAGCACCTTGATGCACATGACGGATTTAGCGCCAGTGTTGTCCGCGACGTCGAGTCGCGATTGCATTTGAATCATGTCTATCCCCAACTTTTCCCAAATCACCACCAAGCCTAGGCCAGGGAGTTCATCGGTCAGTCTTGGGCCCGTTGACCAAGTGAAAACCCATCACACCCGTGATGACCTTACACCCAGCAGTAGAGGGCGGATCCGAGGCCTTAACGCACCATGAGATGCGCCTTGCGTTCGGCGAAGCTTTAGATTGTGCATCAAAAGCCGAGCCGCCGTCAAGCCCCGGCGTGAAATATCTTTAAGGCAGCAGAAGAATAGTCCCTGCCGCAATTCTGTGACACTGCAGGACGTTAGCGCGCTACGGCCTGTGCCAACATGGTTGACGCATCGCTAACTTCAAACTTGCCGGCAGCCTCGATATTGAGCGTCTTGACCTGGCCGTTCACCAGCAGCATCGAGTACCGCTGCGAACGCAAGCCCATGCCGCGCGCTGTCAAATCGAGCGTCAATCCAGTCGCCTTGGTGAACTCGGCGCTGCCGTCGGCCATCATGCGCACTTTGCCACCGACCGCCAAATCACGGCCCCAGGCACCCATGACAAACACGTCATTGACCGACACGCACCAAATCTCATCAACACCAGCCGCCTTGAGCGCGTCCGCCTGAGCGACATAGCCGGGCACATGCTGCGCAGAGCAAGTCGGCGTAAAAGCGCCAGGAAGCGCGAATACAGCAACCGTTTTGCCAGCCAGGGCCGCCGCCACATCGACCGTATTTGGGCCGACCGAACAAGCGCCGCCCTCGGTTTCGACAAATTCTTGCAGCGAACCGGCCGGGACTTGATCACCAATCTTCAGCATAAGAGTTCTCCAAAGTGAGGCATTCCGAGACCGAGCACCGAAATGCAAAAAAACGGCCGGTCGCTAGTTCCCTAGCGCGCCGACCGTCTTGCCGCAATCAGGCTTTAGGCCGTTTTGCGTTGATGCCGTCAGTCCAAATCAAACGATTTGAGCCTTCTCGACCAAGCGGGTCACAACCCAGCTCTTGGTCTTCGAAATTGGCCTGCCTTCAGCGATTTCAACGACGTCGCCCATCTTGTACTCGCCCTTTTCGTCATGAGCGTGGTACTTGCGGGACAGCGCGACGATCTTGCCGTAGAGCTCGTGCTTTGCACGGCGCTCAACGAGCACGGTCACGGTCTTGGAGCGCTTGTCGCTGACCACACGGCCCACCAGGGTACGTGTGTTCTTCTCTTGAGCTTGCGTCATTTCGCGGCTCCCTTCTTCTTCTCGGCCAAAACAGTCTTGACGCGAGCAATGTCACGGCGCGTGTTACCCAACACAGTGTGGTTGGTCAACTGTTGCGTCGCTTTTTGCATGCGCAGACCGAAATGGGCCTTCAGCAGATCGGTCACTTCCTTTTCCAAGGCCGCGACATCTTTGCTACGCAGTTCAGATGCATTCATGGTGTTCTCCGCTTCAGGTGCCGACCTGGCGAGTCACGAAGGTGCAACGCAATGGCAGCTTTGCAGCAGCCAACGTGAACGCTTCGCGAGCCAAGGCTTCTGGCACACCGTTGATCTCGTAGAGCACCTTGCCTGGCTGAATCTCAGCGACGTAGTACTCTGGATTGCCCTTGCCGTTACCCATCCGGACTTCAGCAGGCTTCTGGGAGATCGGCTTGTCAGGGAAGATGCGAATGAAGATGCGACCACCGCGCTTGATATGGCGCGAGATTGCACGACGTGCAGCTTCGATTTGACGAGCCGTCAGACGGCCGCGTTCGGTAGCCTTCAGGCCAAAGTCACCGAAAGACACGGCAGCGCCGCGGGTTGCAACACCAGTGTTACGACCCTTTTGCTCCTTGCGGTATTTGCGACGAGCTGGTTGCAGCATTGTTATTCTCCTTTGGCCTCGCCACCAACGGGCGCGACCTTGCGGACCACGCGCTTGGCAGCGGGCTGGGCTGCGTCACCTGCTGCGGCCGGCTTGTCGCCGCCCTCACCAGGAGCGCCACTCGAACGCGGACCACCACGGCTGTCACCAGGACGGCCACGGCCGGCTGGAGCGCCAGGGCGAGCATTGCGACGTGGGCGACGATCATCATCACCTGCATCGCTCTTGATCACCGGCGCATCGCCATTGGCCAAACGGTCACCACGGTAAACCCAGACGTTCACGCCAATAATGCCGTAAGTGGTGCTGGCTTCCGAGAAGCCGTAGTCAATGTCAGCCTTCAGCGTATGAAGAGGCACGCGGCCTTCGCGATACCACTCGCAACGGGCGATTTCGATGCCGTTCAAACGGCCCGAGGACATGATCTTGATGCCCAGGGCGCCAAGACGCATTGCGTTCTGCATCGCACGCTTCATGGCGCGGCGGAACATGATGCGCTTTTCCAGC
>JADMJQ010000266.1:17135-21957 GCA_018780415.1 Roseateles sp. | reverse complement strand
CCCAGGCTGTCCAACACCGCCAGCAGCTTGTCCAGTCGCACGGAGCCCTTGCCGTTTTCGAGGCGGGAGAGCAGGTCGACGGAGACGCCGCTCAACGAGGCCGCGTCGTCAATGCGCAACGACTGCGCGCGGCGACGCGCTCGGATGGCCGGGCCAAAGCTGCCGGGGTCGATCATGCGCAGGAGCTCGGGCGGGGCGGTGGGTTTGGAGGTCATTTCGGAATTCCAGGGATTTCGGCCATCGACCGAAGCATGGACGGTTAATTACTTGAATTCCGAAATTATGTCTCATCCCTGCGTGTACAAGTTAGAATTCATTAAATTCCGAAATTTTGAGCGCCGCCCTTGGCTCGCCCACCTCGCCTGGCCAGCCCGCCGAGCACGCAAAGACCAGTCAGCCACAACGCGACCACGCCCGGTTCCGGCACCGCCGTCACGACCAACCGGACGTCCCCGGTGCCGTAGAGCACATCAAAAACCAGCCCCTGGCCGAAGCCGTTGAGCCGGATGGCGTCGAAGCTGGACGTGCCCGACCGGCTGCCGAACTGAAGCACTTCAAAGCTGTCGCCGAGCTGGGGCGTGTAGCCGGCATTCCAGAGATCCAGCGTGCCACCGAGCACCACCGTCCCGGTCAGCTTCAGCAGGTCAGCCTCTCCCGCGTCACCGAGTTCGATCTTCAATGTGCCTTCTGGAGCGAGCGTGACGCTGCCCGCCGTGAGCGTGCCTATCGAGCTGCCCGGGCTGATCAGCCCCCGGTTGATGATGGACATCACGGCATCGATGGCGCCGTCTCCGGCCAGCGTGCCGGTGTTCTCAAGCGGCACAGCCGCCGTGACGAGCACGCCGGCGCCTGCTGCGGTGTGGATCAGGCCGGAGTTGCTCAGCCCCGCCGTGAACTGCATCAAGCCGGCGCGGACGTCGAGGCTGCCCTGGTTGTCAAACAGCAGGCTGGACACCAGCGTTCTGCCCGCCCCGGTCTTGACGTAGCCGTCGGCATTGACGAAGGTCGACAGCCCGAAGCCGATCCCATTGAGCGTGCGGGAGCCGCCATCGATGTCTCGGAACTCGCCGTTGTTGACGAAGGTGGTCGGCAGCGCACCGCCTTGGCCTATGGTCAAGGCGCCGCCGGACCAAGTGGTCTGTCCGTAGCTAGTGACGTCGCGGCCCGCCCCTATGACCTTGGCCGCGCTGCCTTCGAGCGTCACAGTGCCGGTCAACAGCGTTATCCCGTTGCCGGCCAGCGCACCCGTGCGCCAGGTGAATGGCCCATCGAACACTTGGTGGCTGCCGGCCAGTGTGCCGCCGTCCAGCAGCGTGGGTACGTTGCGGCCGAAGCCTTCCACGGTCACCGTACCCCCGCTGATGAGCAGGGTGCCGCCGCCGCCCAAGGTGCCCGTCAGGGTCGGCGTGCCGCCGGCGATGTTCAGCACGCTGCCTGCATTGACCTGCCAGCTGCCGCTGTGCACGCCCGACATCGTCGGCAGCACCAGGGTGCCGGCGCTGACGGTCACCGAGCCCGAGTTGCGGAAGTCGGCGACGTCTATGCGCGTCAGCGACGCGCCGGATTTGACGAAATTGCCCTGGTTGTCGAAGGTGCCCCGTCCTGAGATGGAGGTGTCAAAGCCATTCGAGTCGGTGAACACGCCGCGATTGCGCATGACGGTGTTGGGCGAGGTGATGCCGACGGTCAGATTGCTGCCGCCGGCCGACAGACT
The DNA here is from genome assembly GCA_018780415.1 of Roseateles sp. Taxonomy (GTDB): domain Bacteria; phylum Pseudomonadota; class Gammaproteobacteria; order Burkholderiales; family Burkholderiaceae_C; genus Paucibacter_A. The sequence continues at coordinate 20,243 of JADMJQ010000266.1, read as the reverse complement.
GCCGCTCCAACTGGTTGCGCCGGCCAGATCCAGCACCCCGGTGTTGTTGACGCCCTTGGCCGTGTTGCCCGTCAGGCTGAGCGATCCCGCGAGCCAGATATTCGCTGCGTTCGCGAAGGTGATGTTGCCGGCGAATGCCCCCGACTCGTCCCAGGTCGTGGCGCCGGTCACCGTCAGGTCGGCCGCCACTCGCATATTGACATTGGCCAAACCCAGGCCGGCTATCGTGGTGGCGGTGTTGATGACCACGCCGGAAGCCGGTTTCGTCAGCGGAGTGACCAAGGCCATGTCTGACATTTGCGGCACCCCGGCCGACCAGTTCGCGGCGTCTTCCCAGTTGCCACCGCCGGCGGCGATCCAGCTGGTGGTCACGGCATGAGCCGCCGGCAGCGACGCGCAGAGCAGGCCTGCAGCCAGCAGCCTGATGGGCCATTTGCGATAGCCGGGATCGCGTGGGGCAGGGTGATGAATGTTCAGATGATAGGGGCGGGCCTTTGCCGCGCGGGGTTGCAGCCTCATCGTGGACCTCCTGATATCGGTGGGTGGTGGACGCATCAAAAGAATACGCAGCTAGCGCCGACTCGCCCATCCCCTAAACGGTTTGCCGACCCAAGCGGTTCGCACGGGTGCTCGCCCAGTCAGAGCGCCGTGATCGTTAGGGCCGGCCCCTTGCCACGGGATGCGGCAACCTTGCCGGGCACCGCTTCGCCCGCACAGGCGATTGACAAGCCGCCAGCCCTCTGGTCACATCGGCCCGCGATAATTTTTCAAAGCAGGAGCCCAGGCAATGATGACGAGGCGCCCATTCTTTTTTTTCAAGACGGCAGGCATTGCGGTGCTGCTGCTCGGTGTGATGCAAGGAACGGCAATGGCAAAGATGGTGCTTTTTTCGGCGGTCCAGGGGCGGGTCTTGCTGGCCGGCAAACCGGTCGCGGGGGCAACGCTGGAGCGTAGTTTTCATTGGGCTTGGAAGAGCGAGGACGGCAGCGACAGCACCAGTACCAACGCGGCCGGCGAGTTCAGCCTGCCGGTGATCGAGCGCAGCTCGTTCCTGGGCTCGCTGCTGCCGCATGAGCCCGTCATCAAGCAAAGCATCTTGATCCAGCATGGCGGCAAGAGCTACAAGGCCTGGATGAGTTTCAAACGTGACTACGACAGCAACAGCGAGAACCAGGGCAAGCCGATCAAAGTAACCTGTAATCTAGACGCAGAGCCGTTGCGCCGCGGCGAGATCATGGGTCTTTGCGAATTCAATTGATTGATTGATCGAGAGCGGTTCAAGCCCATGCACACATTTACCCCAACTCAGGCCGCCGATATCGCCAGCGGCGTCTACCTGCTGCAAAACGACAGCGTCAGCACGGTGCATGAATTCGGCGGCCGACTCGGCTGCGAAGACATGTTCGCGGTCAGCGACCAATCCCGTTTCACCGGCAAGTCGGGCGTGCTGGCGTGGAAGCCGCTGTCGGGCTTTGGCTATATCGCGGCTGGCACCGGCGTCTATGCCAATGAAGTGCTGCTGGCTACGCGCGGCACGGCGATGATGGCCGACTGGCTGACCGACGCGAACATCGCCGTCCAGCGCGGCCCCTCGGGCCTGCCGGTTCATGCCGGCTTCAACCAGGTCTGGAAATCCTATGTGCCGGCGCTGCGCGAATTTCTGCGCGGCCGTAACCCCAGCCGCATCCATTGCATCGGCCACAGCCTGGGCGGCGCGCTGGCCGCCTTGAACGCCGACTTCCTGACCCATGAGCGGGTGGCCGAGGTCTGCCTCTACACCTTCGGCGCGCCGCGCTCGGGCGACGGCCTGTTCGCACGCTCGCTGACCCAGCGCATGGGGCCGCGCATCTACCGCGTCTCCAATCCGGTCGATCCGGTGCCTATGATTCCGCTGTTTCCGTTCTGGCATCTGCCCTTCGGCGAGGCCGGTCTACAGATTCCCAGTACCTCCAATCTGCCCATCAGCTTCGACGGGCACAAGATGAAGGTTAGCTACATCCCCGGCGTGGCGGGCCTTGGCTGGAACGATCTCAAACCGCTGGGCCTGCTCGATTCACTGCAGGTGAAGTCCTGGTTGGAGCAGGCCGCCAGCGGCCATGGCAGTCTTTTGAAAGGCTCGGCCCATGTGCTTGGCATGATTGGTCGGGCGCTGTCGTGGTTGCTGGCGGCGGCCGGCAAGCTGGTGATGGGGGGCGTCGGCTTGAGCCTGGCGACGGGGGCCACCGTGCTTGATCAGGTCGCCTGGCTGTTGAGCCGCTCGGCCCAGTTGTCCAAGGAAATCGGTTGGCAGCTGAAGGGCCTGATCGCCGCGATTTTCTCCTTCCTCGGGCGCAAGGTGGTGGCGCTGGCCGACGTGACCGTGGCTTTTCTACGCTGGCTGCTTGAGCTCTTGTTCGGCTCGCTGCGCGCCATCGCCGAACGGGCGCTGTCCAGCTTGTTTTGACCGGGCACCGCCCCGCGCCGTGTAGAGTCGCGCCATGACCAAGAAGGAATATCTGCCCCTGGATCCATCTCAAGAGCCTTTGCAGTCGCGCTTGTCGACCGCTTTGCTCAAGCTGATCGGCACAGCGCCCGAGCCCAAGGTCTTGCCCAGCGCCAGCCTCTCGCTGGCGGCTCAAGCAGCGAAAAAGGCCGGCAGCGAGGCGGCCTCCAAGGCCGCGATGGCGGCCGGCGCATTCGCCCTGCCGCCGGGACCCTTGGGCTGGCTGACGATATTGCCGGAGATGGCGGCGGTCTGGCATATCCAGTCGCAATTGGTGGCCGACATCGCCGCGCTCTACGGCCGCTCGGCCCAGCTCGGCCAGGCGCAGATGATTTACTGCCTGTTCCGCCACACGGCGGCGCAGGCGGTGCGTGACTTGGCGGTGCGGGTTGGCCAGCGCGTTTTGATACGGCCGGCCAGCACGGCGCTGCTGCAGCGCGTGGTCGGCGCTGTCGGCGCCAAACTGAGCCAGCGGGTGCTGCAAAAAGGCGTGTCGCGCTGGGTGCCGGTGGTGGGTGCGGCGGCCGTCAGCGCCTATGCCTATTACGACACCCAACAAGTCGCCAAGGCGGCGATCGAGCTGTTCGAGCGCGAACTTATCATCGACAACCCTGCCTAGCCGGCGT
>JADMJQ010000266.1:0-17062 GCA_018780415.1 Roseateles sp. | reverse complement strand
CGCATGACGCCGCCCACCATCCTTGACTTGGAAGCCTCGGGTTTTGGCCGCGGCAGCTATCCGATCGAGATTGGTTTCGTCGACCCGGCCGGCGCGGTGTTTTGTTGTTTGATCCAGCCCCAGCCCGATTGGCTGCATTGGGACGCCTCGGCCGAGGCCCTGCACGGCATCACCCGCGAGATTTTGTTGCGCCATGGCAAAGCACCCTTGTGGGTGGCCGAGCAAATCAACCGCCGGCTCGCCGGCCAAACCGTCTACTGCGATGCCTGGGGCCATGACTATCCCTGGCTGTGCCGGTTGTTTGATGTGGCGGACATGAACCCCAGCTTTCGCCTTGCCGATTTGCGCAGCCTGCTCAGCGAGGCCGAGGCGTTGCGCTGGGGCGGGGTGCTGGACCAGGTGCGTGCCGAGCAACAGCTGCGCCGCCACCGCGCCAGCAGCGACGCCTTGGTCTTGCAGCTGACCTTGCGGCGGGTCAAACAAGCCGAGGGCAGTGCCGCCTTGATGCAGAGCAAGCCCTAGCCGGCGCGCTTGCCGGATCATGGCGGCTTGCTCAGCGAGGACTCCGCCATGTTTCAGAAGATTCTCTTTCCCACCGATGGCTCCGCCACGGCGCAGCGGGCCGCAAAGGTTGCGGTCGACTTGGCCGGCCGCTATGGCGCCACGCTGGAGATCGTCAGCGTCATCGACCCCTTGCCCTTTGTCTACTTCCCCGAAGGCGGCGCCGAGGCCATGGCCTTTTACCTGGAGGCGGCCGAGACGGCGGCCAAAGGGGGGCTGGACGGCGCCGAGGCGGTGGCCAAGGCGGCCGGCGTCGCTTGCAGCTGCCATGTGTTGCGTGAACATGGTCCGGCGCAGGCGATCACCGAGCATGCGCTGGCCAGCGGCTGTGAGCTGATCGTGATGGGCTCGCATGGCCGGCGCGGCCTGGATGCGGTGATTCTGGGCAGCGTCGCGCAAAAGGTTTTGACCCTGGCCAAGGTGCCCGTGCTGGTGGTGAAGTGAGGGGGCGGCGGGCGCTGCAGCGAGCGCGGCAGAATGCGCCGGCTCATGCGGTCGCCCACCACCGGCGCGGTATCGCGATCAGGTTCCAGCGCTTTCGCGCGGCCGGCGCGGGCGCCTTTGCGGCCTTTTTTGCGGTGCTGGGCCCGGGCTTGTTGGCGGGGCTGTCGGATGACGATCCGGCCGGCATCACCACCTATTCGGTGTTGGGGGCCGACTTTGGCTACAAGTTGCTGTGGATCATTCCGGCCTCAACGATTTTGCTGGTGCAGTTTCATTTGCTGGCGGTGCGCATAGGCGCGGTGACCGGCCTGGGCTTTGTCGGGGTGCTGCGCCAGCGCTGGGGCCGCAGCGCCGGCTATGTCGGCGCCTTGGGCCTGCTGTTCGCCAACTTCGGCACCATCTGTGCCGAGTACGCCGGCATCTCGGCCGCCGGCGCCCTGGTCGGCATCCCCAACTGGGTCAGCTCGCCGCTGGCGGCGGTGCTGATGTCGAGCCTGGTGGTCTACGGCTCGTTTCACCGCGTCGAGCGGGTGTTGCTGCTGATCTCGTCGACGCTGGCGCTCTATATCGTCGCCGGCATCCTGGCCGCGCCCGACTGGGGTCAGGTCTTGCGTCACTCGCTGGTGCCCAGCCTGCCGACCAGCCCGGCCGGCTGGGTGGTGATTGCGGCCACCCTGGGCACGACGCTGGCGCCCTGGGGCTTGGCCTTCATCCAGTCGTATGCGGTGGACAAAAAGGTCACGCTGGATAAATTGCGCTGGGAGCGTGTCGATGTGGTGGTCGGCTCGCTGCTGACCGGCGTGATCGGCCTGGCAATCGCGATCGCCTGCGCGGCGACGCTGCACCGCGCCGGCGTGCACATCAGCGACGCCGGCGATGCGGCCGCCGCGCTGGAACCCCTGGCCGGCAAGTTCGCCACCGTCTTGTTCGGCGCGGGTCTGCTCGGTGCCTCGCTGCTGGCGGCGGCCATCGTGCCCTTGGCCACGGCCTATTCGATCGCCGAGGGGCTGGGAGCGCCGGCGTCGCTGGACCTGGACTCGCGCCATTTCCAGCTCTTCTACGCGGCCTTTGTCGGCCTGACGATGGCCGCGGCCTCGGTGGTCTCGCTGCCGGGCCTGCCCTTGATTCCGCTGATCTACGCCAGCCAGGTGGTCAATGCGGTGATGCTGCCGCTGCATGTAATTGCGCTGCAGCTTTTGGCGCGTGACGTGGGCGTGATGGGCACGGCACGCACCGGACCCTGGGGCGCGCTAGCCGGCTGGGTCAGCGTGGGTTTGATCATCGCCTGCGTGGCGGCCCTGGGGCTGAGCTGGCTGAGGGCTTAGTTGGGGCTGCTGCTCTGCGACAGCGTCTTCAAACAGGCGATGCACAGGCAGCTGCTGTACTGCTGGGCCAATTGCTGGCGCAGCGCCGGGCTCAAATTCAGCTCGAAACAGTCGCAACGCGGCTCGGCGGCGCCGCAGTGGAAGGCGTTGCCGCAGCGTGGGCAGCGCTCACCTTGAAGTTGCTCGGTGGCGCTCATGCGAACAAGCGCCCAAATTGCTCGCGCAGCAGATTCTTCTGCACTTTGCCCATCGCATTGCGCGGCAATTCCTCGACGATGAACACCTGCTTGGGCACCTTGAAGCCGGCAATTTGCCGCTTCAGCGTGGCAATCAGGGCCGCGCCGTCCGGGCTGTGGGCCGGCTTGGCGACCACAACGGCGACCACGGCCTCGCCGAAGTCGGCGTGCGGCAGGCCGATCACTGCCGACTCGGCGACGCCGTCCAACTCGTTCAAATAGCCCTCGATTTCGGCCGGGTAGACATTGAAGCCGCCGGAGATGATCAGGTCCTTGCTGCGGCCGACGATTGAGTAGTAGCCGTTGGCGTCGCAAAAGCCGACGTCGCCGGTCTTGAACCAGGCGTCGGCGCTGAACTCTTCTTGTGTTTTTTCCGGCATGCGCCAATAGCCGGTAAACACATTCGGGCCGCGCACCTCGATGGCACCGATCTCGCCCGGCGCGCAGAGCTGGCCGCCATCCTTGCTGACGCGCACTGCAACGCCGGGCAGCGCCGGGCCGACCGTGCCGCCGATCCGGTCGCCGTCCAGGGCACGGTAGGGGTTGGAGGTCAGCATCAGGGTTTCACTCATGCCGTAGCGCTCCAGAATCGTTTTCTGGCCGCTGCGTTGCTGCCATTCGGTGAAGGTGTCCAGCAGCAGCGGCGCCGAGCCGCTGATGAACAGCCGCATCGGCGCGCAAGCGGTGGGCGTCAGCGCAGCCTCACCCAGCATGCGCACATAGAGCGTGGGCACGCCCATGAACACGGTGGCTTCGGCAAAGCGGCTGATCACTGCCCGCGGCTCGAATTTGCTGAACCAGATCATCTTGGCGCCGGCCAAAAGCGCGCCATGCGAGGCGACAAAGAGGCCATGCACATGAAAGATCGGCAGGGCGTGGATCAGCACGTCGTCGGCCCGCCAGCCCCACAAGTCCTTCAGCGTGCGCGCATTGCTGAGCAAGTTGCCATGGCTCAGCATCGCGCCTTTGCTGCGGCCGGTGGTGCCGCTGGTGTAGAGAATGGCCGCTAGGTCGTCGGTGCTGCGCTCGGCAACACTGTGCGTATCGCTCATAGACGAGGCGCGCTCCAGCAGGCTGCCGCTGCGGTCGTCATTCAGGCTGAAGACATAGTGCGTGCCGGCCAGAAACGCCAGCTTGGAGGCCCAGCCGAAGTTGGCGCCGGCACAGACCAGCACGGCCGGCTCCGCGTCGCGTAAGAAATAGTCCAGCTCGGCCGCCTGGTAGGCGGGGTTCAGCGGCAAGTAGACGAAGCCGGCCCGCAGGACGGCGAGATACAGCAGCAGCGCCTCGACACTTTTTTCGGTATGGGCGGCGATGCGGCTACCCGCGGGCAAATCCAGCGACAGCAGCAGATTGGCCAGCATCGCGGTGCCGCGCTCGAGGTCGCGCCAGCTATAGCTCAGGCGCTGGCCTTGTGGGCCCGGCTCCGCGCATTCGATCGCGCAGGTATCCAGGTCGGCGGGGAAGGCGTCGCGCAGGGCGGCAAACAGATTGGCGTTCATAGGGGCAGGGGAGATCAAACGGCAGGTGTGCCGATTGTGACTTGCCACCGCGCCCGGCAGTTCGGCGCCAAGATGGCCGTGCTTTCAAGGGCATATCGGCCCTTGCCCGGCTTGCCAAAGCCGACGCCCATCCCGCATAGTCGATCACCTATAGACCCGACCTTGGCGCAGCAGCGTCCGGCGGGCCCACAACGGCAGGAGACGTGATGTCAAACATGATGCTGGCGACGCGCTTGCGCCTATTGATTCTGGTGGTGACGACGGCTTTTGTGCTGTTGATTCTTTGGCTGGGTCAGCGCCAGGCAGCCAGCTTGATGGCGGTGAAGATGCTGACCACGGTCGAGCAGGTCAAGCGCGCGGAGAAAATTTCCAGCGGCTTTCACGACAAGGCCAAGGCGGGCGCGCTGAGCGAGGCCGACGCCAAGGCGGGGGCGGCCGCCGAGATCAGCAAGATCCGCTACTCCGGCAACGAGTACATCTGGATCAACGATATGGGCCCGCGCATGGTCATGCACCCGATCAAGCCCGAGCTCGACGGCAAGGACCTGAGCGGCAACAAGGACCCCAAGGGCAAGGCCTTGTTCATCGAGTTTGTGCAGGTCGTCAAGGCCAGCGGCTCGGGCTATGTGGACTATCTCTGGGCCAAGCCGGGTTCCACCGAACCGGTCGGCAAGCGCTCCTATGTGCAAGGTTTTGCGCCCTGGGGCTGGGTGCTGGGTTCGGGGGTTTATATCGATGATGTGGAGGCGATCGCCAATCGCGATGCCTCGTTCGGCCTGGTGATGGTGCTGATCGTCGGCGCGCTGGCGCTGATTGCGGTTGAGGTCTTTGTGCGCAGCTTGCGCCGCCGGTTGGCGGCCATGCAGGGCGTGATGCAGTCGGTCGCCGAGGGCGATCTGCGCGGCAGCATTGAGGTCGGCCAGCGCGACGAGATCGGCCTGGTGATGGAGCAGGTGGTGGCGATGCAGGAGCGCTTGAGCGAGCTGGTGCTGGCGATCCGCGGCGCCACCGATTCGATGGGCCATGCGTCCAGCGAGGTCGCCCTGGGCAGCCAGGACTTGTCCATGCGCACCGAGCAGGCGGCAGCCAGTCTGCAAGAAACTGCCGCCTCGATGCAGGGCCTGACCGAACAGGTCAAGCACACGGCGCAGGCCGCCCGGCAGACCAACCAGCTGGCCGACACGGCGGCCGAACGGGCGCGCGCGGGTGCGGCGGTGATGAGCGAGGTGGTCGGCACGATGGAGGGCATCTCGGTCGCCAGCCGCAAGATTTCGGACATCATCGCGGTGATCGACGGCGTCGCTTTTCAAACCAATATCCTGGCGCTGAACGCCGCCGTCGAGGCCGCCCGTGCCGGCGAGCAGGGGCGCGGCTTTGCTGTGGTGGCCTCCGAGGTGCGCAGCCTGGCGGGCCGCTCGGCCGAGGCCGCCAAGGAGATCAAGACCCTGATCATGGACTCGGTTGAGCGCGTCAACGCCGGCACCCAACAGGTCAGCCGCGCCGGCGCGTCGATGGACGAGATCCTCGGTGCAGTGCAGCGCGTCACCACCACGGTCAACGAGATCAGTCAGGCCAGCGCCGGCCAGTCCGATGGCATTGCGCAGATCAACCAAGCCGTCACCCAGCTCGACAGCATGACCCAGCAAAACGCTGCCTTGGTGGAAGAAACCGCCGCCGCGGCCGAATCGCTGAAGCAGCAGGCGCAAGGCCTGAACGAGACGGTAGCGGTGTTCAAGACCAAGCGCTGAAGGCAAATCGAGGCCGCACAAGGGCCTAAAAACTCAGGCTGTGAATATTCCCAATTGGGCTAATTGGGCCAGTTGGCCCAGTTGATTCAGGACTTCAAGCCCGGCAGCGCCAGCCAGCGGCCCAGGCGGCTGCGCAGGGCGACAAAATCCAACGGCTTGGTCAGGTGCTCGTCCATGCCGGCGGCCATGCTGGCGGCGATATCGCTTTCCAGCGCGTGGGCCGTCAGGGCCAGGATGGGGAAGGCCGGCAGCTGGCCGTTGCGCTGCATCTCGCGCAGCTGGCGGGTGCATTCCAGCCCATCCATACCGGGCATCTGAATGTCCATCAGCACCAGGTCTGGCGGGCTGGCCTTGGCCGAGGCCAGGGCCTCCAGGCCGTTCTTGGCCAAGCGGCTGCGCAGCCCCATGACGGCCAGGAACTCCAGCGCCACCACCTGGTTGATTTGATTGTCTTCAACCAGCAATACCACCGGCGGCTCAATGCTGGCAGCGAGCTTGGCGCTACGGCTGTCGATCTCGGCAGGCATCGTCTTATTGCCGCCAAGTCCTTGCGAGGATGTACCGGACATCCGCAACCAGTTGGCCGCGACGGCGCTTTTAAAACTGATTGTTTCCATCCCGCTCCCTCTCACTTGCATATAGACACAGCGGTTGCTGCGTATCGGCGCCCGGCCTGTTTCTTCGATCAATACGCGCGCAAAGGCACGAGTATCGGGAGGTTTGAGACGCTGGCCTGCATTGTTGCCGCTGGACCGATGCGCCGCAATCCGGCAAAAGGCGGATTGTCATTCAGGCGACACCCCCCCGAAATCGGGGCTTGACCGTGCCGCTGCGCGGCCAATCCCCTTATTTATTGAGAGACACGTGGCTACTGACAGCTTTCAGTGCTTGGGCTTCCTAGAATGGCTCTCCCCAGCGCAGCAGCAGGCAACACTCCATGTCCGAAGGCACTATCCGCATCCGCGGCGCCCGTCAACACAATCTGAAGAACATCGATCTGGATCTGCACACGGGGGAGTTGACCGTTGTGACCGGCCCGAGCGGCTCGGGCAAATCCAGTCTGGTGTTTGACACCCTTTATGCCGAGGGCCAGCGCCGCTATGTCGAGACCTTCTCGGCCTATGCGCGCCAGTTCCTCGACCGCATGGACAGGCCGGCGGTGGACCGGGTGGACGGCGTGCCGCCGGCGATCGCGATCGACCAGACCAACCCGGTGCGCACCTCGCGCTCCACCGTCGGCACGATGACCGAGCTGAACGATCACCTCAAGCTCTTGTTCGCCCGTGCTGCCGAGCTGTTCGACAAACAGACCGCGCTGCCGGTGCGGCATGACACGGCGCAGACGGTCTATTTGGAGCTGCTGGAGCGCACGCGAACGGATGATCCGCGCATCGTGCTGACCTTCCCGGTTGAGCTGCCGGCGACCACCAGCTCCGAAGAAGTGACGCAATGGCTGTCGGCCAGCGGTTTTACGAAGGTGCAGGCCGAGCGTGAGGTGGCCTCGGTGACGGGCCCGCGCAAGCTGCTCGATGTGGTGGCGGACAGGTTCCGTTTGCAGGGCGCCGACAAGCAGCGCGCGATGGAGGCAATCGAGCTCTGCCTGAAGCGGGGCAGCGGGCGGATGAATGTGTACGTCCTGCCAAAAGAGGAGGGACCATCACCCGAACTATGGCGTTACTCCACCGGCCTGCATTGCCCGCAAAGCGATCTGCGCTACCAAGAGCCGCAGCCGCCGCTGTTTTCGTTCAACTCGGCGATGGGCGCTTGCGAGACCTGCCGGGGCTTCGGCCGGGTGATAGGCGTAGACCTCGGCCTGGTGATACCGGACGGCAAGAAGACGCTGCGCAATGGCGCGATCAAGACGCTGTCGACGCCGGCCTGGAAGGACAGCCAGGACGATCTGCTCAAGTACGCGGCCGATGCCGGCATCCCGCGCGACACCTCGTGGAATCAGCTCTCGCCGGCCCAGCATGACTGGGTCATCAACGGCTCGCCGAACTGGACCGGCAACTGGAACAAACAGTGGTACGGCGTCAAGCGCTTCTTCGAGTACCTGGAGAGCAAGGCCTACAAGATGCACATCCGCGTGCTTTTGTCCAAGTACCGCAGCTACACGACCTGCGGCACTTGCGATGGCGCGCGGCTGAAGACCGAATCGTTGCTGTGGCGCGTCGGCTCGAAAGAGCTGGCCGACTCGCTGCTGCCCGCGACAAAGCGCCTGATGCCCAAAGGCGTTGATTGGACGCGCGAGCAATTGGAGGCCTTGCCCGGCCTGGCACTGCACGATTTGATGCAGTTGCCCATCCACCGGCTGCGCAGCTTCGTCGACCAGCTGCAACTACCCAGCACGCTGTTGGACGATGCCCTCAAATTGCTGCTGGAGGAGATCCGCAACCGGCTCAAATACCTCTGCGATGTCGGCATCGGCTATCTGACGCTGGACCGCCAAAGCCGCACGCTCAGCGGCGGTGAGGTGCAGCGCATCAACCTGACGACCGCTTTGGGCACCTCGCTGGTCAACACCTTGTTTGTGCTGGACGAGCCCAGCATCGGCCTGCACCCGCGCGATATGGGCCGCATCGTGCAGGCCATGCATCGGCTGCGCGATGCCGGCAACACGCTGGTGGTGGTCGAACATGACCCGGCGGTGATGCTGGCGGCCGACCGACTGATCGATATGGGGCCGGGCCCCGGCGAGCGCGGCGGCCAGATCGTTTTCGACGGTACGCCCGAGACGATTCGCGCCGCCGACACGCTGACCGGCGCCTATATGGGCGCCCGCAAGCTGGTCGGCATGGGGCTGAAGCGTGCGGTCGAGGCCAGCACGCCCAAGCTGATTCTGGAAGGCGTGCGTGAGCACAATCTGCGCAATGTCACGGTCGAGTTCCCGCTGCAGCGGATGGTGGTGGTGACGGGGGTGTCGGGTTCGGGCAAGAGCACGTTGATGCAGGACGTTTTGTTCCCGGCGCTGGCCCGCCATTTCGGTCAGGCCTCAGAGACCCCCGGCCAGCATGAGCGCCTGCTCGGTGCCGACTGGCTGGCCGATGCGGTGTTTGTCGACCAGTCGCCGATAGGCAAGACCGCGCGCTCCAATCCGGCCTCCTATGTCGGCGCCTTTGACGAGTTGCGCAAGCTTTTCGCGGCGACGCCCATGGCGGCCGAGCGCAGCTACACCGCCGGCATGTTCAGTTTCAACGCCGGCGACGGCCGCTGCGCCACCTGCGGCGGATCGGGCTTCGAGCATGTGGAGATGCAGTTCTTGTCCGACGTGTACCTGCGCTGCCCGGACTGCGACGGCCGTCGCTACCGGGCCGAGATGCTGGACGTCAAGCTTGAAAGGTCAGAGCGTGTCATGAGCGTCGCCGACGTGCTTGAATTGACCGTTAGCGAGGCGGTGCGACTGTTCAAGGACGACCGTGAAGTGGTCGCCAAACTGCAGCCGATTGTCGATGTGGGGCTGGAATACGTGAAGCTCGGCCAGCCGGTGCCGACGCTGTCGGGCGGGGAGGCGCAGCGGCTGAAGCTGGCCGGCTTCCTGGCCGAGGCAGCGAGCAAGCCGAGGCAGGCGCTGGCCAAGAAGGGCACGCTCTTCATGTTCGACGAGCCGACCACCGGCTTGCACTTTGATGACATCGCCAAGCTGATGCGGGCGATGCGCAAACTCTTGACCATCGGTCACTCCTTGATCCTGATCGAGCACAACCTCGACGTGATCCGCGCGGCCGATTGGCTGATCGACCTCGGCCCCGAAGGCGGCGAGGGCGGCGGCGAGCTGGTTTGCGTCGGCTCGCCCGAGCAGGTCAAGGAACACCCCACATCGCACACCGCGCTGGCGCTGCGTGAGTATTCGGCCCATATGGACAGGCCTGCCGTGGCTATCGACCACAAGGTCGAGGAGGGCATGCCGCTGCAATCGCTGTTGCGTGCGCGCCGTGCCCGCGTGGCGGCCGACGAGGTGATTCAGATCGTCAATGCGCGTGAGCACAATCTGCAGTCGGTCAATGTCTCGATTCCGCGCGGCAAATTCAATGTAATCACCGGCGTGTCGGGCTCGGGCAAGTCGACCTTGGCCTTTGACATCCTCTTCAACGAGGGCCAGCGCCGCTATCTGGAGTCGCTCAACGCCTATGCGCGCTCGATCGTTCAGCCGGCCGGCCGGCCCGAGGTCGATGCGGTCTGGGGCATTCCGCCGACGGTGGCGATCGAGCAGCGTCTCAGCCGCGGCGGGCGCAAGAGCACGGTGGCCACGACCACCGAGGTGTGGCACTTTTTACGCCTGCTGTATGTGAAGTTAGGGATTCAGCACTGCATGCATGACGGCACGCCGGTGCGGCCGCAAAGCGTCGAGTCGATTGCGGCGCAGCTGCTGCGCGATCACAAGGGTCAGCATGTCGGCCTACTGGCGCCACTGGTGATGAACCGCAAGGGCCTCTACACCGACCTGGCCAAATGGGCTAAGGCGCGCGGCTACACGCATCTGCGCGTGGACGGCGAGTTCATCGCCACCGCGCCTTGGCCGCGCCTGGATCGCTTCAAGGAACACACGCTGGAGTTGCCGGTCGGCGATCTGATCATCTCCGCCGACAAGGAAGCCGAACTGCGCGAGCTGCTGGCCAAGGCGCTGGATTTGGGCAAGGGTGTGCTGCATCTGCTGACGCCCTTGGACGGTCTGCACAAGGCGATCGCCGAGGCGCATTCGACGCTGGGGATTGGCACGGTCAAGGTCTTCAGCACCAAGCGAGCCTGCCCGACCTGCGGCACCAGCTACCCTGAGCTGGACCCGCGTATGTTCAGCTATAACAGCAAACATGGCTGGTGCACGGGCTGCGTGGGCACGGGGCTGGCGCTGACGCGCGAGCAACGCAAGGCGCTGGATGATTCCATTCAAGACGACAAGGGCGGCCGTGAGCAAAGCTTTGCCGGCCAGGAGGTCGAGATCGAAGGCCTGGCCGATCAGCCTTGTGGCGAATGTCATGGCGCGCGGCTGAATCCGTCCGCTCGGGCGGTGACTTTTGAAGATCAGGCCATCAGCACGGTGGCGTCCTGGAGCGTCAAGGACGCGCGGCTCTGGGTCGCCGAGCTGGAGTTGCTGGGTCGTGACGCCGAAATCGCACGGGATGTGGTCAGCGAAATCAAGGGTCGGCTGGAGTTTCTGGAAGAAGTTGGCCTCGGTTATCTGACGCTGGACCGCGCCGCACCGACGCTGTCGGGCGGCACAGCTGGGCTCGAATCTGCAAGGCGTTTGCTATGTCTTGGATGAGCCGACGATTGGCTTGCATCCGCGCGACAACCAGATCTTGTTGAAAGCGCTTGGGCGCTTGAGCGACCTGGGCAATACCTTGGTCGTGGTCGAGCATGACGAGGACACGATACGCCGCGCCGATCACATCATCGACATAGGCCCCGGCGCGGGCAAGCGCGGCGGCCATGTGGTGGCGGAAGGCACGGTCGCCGATTTGGCGCTGCGGCCGGACTCGGTCACCGGCCGTTTCTTGTCCACGCCCTTGATCCACCCTTTGCAGCCGCGCCGCGAGATGCTGGATGACGCGCCGCGCTTGCGGGTCTTAGCGGCGACGCTGCATAACTTGCAGCAGGTCACGGTCGATGTGCCGCTGCACCGCTTGGTCGCGGTAACCGGCGTCTCGGGCAGCGGCAAGAGCACGCTGGCTCGGGATGTGTTGTTGGCGAATATGGCTCAAGCCGTGCCGCTGCGCAAAGCGCCGGCGCATTGGATAGGTTGTGCTGGCATCGAGGGTCACGAACAAGTCGACCGGGTGCTGGAGGTCGACCAGACGCCGATCGGCAAGACGCCGCGCAGCTGCCCGGCGACCTATATTGGTTTCTGGGACGCGATCCGCAAGCTCTTTGCCGACACCTTGGAAAGTCGCGCGCGCGGCTATGCGGCGAACCGCTTCAGCTTCAACACCGGCGAAGGCCGCTGCCCCGGCTGCGAAGGCCAGGGCATGCGCACCATCGCGATGAGTTTTCTGCCCGATGTCAAAGTGCTCTGCGACCAATGCCATGGCCAGCGCTTCAATCCGGAGACCTTGGGCGTTAGCTGGCGGGGCAAGAGCATCGGCGATGTGCTGGCGATGGAGGTCGACGAGGCCGCGCCGTTCTTCGCCGCGATGCCGGCGATCGGCCATCCGCTCAAGCTGATGCAGGACGTGGGCCTCGGTTATCTAACACTGGGCCAGCCGTCGCCAACGCTGTCCGGTGGCGAGGCGCAGCGGATGAAGCTGGTCAGCGAGCTGGTCAAGGTGCGCGACGAGGTCGGCCGCCGCGGCCAGAAGGCGCCGCACACGCTCTATGTGCTGGACGAGCCGACCGTGGGCCTGCATATGGCCGATGTCGAGCGCCTGATCCGCGTGCTGCATCGGCTGGTGGCGGGCGGCCACTCGGTGGTGGTGATCGAGCATGACCTCGACGTCATCGCCGAAGCCGACTGGGTCGTCGACCTGGGGCCGGACGGCGGCACGGCCGGTGGCGCGGTGGTGGTCGGCGGCACGCCGGAGGCGGTGGTGGCTGCGGGTTCGCACACAGGGGTGGCGCTGCGGCCAGTGTTGGCGCGGGGCACGTGAAGGGCATCCTGCGCGGGGGCGGGCTGGGTGGCTGGGCGCTGCTGCTGATGTCCAGCAGCTTGATGGCTCAGCCGCAGCCCTTCGGCTACGCCGGCCTGAGCCTGTCGACCACGCGGGCCGATCTGATGCGGCGCTACCCGCAGGAACCGCTTACTGGCAACTACCTGTCCGTGGCGCCCGAGCGGGCGCATGACCATATCCATGAAATCGAGATCGCCACGCCAGACGGCACGGGCCTCGGGCGGCTGCGCTTGGGTTTCGAGCGCCCGGCCGTGGTGGGCAGTGATGGCCAGGTGCGCCGGCCCGCTGACTATCCGCGCTGTGCAAATGTCGAGAAGCAGTTGCGAGGCTTGTTCGGCGTACCCACGCTGATCGATGAGTTCATTGAAGGCGATACCGACGGCTATCTGGTCCGGGTCGTCAGCTGGGAGCGGCGTTTGCCGCATTTGGCCGCCGCGCAGCAGCTCGAGCGGCTGAGCTTGCAATGCGGGCGCAGCAAATCGGAGCGGCAGTTCCAGGCGCACACGGTCACCATTGCGCGCAGTTCACGTTGACCTGCGGGCCGGCCTGTGCTGGCCGTTGGCGGTCAACGCGGCGAGTCCGGCGAGGCCAGCGCACATGAGGCGATGTTCCTCTGACGCCGCGCCTGTAGCGCGACTATTCAGTTCCGCTTGCTGCGGCGCCGGACCAGGGCCAGGCCGGCCAAGGCAGCGAACGTCAAGGCGAGGCTTTGTGGCTCCGGGACCTGGGTGGTGTTGCTCACGGCGCTGAAGCCATTGATGGCCGCCAGTTGGAATTGGTTGCCTGTGCCCCGCTGCAGGTACATCAGCTGGGAGAAGTCATTGCTGAACTCCAGCGCGCTGGGGTAGTAGCCGCCATCGGCCAGGAGATTGGAGGCGAACAGCGAGGATGAACTTCCGTCGGCCGAAATCTCCAGCATTTGGTTCAGCCCTTCCGACACGGCATAGACCTTGCCAGTGCCGGCATGGACGGCGACGCCACCGACGCTATTGATGCCAGAGCGGAAAACGCTGGCCGTGTTATTCGCCGTGTTGTAGCTGAGCAGCCGGCTGTTCTGGCTGTCGCTGATCAGCAAGCGCCCATCATTGGCGAAGGCCAAGGAATTGAAGATGCCGTTTCCGGCGCCGGTGGACGCATAGCTATTGCTTGCAATGTCGTAGGCATACAAGCCCGTGTTGGTGCCAATGTAGAACTTGCCTGCGCCATAGGCCATGGCCAAAGCCGTGCCATTGCTGGACGCCAGCGTGGTTTGGACACCATTGGTCAGATTCACCCTTGTCAAATTCATTGATTCGGAACCGACGTAGAGGTCGTTGCCCACTACGGCAACGCTGATCACCGTTGAACCTGCCGCCGGATTGACATAGGAGGAGACCGCGCCGGCGGCTGTGACTTTGTATACCGACTGGCTTAGACCACCGGTGACATAGCGATTGCCATTGGCGTCGAGCGCAATATCGCCGTAGAAATTGCTGTTCGGCCCTGGCAAGGTCGCCAGAACGCTGGATGTGTAGCCCGCGCTCAAGACCGGTGCGGCCTGGGCCAACGAGGCAAAAGCACCGAAGGCAAGGGCGGCAAGGCTGGAAGAAAGCTTGTTCGTGTTCATTGTTTCAGGTTCCTGTGGATGCACTCTTGGGCGGGGGTGTTTGCCGACCTGCACACTGCGACGACGGGGCGCCTATGACGTTCCAACCGCAGCTGCAGCGCAGAATCAAATCAATTCCAGCGATAGGTTCAGTATCTGGACCCCGCCGTGATCTCGCATCCCCGAACCAAGGGATTCAGGATGGTGAGTCGTGCGGTCCGCACGGTTTTCAGCCGCGTATGCGACAGGCGGCTTGAACAAATGGCCGGTGGCCGGACTTTGCTAGGGACCCTAGCAAAGTCGGGATTCGAGAATTCCGAGCCGGCATAGCCTCCAAGGATTTGCCTTGCACGGGCCCAGTTTCAGGCCTGCGTTGACCCCCGCCTGTCGGCACTCAACCCCCCGCCACCCCATTGATCTGCTCTATCAACGCCCGATGGCTAGGCAAATCAACCAACGCCCGGTCACCGAAGCGCTTGATCTTGGCGAACAGCTGTTCGGCTTCGGCCGCCTGGGGGAAGTCGGCGCGGCCGGCGCTCAGGTCGGTCTTGAAGCCCATGCCGTAGAGGATGTACTGGTAGTTGAAGAAAGCGAAGGTTTCGGTGTCCAGCACGAAATCGAAACGCCCCGGCGGCCTCAGCCTCCACTGCTCCAAAAACTCGGCCAAGCGGTCCGGGATGGTGGCGCGATCAGCGTTGTCGCGCCAGAACGGCTCTTGCCTGTCGCTCAAGCAATAGTGCAGCTTGAGGAAGTTGACGATGTTTTCAAAGCGCGCCGTCATCAGCTCGTTGAAGCGGCGCGCCGGCGCTTCCATGGGGCCGCTGTGCGGCAGCATCTCGGTAATCATGCCGGCCGCCGCCTCGATCAGCACCAGGCCGGTTGATTCCAGCGGTTCGAGGAAGCCCGCCGACAGGCCGACCGCCACGCAGTTCTTCACCCATTGCCGCTCGCGATAGCCGGCCTCGAAGGGGATGCGCCGTGTCGCCATATCGGCATGGCCGGGGCCGACATAGTCGCGCAGGATCGCGGCCGCGCGCTCGTCGCTGATGTGCTCGCTGGAGTAAACGCAGCCGATGCCGCGCGCGCCGTTCAGGCCGATCTCCCAGGTCCAGCCGGCCTCGTGGGCGGTGGCGATGGTGCAGCTTTCCATCGTTGTGTCGGAGGGCTCTGACGGTAACTTGCAGGTCAGCGCCCGGTCGGCGAATAGCTGCCGGCGCACCGACTTGAATGCTGCGCCCGGCATCTGGCCTATCAGCTCGGCGCGCAAGCCGCTGCAGTCGATATAGAGGTCGGCCTTGAAGTCGCCATGCTGCAGCGTGCTGATGTGGTCTATGGCGCCCGTCGCGTCGAGGCTGACGCCGCTCAGCGTCGCCTCCACATGTTTCACGCCCAGCTCGCGCGCGCGCTCGGCCAGCAGCTTGGCCAGTTTCACCGCGTCGAAATGGTAGGCATAGCTCAGCGGTGCGGCGTAAGGCGCCTCCTGCGCCCGCTTGGGCGCGCGCTGGGCGGCCGCCACCCGGTCCTGAATCGTCACCGCCTGCGCAAACGGCAGGCGCTCGGCTTCGTCTTGCAGCAGCCAGTAGGGGACCAGGCTGGTGCCCTCGGTGTAGAACGGCGCTTCGAACGGGTGGAAAAACTGGTGGCGCTCGCTTCCGATCGGGGCTCGACGCCAGTCCATGAAACGGATGCCTTGCTTGAAGGTGGCCGAGGTTTCGCGGATGAAGCGGCGCTCGTCGATGCCGAGGAATTGCAGCGTCGCTCGGATGGTGGGAAACGTGCCTTCGCCGACGCCGATGACGCCGATATCGGGCGACTCCAGCACCGTCACCTCCAGATGGCTGCGCTCGGACAGCCCCAGGAATTTGGCCAGGTAGGCGGCGGTCAGCCAACCCGCTGTGCCGCCGCCGACGATCAGGATGCGTCGCTTGCTTGTCATAGGTTCACTCGGCTAGGCCCTGACATAGAGATTTTTCAGCCACAGATGGCCGGTCTGAGCGCCCTGGCCCCAATCTTCTTCTTCGTCGCTGGGCGGGGCGCTGTGGCCGGACGGATTGAGCAGCTTGACGCGGCCGGCGCGGAAGGCCGTGACCCGCCGCGTCACAAAGGTCAACCCATGCTCCAGCGCCGTCGCCGCCAGCAGGCCGTCGCGCGTGTTGGCATAGGGCAGTTGGGCGCGGCGCCGCACGATCTGGGCGTCGACCGGCAGCACGCGCCCGTCAAAGGCCGGCATCACCGAGCCGTCTATCCAGTCGCGCACGAGTAGGCCGGCGGCCTTGTCCTTTTTGCCCAGCCGGGCCGCAGCGGCCTCGATCTCCAGCAGATTCAGCGCCGAGATGAAGAGCTTTTGCTTCGCGATGCCGGCGACCCAGGCGGCCAGGCCGGGGTCGGCGCGGCCGGCCTTGGCCTTGCGCAGGTCGAGCACGATGTCGGTGTCGAGCAAGTACATCAGCTTAGATTTTCTCGGTGATCCCAGGCGCCGTCCGCCAACTCAGTGGCGTCCAACTCGACCGCTTCCGGCATTGCCAGCATCTCCAGGATGTTCTCGCTCTCGCCCGAGAAGCGACGGAAATCCTCGATGCTCATCAGCACATGGGTGGGTTGGCCGCGGTCGGTGATCAGCACCGGCTCGATACGTGCCTCGCGCTTGGCGTGGCTGACGTCACGGTTGAACTCGCGGCTGGAGAGGAGTTTCATGCCGGCATGGTAGCGCCAATTTGTAGGTACGTAGGCTCAAGTTGGTGGGCACCAATGGACAGAAGAGTTGCCGCTGGCATAGTGCGGGCAGCAAGTCGGCGTTGGCGTTGGATCGTCGTAGACAGCGTTGTCGGGCACAAATACAGACAGGATTTTTATGGAACTCGACCTCATCGGTAGCGTGCTGAACATTGCGGGCGACGTTTTCGCCAAGCATGGCCCGGCCGTCCCCGCCGTCGCACAGAGCTTTTCTCCCGGCGATTTCAGCATCCGTTTCTTTTTACAGCTGGCGGTGATCATGCTGGCCTGCCGCGTCGTCGGCTGGTTCGGTCGCAAGTTCTTGGGCCAGCCTCAGGTGGTCGGCG
>JADMJQ010000046.1 GCA_018780415.1 Roseateles sp. | reverse complement strand
CAATGTGAAAAGAGCTTTCCGCATCGTGCAATTTGATGGGCCTCAGAGCCCGCCGACGAAATAGCGCTTCAGGCCGGCCAGCACCATCTCGACCGCGATGGCCGTCAGCACCAAGCCCATCAGCTTCTCGATCGCCGAGATCACCGAGTCGCCGAGCAGGCGGCGGATGCGGTCGGCCATCAAGAGCGTCAGGCCCGACACCCACATCGCCGCCAGCAAGGCGCCGATCCAGTCCCAGATCCGTTCAGGCTGGCGCGAAGCCAGCAACAAGACTGTCGCCATCGCCGACGGGCCAGCCAGCAGCGGTACGGCGAGCGGGAAGATGAAGGGCTCCTTGCCCGGCTCCAAGCCGTAAGCCGATTCACCGGCGCTGCCGAAAATCATCTTGATCGCGATGATCAACAGAATCACCCCGCCGGCCACCTCGAGCGAGCGCTCGGACAGGTGCATCACCTGCAAGAACACATCTCCAAAGAACATAAAGGCCAGCAGCGCGGCGGAGGCGATGCCGACCTCGCGGCCGGCCACCCGCGCGCGCCGCTCCTTGGGCACGGACTTCATGATGGAGACAAAAATAGGCAGGCTGCCGAGCGGGTCCAAAACCAGCAAGAGCAGGATGAAGGCGGAGAGAAAGCTATGGTCCATGGACGGATTGTCGCCGCCGGCGCGGGCCTGGGGCGGCTATCCTTGCGCCCAAACCCCCAAGCCGACAAAAACATGACCACAGAAAAGCTCGACGCCATCGACCGCAAGATCATTGAGGTGTTGCAGCGCGACGGTCGCGCCTCCAATGTGGAGTTGGCGGCACAGATCCATTTGTCGGCGCCGCAGTGCTTTCGCCGCGTCAAGGCGCTGGAGGAGCGCGGCGTGCTGCGCGGCTACCGTGCCTTGGTAGCGCCGCAGACGCTGGGCCTGGGCGTGACGGCCTATGTCAGCCTGAACATTGATGGCGAGGCCTTTGATCGGGTGCGCGAGATCGAGACCTTGATCCGCGACTTCCCCGAAATTCTGGAATGCCACACCGTCTCGGGTGACTGCGACTACCTGCTCAAGGTCGTCGCCAAGGATTTGAAGTCGCTTTCGCAATTCTTGACCGACCGGCTGATGCAGATCAAGGGTGTCGATGATGTGCGCTCAATGATTTGCCTGGAGGAGATCAAACCGCCGTCGGCGCTGCCGCTGCTTCCTTGAAGCGAGCTAGCCGCGCGGGTGATGCTGAGCGTGAACAGCCTTCAGCCGCTCGCGCGCCACATGGGTGTAAATCTGCGTGGTCGACAGATCGGCATGACCCAGGAGCAGCTGCACCGCGCGCAGATCGGCACCATGGTTGAGCAGATGGGTGGCAAAGGCGTGGCGCAAGGTGTGCGGTGACAAGGGGCTGGTGATGCCGGCCGCGGCGGCGTATTTTTTAACCAGGGTCCAGAACATTTGCCGGGTCATGCCGGCGCCGCGCACGGTGACGAAGAGCTCGTCGCAGCGCAGGCCTTTCAGTAAATTGGCCCTGGCCTCCTGCAAATAGCGCATCAACCACCCATGCGCCTCTTCGCCAAAGGGCACCAGCCGCTCTTTCGAGCCCTTGCCGGTGATGCGCAAGGCCGCCTCCTTGAGGCCGACATGCACGCTTTTGAGCGTCACCAGCTCGGTCACCCGCAGGCCACTGGCATACATCAACTCCAGCATGGCGCGGTCGCGCAGGCCCAGGGCCGTGGCCGTATCGGGGGCGTTCAACAGCAGCTCCACCTGGCCCTGGCTCAGCAGCTTGATATTGCGCTGCTTAGGCGCACTATTGCGCAGGCGCAGCGTCGGGTCGGCCTGAATCCGCTGCTCGCGCAGCGCCCAGCGGAAATAGCGCTTGAACACGCGCAAGCGCCGGTTGGAGCTGGTGGCCCGGCTGCCCGCGTGGCGCGCGCTTGCATAGGCGAGCAGGTCTGGCTCCTGGCATTGATCCAAAGCCTTCGCGTCCGGCTGTGCCACCAGCCAGTCGGCCAGCAGGCTCAGGTCGCGCCTGTAGGCCTCCAGCGTGTTGGCGGCCAAGCCGTCCTCCAACCAGAGCGCTTCAATGAAACCCTTGATCGCTTGCTGGCTAGCGATCAAGGGTGGGCGCGGCCTGTCCAAGTCTTGAGAAACAAGCGCGGGGCCGTCCCCAAGCGTTTCTCCTCCCCCTCGGGGGGGCGGAAGACGCCTTGCGGCGGCCTTGGGGGCCGACATCACTCAAGCTTGAGTTTTTGCTGCGCCACCACGGCCTTGTAAACCTCGAACTCGGCCTTGATCTGGGCGGCGAACTGCTCGGGTGTCTCGGCCACTACGTCACCGCCCTGCTCGGCGATCTTCTTCTTCACGTCGGCCTGGTTCAGCACCTTGATCAGCGCGGCGTGCAGCTTGTCCAGCACCGGCTTGGGCGTGCCGGCCGGCGCAAACATGCCGAACCAGGAGGTTGCCTCGTAGCCGGGCACGCCGGCTTCGGCGATGGTCGGCACGTCAGGCAGCTCGGGCGAGCGCTTGGCGGTGGTCACGGCGATGGGGCGCAGCTTGCCCGAGCGCACGTGCTGGATGGCCGAGGGCATGTTGTCGAACATGACGGAGGTCTGGCCGCCCAGCAGGTCGGTCATGGCGGGGGCGCTGCC
>JADMJQ010000038.1:8800-22630 GCA_018780415.1 Roseateles sp. | reverse complement strand
CCCCCGTCTCTTGGCGAGACAAGAGAAGGGGGGCGCCCGCCGGGGCGAACTCCCGGCATCGTGCGGGGCAAGCAAATGAGCCGAAGGCCGTGCATTCTTTCTGCTGGCCCAGGCACAGCCCAGCGCTCCCAGCCAATGGCAAGTCATGAAACCGGCCACTCCGCCCTTGGCACCACACCCGCCACCCACCGCCTTGCGCAGCAATGCCCAACAAAGCCTCGCCCTACAATCCGCCCGCCCTCAAATCTCCCCCATCCGATGAACCTGCTCGCCACGGTCGTGCTCCTGCCCCTGCTGCTCGGCACCGTCTTGTGCGCCTGGGCCGGAGGTTTCAAAACTCGGCCTCAGGCTCCCGCCTGGGTCGCCGGCCTGATCACCGCCGCCGTGTTCGGGCTCTTGCTGTCCGCCGCACCCGCCGTGCTCGAGGGTCAGGTCTTGCTCAGTCATGCCGACTGGGTGCCCGCCATCGGCCTCAATCTGGGCCTGCGGCTGGACGGCCTGTCGCTGTTGTTCGCCGGCCTGATCAGCGGCATCGGGCTCTTGATCGTCATCTACGCCGCCTACTACCTGTCCGCCGACGACCCCAAAGGCAAGTTCTACAGCCAGCTGATGCTGTTCATGGCAGCGATGCTGGGCATCGCGCTTTCCGACAACGTTTTGTTGCTGGTGGTGTTCTGGGAGCTGACCAGCATCTCGTCGTTCCTGCTGGTCGGCTATTGGGGCCACAAGGAAGCAGCCCGCCAGGGCGCGCGCATGGCGCTGGCGGTGACCGGCGGCGGCGGCCTGGTCTTGCTGGCCGGCGTGATCCTGCTGGGCCAGATCTGTGGCAGCTACGAACTGGGCGTGATCTTGAGCCAGGGCGAGCTGGTGCGGGCCGACCCGCGCTACCCGCTGCTGCTGACGCTGATCTTGATCGGCGCCTTCAGCAAGAGCGCGCAACTGCCGTTTCACTTCTGGCTGCCCGAGGCGATGGCCGCACCCACCCCCGTGTCGGCCTATCTGCATTCGGCCACCATGGTCAAGGCCGGGCTGTTCCTGCTGGCTCGGCTGTATCCGGTCTTGGGCGGCAGCGGCCTGTTCGAGATCGTGGTTGCCAGCGTCGGCCTGCTCACCATGCTGTTCGGCGCTTTTGTGGCGATCTTCAAACATGATTTGAAAGCGCTGCTGGCCTACTCGACCATCAGCCATCTGGGCTTCATCACCTTCATGATTGGTCTGGGCACACCGATGTCGGCGGTGGTGGCGGTGTTCCACATCCTCAACCATGCCTGCTTCAAGGCGGCGCTGTTCATGACGGCCGGCATCGTCGATCACGAGACCGGTACACGCGATATGCGCCGGCTTGGCGGCCTGATGACGGCGATGCCCTTGGTCGGCAGCTTAGGCCTGCTGGCGGCGGCGGCGATGGCCGGTGTCGCGCCCCTGAATGGCTTCTTGTCCAAGGAGCTGATGCTGGAGCAGGCGCTGGCAGCCGACTTCTGGGGGCCGCTGTCCTGGGCGATACCGTTGCTGGCGACGCTGGGGGGCCTCTGTTCGGTCGCCTATTCGCTGCGACTTGTCCATGATGTGTTCTTCGGCCGGCCGGCGCCGGACCTTGCGCATGCGCATGAACCACCTCTTGGCATGAAGCTGCCGGTGGCCCTGCTGGTGGCGATCTGCATCGCTGTCGGTCTGGCGCCGATGGCGCTGGCCGCACCGCTGGTGCGCGCGGCGGCTGCGGCCATGCTGGGCGGGCCGGCGCCGGCGTTTGAATTCGCCCTCTGGCATGGGTTGAATCTGCCGCTGCTGATGAGCGTGATCGCCTTTGTTGGCGGTGCATCGCTGTATTTCGCGCTGCAGGCAGGCGGGCGGCTGCACCGTTACCTGCCCGGACCCTTCAGCGCCAAAGCGCTGTTCCACTGGGGCATCGACGGCCTGTTCGGCCTGGCCGGGCGCTGCACGGCGCGGCTGGAGAACGGCTCGCTGCAGCGCTATGCCGCCTGGATGGTGGCGACGGCGATTGGCCTGGCGGCCTGGCCGCTGCTGCGCAGCGAGGGCCTGGGCGGCGGCCCGCGTGAGTTGCTGGCGGCGCCGCCGCTGGCCGTGGGCATCTGGCTGCTCTTGATCGTGATGGGCCTGGCCCTGGTCTTGCTGCACCGCCAGCGCGTGATCGCGGTGATCCTGGCCGGCGGCGTCGGCGTGGTCTGCTCGCTGGCGTTTTTGGCGCTGTCGGCGCCCGATCTGGCGCTGACTCAGTTGTCGGTCGATGTGGTGTCCACCGCCTTGCTCTTGATGGGCCTGGCCCTTTTGCCGCAAATCAGCCCGGTCGAATCCAGCCGTTTGCGGCGCGGCCGCGACGCGCTGCTGGCGCTGGCGGGCGGCGGCGGCATCGCCTGGTTGAGCTGGCTGATGCTGACCCGCGACCATGATGCGATTTCTTGGTACTTCCTCGAGAAAGCCTACACGGCCGGTGGCGGCAACAACGTCGTCAATGTGATCCTGGTGGACTTCCGTGGCTATGACACGTTTGGCGAGATCACCGTGCTGGGCATCGCCGCGGTCGGGGTTCTGGCCTTGCTGGATGGCTTCAGGGTCAAGCGACCCGCGGTCGACGGCGCCGGCCGGGCTTGGAGTTATGCCCGCGAGCCCTTGATGCTGCGCGTGGTCGCGCGACTGGTGCTGCCGCTGGCCTTGCTGGTCTCGGCCTATATCTATTGGCGTGGCCATAGCCTGCCGGGCGGCGGCTTTATTGCCGGCCTGATCACCGGCGTGGCCCTGGTTCTGCAATACATGGCGAATGGCCAGCAGCGCGCCGAGACGGTCTTGCACGCCCAGGGCGGGCGGCTCTATGTGCGCTGGATTGGCGCGGGGCTGTTGATTGCCTGGCTGACCGGCGTCGGCGCCTTCTTGTTCGGCCGGCCCTTCATGAGCAGCGCGCACGACCACCCGGTCTTGCCGCTGATCGGTGAGCTGCCGCTGGCGACCGCCGCCTTGTTTGATCTGGGCGTTTACATCACCGTGGTGGGCGCGACGATGTTGATGCTGTCAGTGCTGGGCTCGGCCAGCAAGGAAGGCAGTAAACCAAGTAGCCAAGGGAAGCCCGCATGACGATTTCGATGGAGTTTTTGTTGGCGACCGGCATAGGCTGGGTGACCGCCTGCGGCATCTATCTGCTGCTGCGCGGCCGCAGTTTCACGGTCGTGCTGGGTCTGGGCCTGATCGGTTATGCGGTCAATATCTTCATCTTTGCAATGGGCCGGCTGTGGCGCGGCGCGGCGCCGATTCTGGGCCAGGCGTCGCCGCAGCTGGCCGACCCCTTGCCGCAGGCCCTGGTGCTGACCGCCATCGTGATTGGCTTTGCCACCACCGCCTTTGTGATCGAGCTGGCGCTGCGCAGTCGGCATGAGAACGGCAGCGACCATGTGGATGGCGACGAGCCAGGGGAGCGGCGATGATTTGGCTCCAGCAACACATGCCGGTCTTGCCGGTGCTGCTGCCGGCGCTGACCGCCACTTTGCTGCTCTTGATCGGCGATCAGGGGCCGGGCCGGCTGGTATGGGCGCGGCGCATCGCGATGGCGTCCACCGCCTTGGGGTTGGCCCTGGCCCTGGCCTTGCTGGCGCGTGCGGCCGAGGGCGAGCTGGTCACCTACCGGCTGGGCGACTGGCCGGCGCCGTTCGGCATCATCTTGCTGGTCGACCGGCTGGGTGCCTTGATGCTGCTGCTGTCGGCCTGCGTGGCGCTGCCGGTGCTCTGGTATGCCAGCGGCGGCTGGGACGCCCATGGTCGCTATTTCCATGCGCTGTTCCAGTTCCAGCTGATGGGGCTGAATGGCGCTTTCGTGACCGGCGACCTGTTCAATCTGTTCGTCTTCTTCGAGGTCTTGCTGATCGCTTCCTATGTGCTGATGGTCCATGGTCAGGGCGCTGAGCGCTTCCGGGTCGGCATCCATTACGTGGTCTTGAACCTGCTGGCCTCGGCGCTGTTCCTGATCGGCCTGGCCTTGGTTTACGCCAAGGCCGGCACGCTGAATCTGGCCGACCTGGCCCTGCGTGTGCCTGCCGTGCCGGCGCCCGACGCCGCGGTGTTGCAGGTCGCGGCCTTGCTGCTGCTGGTGGTGTTCGGCTTCAAGGCGGCGCTGATGCCGCTGTCCATGTGGTTGCCGTCTACTTACGCGGCGACCAGCCCGCCAGTGGCGGCGCTGTTTGCCATCATGACCAAGGTCGGGGTCTACGCGATCATTCGCGTTCATGGCGTCGTGTTTGGCGACAGCGGCGGCGCGACAGCGTTGACCGTCGAGCCCATCCTGCTGCCTTTGGCCCTGGCCACCAGCGTGCTGGCGGTGCTGGGCGCGCTGGCGGCCAAGACGCTGGCGCGACTGGTCGCCTGGCTGACCGTGGTGTCGGTAGGCACGGTGTTGGCGGGCATCGGCCTGTTCGGCCCGGCGGCCTGGGGTGCGGCGTTCTATTACATGATCAATAGCACGCTGGTGATCGCGGCCTTGTTCTTGCTGGCCGAGCTGGTGGCGTCGCAGCGTGGGGACGCCGAGGGCTTTTTGAGGCCGGCAGCGGCGGTCACGCAGCCGACCTTATTGGGCCTGATGATGTTGCTGGCAGCGGCCTCGGCCGCCGGCCTGCCGCCGCTGCCGGGTTTTATTGGCAAGCTGATGCTGCTGGAGGCGGCCGGGACCCATGCCTGGGCGCCGCTGATCTGGACGGTGTTGCTGGGGGTCGGGTTCCTCACTCTCCTGGGCCTGGCGCGAGCCGGCAGCATTTTGTTCTGGCATGTGCGCGATGACCTGCCGGCCGGTGTCGGCGGGGGTGGCAGCCCCAAGCTGGTGGGGGCGACCTGTTCGCTGCTGGCGGCCAGCGTCATGCTGAGTGTGGGCGCCGCACCGGTTCAGCGTTACTGCCAGGCGGCGGCCGAACAGTTGGTGGACCGCGCGGCCTATGCGGCGGCGGTGTTGGCCGAGCAGGGCGGTGCGCAGGCCCAGACGACCCGGCCGTATCGGGGAGCCAAGCCATGAAATCCAAAACCACCGCCAAGCGCTGGTTCAGCCACCCGGCCTTGTCGCTGCTGCTGTTCGCTGTCTGGCTGATCCTGCAGCAAAGCCTGGGCTTGGCGCATCTGCTGCTGGCCGCCGCGTTTGCGTGGACGCTGCCGCGTCTGCTGCACGGCTTCATGGGCCCGACGCTGCGCCCGCGCAAGCTCGGCCTGATCCTGCGTTTCACCTTGATCGTGCTGTTGGACATTGTCAAATCCAATCTGGCCGTCGCGCGTCTGGTGCTGGCACCGGGCGCCCGACCCGAGCCCGCCTGGGTGCGGGTGACGTTGGATTTACGTCAGCCTGGCGCCATCATGCTGTTGGCCACCATCATCACCACCACGCCGGGCACGGTGTCCTGCGTGGTCGACGACGATGCAGACGGTGGGGGGCATGAAATCTGGGTCCATGCCTTGGACTGCGCCGACCCGGTCGGGATGGCTGCCGAGATCAAGGCACGCTACGAGCTGCCCTTGCTGGAGATCTTTGAATGACGGACAACTTGCTGTTGGGCCTGCCTGTGCTGGTCTGGGCCTTGGACTTCGCCAGCGCTTGCGTTGTTCTGGCCTTGCTGCTGTGTGGCTGGCGATTGTTGCGGGGCCCCGAGCTCACCGACCGGGTGCTGGCGCTGGACACCATTTATGTCAATGTCGTCGCCCTGGTGGTGTTGCAGGGGCTGCGCGAAGGCAACGGCCTGCTGTTCGAGGCGGCCCTCATCATTGCGCTGCTGGGTTTTGTATCGACGGTGGCGCTGGCGCGCTATCTCAGTCGCGGCGACGTGCTGGAGTAAGGACGAGCAATGGCCAACTTCGAAATCCACTGGGCCTTGCAGCTCTTGATTGCCGCCTGCTTGGGTCTAGGCGGCCTGTTCGCGCTGATAGGCGCGATCGGCCTGCTGCGCTTCCCTGACTTTTTCATGCGCCTGCATGCGCCGACCAAGGCCACCACCCTAGGCGTGGGCGGCGTGTTGCTGGCCAGCCTGATCTACCACTGGAGCCAGCGCCAGTTCGGCCTGCAAGAGCTGCTGATCACGCTGTTCTTGTTCATCACCGCGCCGGTGTCGGCCAATTTGCTGGCCAAGGCGGCGCTGCATCTGCGCGTGCCGTCTAAGGCTGGCCGGCCTCCCGGCCAGCCGCATCCCTGAAGCGGTATTTCAGTGCTTGCCTTGCGTATGCGAGGCCGACAGCAGGCGGTCGGTATAGGCAATTGCCAAGGCCGACAGCAAGAAGGTGAAGTGAATCATGGTCTGCCACATCAAGGTCTTTTCCGAATAGTTCTCGGCATTGATGAAGGTCTTGAGCAGGTGGATGGACGAGATGCCGATGATGGCCGTGGCCAGCTTGACCTTCAGCACCGAGGCGTTGACATGGCTGAGCCATTCGGGCTGGTCGGGGTGATCCTCCAGGCCCATGCGTGAAACAAAGGTCTCATAACCACCGACGATCACCATGATCAGCAGGTTGGAGATCATCACCACGTCGATCAGGCCCAGCACCACCAGCATCAGAATCGTTTCATTGAGCTTGGCGATGGGCTCGTAGCCGATCACAGTCCCGGCGGCGTCCTTGATGGCGGTGGCCTGGTAGCCAATGCTCTTGACCAGGATATTGAGCGCCTCGGTATTGCCGAACGCGGCCTCGATCAAATGCACCAGCTCGGTCCAGAACTGAAACACATAAACGCCTTGGGCCAGGATCAGGCCCAGATACAGCGGCACTTGCAACCAACGGCTGGCGAAGATCAAGTTGGACAAGGGGCGCATCATGCGGGTCGGGTTTTGCGGCGTGCTGCTCATCGGGTTTCCTCGGGGGTGTCGGTGTTTGAGCGCGATTCTATGGTGCGCTGGTGATCTTCTCGTGGCGGGTTTCAGGCAATTACCACGCTAGAGTAAGCCGTTAGTCAGAGATCAGACGCACAGTAGCGGGCAATCGCCCATTTAAGTCTTTGTTTGTCATCCGCGCCTGCCAGAGGAAACGCATCATGAGCCAGAACGAACTTTATCTGCCCAGCCCTGCTTGGCAACAACAGGCCAATGTCAAAGGCATGGCCGGCTACCAAGCCTTGGTGGACGAGGCCGAGGCCGATTACCAAGCCTACTGGGCCCGACTGGCACGCGAGTTCGTGACTTGGCAGACGCCCTTCACCAAGGTCTTGAACGACAGCGAGGCGCCGTTCTTCAAATGGTTTGAGGACGGCCGGCTGAACGTGTCCTACAACTGCCTGGACCGCAATGTCGAGCGCGGTCTGGGTGACAAGGTGGCCATCATCTTCGAGGCCGATGATGGCTCGTCAAGCAAGGTCACCTACAGCGATTTGCTGGGCCGGGTGGCGCAACTGGCCAATGTGCTGAAGGCACGCGGCGTCAAGAAGGGCGACCGGGTCGTCATCTATATGTCGATGTCGGTCGAGGGCGTTGTGGCGATGCAGGCCTGCGCCCGCATCGGCGCGATCCACTCGGTGGTGTTCGGCGGCTTCTCCGCGCAGAGCCTGCGTGACCGGGTGCAAGATGCCGGCGCCGTGATGGTGATCACCGCCGACGAGCAGCTGCGTGGCGGCAAGGCGCTGCCATTGAAGGCCATCGTCGACGAGGCCTTGGACGGCGGCGTGTGCCCAACGCTGAAGGACGTGATCGTCTACAAGCGCACCGGTGGCAAGATTGGCTGGGTCGAGGGCCGCGACCATTGGTTGCATGAGGAGTTGGCCGGCAAATCTTTGGTCTGCGAACCCGAGTGGGTTGAGGCCGAGCACCCGCTGTTCCTGCTCTACACCTCGGGTTCGACCGGCAAGCCCAAGGGCGTTCAGCATTCCAGCGGTGGCTATCTCTTGCATGCGGCGCTGACGACGAAATGGACATTTGATCTTCAAGACAATGATGTGTTCTGGTGCACGGCCGATATCGGCTGGGTCACCGGCCACAGCTACATCACCTATGGCCCCTTGGCCCTGGGCGGCACCGAGATCGTGTTCGAGGGCGTGCCGACCTACCCGGACGCCGGCCGTTTCTGGCAGACGATTGAGCAGCACAAGGTCTCGATCTTCTACACCGCGCCGACGGCGATCCGCTCGCTGATCAAGGCCGCCGAAGGCAATGCCGCCGTGCACCCGGACCGTTATGACCTGAGCAGCTTGCGCTTGCTGGGTTCGGTCGGCGAGCCCATCAACCCTGCCGCCTGGGAGTGGTATCACAAGCATATCGGTGGCGGCCGCTGCCCGATCGTCGACACCTTCTGGCAGACCGAAACCGGCGGCCACATGATCACGCCGCTGCCGGGCGCCACGCCCCTGGTTCCGGGTTCTTGCACGCTGCCATTTCCCGGCATCACGGCCGCCATCGTCGATGAAATGGGCAATGATGTGCCGAACGGGCAGGGCGGCATCTTGGTCGTCAAGAAGGCTTGGCCATCGATGATTCGGACCATCTATAACGACCCCGAGCGTTTCAAGAAGAGCTACTACCCCGAGGAGTTGAAGGGTTACTACCTGGCCGGTGACGGCGCCATCCGCGATGCCGAAACCGGTTACTTCACGATTACCGGCCGTATCGATGATGTCTTGAACGTGTCGGGTCACCGCATGGGCACGATGGAGATCGAATCGGCCCTGGTCAGCTGCACCGAACTGGTGGCGGAAGCTGCGGTGGTGGGCCGGCCAGACGACACCACCGGCGAGGCGATCTGTGCCTTTGTGGTGCTCAAGCGTGCGCGTCCGACCGGTGACGAAGCGAAGGCGATTGCCAAGCAGTTGCGCGACTGGGTGGCCAAGGAAATCGGCCCGATCGCCAAGCCCAAGGACATCCGTTTCGGGGACAACCTGCCCAAGACCCGTTCCGGCAAGATCATGCGCCGCCTCTTGCGCTCGGTCGCCAAGGGCGAAGCCGTCACTCAAGACACGAGTACGTTGGAGAACCCAGCCATCCTTGATCAATTGTCGGAAGCCAATTGATCAAGGAGACGCGAGCGCAGCTCGCGTCAGCGCCAACGGCGCTTGGCTGGGTTAGGGATCACTCATATCGCGCAGCGATGTGGGTGATCACAGAACCCCTCTGTCGGAAGCCAATTGATCCAAGAGACGCGAGCGCAGCTCGCGTCAGCGCCGCAGGCGCTTGCAGGATTCGGGGATCACTCATATCGCGCAGCGATGTGGGTGATCACAGAATCCTGCCGCCCCATCACACGCCCGCTTCGCGGGCGCTGTTCATTCCGCGGGTTCCGTCTGCTCCGCCCGTTAGAATCCGCCTCGATCCGAATCGCCTCCGATTCGACAAGCTTAGCTCCTGGAGATTTTGAAAATGGCTTCCAACAATCAAGACGACAACGAACGCATCGCCCTGTGGGTGGTGAGCCTGGTGATCGCGGTGCTGCTGGTCAGCCTGACCAGCTATGTGCTGATCAAGCAACGCCACCGCGCAGCCCCGGTGCCCGCTGCCGCCGTGGCAATGGCCGATGCCGACCTGTACGACGCACCGTTGAGCGGCGAACTGTTGGCGACCGTGCATTTTGGCTTCGCCGAGGCGACGGTGCCGGTTGAGGCCGCACCCGATCTGGCCCGTGCCATGGAGGCCTTGATGGCCGCCCCGACGCGCAAGATCGTGATCGCCGGTTTTCATGACGCCAGCGGTGACGCGGTCAAGAACGCCGAGTTGGCCAAGCAGCGCGCCATCGCGACCCGCTCGGTGCTGACCGCGGCCGGCGTGGACGCAAGCCGCATCTTGCTGCGCAAGCCCGAGTCGACCTTGGCCGACGGCACGGCCGACGAGGCCCGCCGCGTCGAGATCCGTTTGTTGGACTGATGCCTTGAGCCGGCCGCAGCCGCCAGTGCTTTGCCATTGGGTCGTGATGGGCGTGTCGGCCTGCGGCAAGTCCAGTTTCGCGCAGGCCGCAGCGCTTGCTCGAAACTGGACATTTTTAGAGGGCGATGACTTTCACAGCCCAGGCTCGCGAGCCCGCATGTCCGCCGGCCAGCCACTCAGCGACGCCGAACGCGGGCCTTGGGTCGAGAGTCTGGCGCAGGCCTTGCAGTCGGCCAAGACACCGGCGCTGCTGAGTGCATCGATGCTGCGCCGCTGCCACCGCGAGCACTTGCGCGCCGCCGTGCCCGGCCTGCGTTTCGCGCATCTGCAGTTGCCGCTGCAGGCAGCGCTATCGCGGGCCGCGGCGCGCTCGCACTTTTTCCCGACGGCCCTGATTGAGAGCCAGTTTGCCAGCCTGGAAAGCACGGACGGTGAGAACGATGTGCTGGCGCTCGACGCGCTTCTGCCGCTGGACGAACTGCTGCGGCAGTGGACTGTGGCAGCGCTAGATCAAGCGTAGCTGGCCCGGCTTGTCCTGCGCTGCGGCAATCTTGCCGACCGCCGCGGCGTCCCCGAAGCCATGCTTTTGAAACACCGCCAGCACGGCGTCCAGCGCCGTCGGCGCGCAAGACACCAAGAGGCCGCCGCTGGTCTGCGGGTCGCTCAGCAAGGCTTGCGCGCTGCTTGAAAAAGATTGCGCCGGCAAATGAATGTCGTGGCCATAGGCGGCCCAGTTGCGGCCCGACGCGCCGGTGACGATGCCTTGCTCCGCCAACGCCGCCACGCCCGGCAACAAGGGCACTTGCGCCCAGTCCAGCCAGACATCGCAGCCGGCGCCGCGCGCCAGCTCCAGCGCATGACCGGCCAGACCGAAGCCGGTCACATCGGTCAAGGCATGCACGCCGTCCAATGCGGCCAGATCAGGCCCCGGCGTGTTCAGCTGCGTCGTCACGTCAATCATCCGCGCATAGCCGGCAGCACCCAGCAGATCCTTCTTGAGCGCCGCCGACATAATGCCAACGCCCAGCGGCTTGCCCAGCACCAGCACATCGCCGGGCCGCGCATCGGCATTGCGCTTGACTCGGCTGGGATGCACCAGGCCCAGCGCCACAAGGCCGTAGATGGGCTCGACCGAATCGATGGTGTGGCCGCCGGCGATCGGGATGCCCGCTGCGCGGCAGACCGAGGCGCCGCCCTCCAGGATGCGGCCAATCGTGGCCGTGCTCAGCACATTGATCGGCATGCCGACCAGGGCCAAGGCCATGATGGGCCGGCCGCCCATCGCGTAAACATCGCTGATCGCATTGGTGGCGGCGATGCGACCAAAGTCGAAGGGGTCGTCGACGATGGGCATGAAGAAATCGGTGGTGGCGATCAGCGCCTGCTCGTCGTTGAGCTTGTAGACGGCGGCGTCGTCGGCGGTCTCGATGCCCACCATCAGCTCGGGCGGCACCGGGAAACCGGTCGTGCCCTTGAGGATCTCGGACAGCACGCCCGGTGCAATCTTGCAGCCGCAGCCGCCACCGTGGGACAGCGAGGTTAGGCGGGGTTCGGTGGAGGTCATGAGCTAGTCCTTGGGCAATGATTTTGTGGGGCTGAGCAGGCCGGCGACGATGGCGCGCAGCCTGCTTCTTTCTTGATCCGGATGGAACAGCGCGGCGCGTCGCGCCGCTTGCGCCTGCAGGGTCGTCAGCATAGCCGGATCGTCCCGGCATTGCTTCAGCAGCCCGGCAAGCCCCTCCGCATCATTCCAGTCAAACAGGCCCAGATAGTCGCCGCCGAGCAGGCCGACATTGCCGTCGACCCTGGACGCCAGCACCGGCGTGCCGCTGCACAGCGCCTCAATCACCACATGGGCGCCGCCCTCCAACCGGCTCGGGTGGACCAGCACACCGGCGGCCTGGATGCGGCGTCGCGTCGACCCATGGGGCAGGGCGCCCAGCCAGCGGTACCGCGGGCAGCGCTGCATCAGGCTCTGCGCCGCCGCGCCGAGCGCGGGCTCCAGCGCGGCGCCGATATGGTCGAACCAGATGTCGTGTTTGTCCTTCAAGAGTTCGGCTGCGTCGAAATAGGTCTGCGGTGACTTCACTTCGCGCAAATGCCCGACCATCAAGGCGCGCAGATGGCGGCTGCTTTTTACTTGGGTCTGGCGAGTCGAGCAGGACTGCAGGCAGACGAACGCCTTGGCGCGCAGCGGCGCGGGCAGGGCGCGCAGGCCCAGTTGGTTGAGCACGATCAGCGCGTCGGCAATCTCCAGCGAATTCTGCGCCTGAGGGTCGGCAGCGATGTCCTGGTACAGATCGGTGCCGGTCAGCACCAGCATTTGGGGGCGGTCAGGGCGCTGGCTGTGCCAGGCCTGGACGCTGGTGGCCGAGCGCCGCGCATGCAGGCACAACAGCAGATCGGCGGGCTGGCCGTCGAAACTCTTGGCCAGCTCGACTCGGTAGGCGGGCGCTAGAAAGCGCGCATAACGTTGTGCGGTCTGCCAATTGCCATTGTTCGCATCGGCGAGCGCTGGGGTCACGATTAGGATGGAAGGACGCGGCATGGACGGGTTTATACGTGATGATAAAAACAGAGATGGACGATGAAGGAATCGCGGCGCGTTGCGCCGGCGCCGACTGGCTGGCCCGGGCCTTGGGCGAAGCGCGCGCCGATACCTTGCTGACCTCGGGTGCTTACGAGCGCGGCCTGGGCAGCGGCTTGCCAGTGCCGTTTTCGACCGAGATCAATCCGCCGCTGTGGGAGCTGGGCCATATTGGCTGGTTCCAGGATTTCTGGTTGAGCCGCAATCCGCAGTGGTGCTTGGGGCTCAGCGCCGATCCGCTTTGCTTGCGCAGCCCTGGGCAGCGCGGTAACGCCGATGAGTTGTACGACTCCAGCCACGTGCCGCATGGTCAGCGCTGGAGCCTGGCGCTGCCCGATCTGGCGCAAACGCGCGCCGAGCTGGGTGAGCAGTTGGCGCGCAGCTTGAGCCTCTTGAGCCAGGCCGATGGCTCGGCCGAACAGCTGTATTTCTTCCGCCTGGCTCTCTTGCATGAGGATATGCACCACGAGGCGGCGCTGTACATGGCACAAAGCCTGGGGCTCAGCATCACCGACCCACGCTGGCAGGCGCAGGCCTTGGTCGGCGAGAGAGTCTCGACCCGCTTAGGCGGCAGCAGGTGGCAACTGGCCAAGGCGGACCCAGGTGCTGGCTTTCACTTCGACAACGAGCTGGGCCAAGCGGAAATCGACCTGGCGGCCTTCGAGATCGACAGCCGCGTCGTCAGCTGGGCCGAGTTCCTGCCCTTTGTCGAGCAGGGCGGCCCTACACCGCGCTATCTGCGCCGGGCAAAGCAGGGCTGGCAGCAGCAGCGCTGGGGCGTCTGGCAAGACCTGACCCTGACCGAGCCGGCGGTTCACTTGACGGCCTTCGAGGCCGAGGCCTGGTGCGCCTGGGCCGGCCGGCGCCTGCCGACGGAGGCCGAATGGCATTGCGCGGCCACGACGCTGGGCTCGGGTTTTGCCTGGGGCCAGGTTTGGGAATGGACGGCTAGCGACTTTTTGCCTTTTGATGGCTTCAAGCCCCATCCCTATCTGGACTATTCTCAGCCTTGGTTCGGCCAGCGGCGGGTGCTGCGCGGCGCCTCGCTGTTCACTCAAGTAAGGCTGCGCCATCTCGATTACCGCAATTTTTTCGCACCGACTCGCAACGACATTGCCGCCGGTTTTCGCAGCTGCGCCGCACACGCCGGGGCTAGATGAGTTCCAATGCGCCTTGATCCAATTTTCCGGAGTGAGTCATGTCCAGCATCCATCGTCGTTATCTGAATCAAGCCCTTGCCGCCGCCGCCCTGGGGCTGTTGGGCCTCGGCGCTCAAGCCCAAACCCCGGTGTTCCGCGTCACCGCCATTCCCGACGAGTCGCCGACCGAACTGGCCCGCAAGGCCGCTCCACTGATGCGTTACCTGGAGGCCCAGCTCGGCGTCAAGGTCGAGTTCGTGCTGCGAACGCTGGGCGAGCTCTCGCGCAACCT
>JADMJQ010000038.1:0-8790 GCA_018780415.1 Roseateles sp. | reverse complement strand
CACGCCGGTGACCGACTATGCGGCGGCGGTCGAGGCCTTGGTTAACAAGAAGGTCGATCTGGCCTGGTTCGGCGGCTTCACCTATGTGCAAGCCAATACGCGCTCGGGCGGCAAGATGCTGCCCCTGGTGCAGCGTGAGGAGGACACCAAGTTCCGCTCGGTCTTCATCACCTCCGATCCGAGCGTCAAGAGCCTGGCCGACCTGAAGGGCAAGGACGTTTCCTTCGGTTCGCAAAGCTCCACCTCGGGCCATCTGATGCCCCGCAGCTTTGTGTTGCAGGCGGGGCTGAACCCGGACAAGGACTTCCGCCGTGTGGCTTACAGCGGCGCGCATGACGCGACCATCGCGGCCGTGGCCGCCGGCAAGGTGCAGGCCGGCGCCCTGAATATCTCGGTGTGGGAGAAGTTTGTGGCCGATAAAAAGGTCGACACCGAGCGCGTCAAGGTCTTCTACACCACGCCACCCTACTTTGATTACAACTGGACCGTGCATGCCGATATGCCGGCCGCGCAGCGCGAAAAGATTGCCAAGGCGTTTTTGAGCCTGAGCCGTGACGACGCCGCCGGCAAAGAGATCCTGGAGCTGCAACGCGCGACGCGCTTCCTGCCCAGCAAGCCCGAGAACTACAAGGGCATCGAAGCGGCCGCACAGAGCGCCGGCCTGCTTTGATTCGGCCTGCTTGATTTGAAGCTGGTTCTCAAGGCGATTGACGCCGCACCGCTGGGGGCGGGCGCGGCTCAGGCGCCGGTGCTGCGGGCCTTGAGCCTGACCGTTGGCGCCGCAGAGGCGGTGGCCGTGATCGGTCCCTCGGGTGCCGGCAAGACCACCTTGCTGCATGTGCTGGCCTGCGCCTTGCGCCCCAGCGCGGGTCAGTACGAACTCGGCGGTAGCCAGCCTTGGTCGCTGGGCCGCGCCGATTTGCGGGCGCTGCGCGGGCGGCTGTTTCTGGCGCCGCAAGTGCCGCCGCTGCCGCCGCGCCAACGGGTGGTGACCGCCGTGTTGGCCGGCTGCTTGCCGGCCTGGACGCTGGCGCGCAGCCTGCGTTCATTGCTCTACCCCAGCGACCTGGCCGCCGCCCACGCGGCGCTGGCCAGTTTTGACCTGCAGGACAAGCTGTTTGAGCGGGTGGACCGGCTGTCGGGCGGCGAGCGCCAGCGGGTCGGTCTGGCGCGAGCCTTGGTGACCCCGGCCAAGCTGTGGCTGCTGGATGAACCCTTGTCGGCATTGGACCCGCTGCGCACCGAGCAGGCCGCGCAAGCGCTGGTGCAGCAAGCGCGCCAGCGCGGCGTCACGCTGGTGGCCTCGCTGCACCATGTGGAGATGGCCTTGGCGCATTTCCCGCGCATCATCGGCCTGCGCCAGGGTCAGGTCTTGTTCGATCTGCCCGCGGCCGAGGTTTCGCCGGCCTTGTTGGCGCAGCTCTATGCCCAGCATGAGGATGAGCTGACTGCCGGCCCTGCAGCGCAGCCGCCCAGTTCGAGCGCTGATGTCAGCCCGGTGCCGATGACATGCCGCTGAACTTGGCCGCCAGCAGTCGGGTGCCGACGCGGGATCCGGCCTGGCTGGGCCGCTTGTTTTACCTGGGCTTCGCCCTGGTCTTGCTTTGGCCCTTGGGTGTCGCGACCGAATTCCGCCCCTGGCTGCTGCTGGAGCCGCAGAGTCTGGCGGTGACGGGGCGATTTTTGGCGGATTTTTTGCCGCCCAAGCTGGAGGCCGAATTCCTGACTTTGGTGCTGAAGGAAGCCTGGCGCACCGTCGCCATTGCCACCGCCGGCATCAGCCTTGCCCTGCTGGCCGCCGTGCCGCTGGCGCTGCTGGCCACGCGCAGCCTGTCGATCTCGGCCCTGAGCGGGCGCATGGCGCCGGCGGCCTCGCTGCTGCGCCTGATCGTGCGCGGCTTGCTGATTCTGTTGCGCAGCGTGCCGGAATTGGTCTGGGCCTTGATTTTTGTGCGCGTGGTCGGCTTGGGCGCCACCGCCGGCGTACTGGCGATTGCGCTCAGTTATGCCGGCATGTTGGGTAAGGTCTATGCCGAGGTGCTGGAGAGCGGCGACACCGAGCCGACCCGCGCCTTGCTGCGCAATGGTGCCGGCCGCCTGCAGGCTTTTGTCTATGCCTTGCTGCCGCAAAATGCCACTGAATTGAGCAGTTACACCGTCTACCGCTGGGAATGTGCGATTCGCTCCTCGGTGGTGTTGGGCTTTGTCGGTGCGGGCGGCCTGGGCCAGCAGATCGACTCCTCGATGAAGATGTTCAATGGCGGCGAGGTAGCCACCTTGCTGCTGGTGTTTGTGCTCTTGGTGGCGCTGGCCGATGGCCTGAGCGCCGGTATCAGAAAGGCCTTGCAGTAATGACGCCTCGCCCACCGACGCTGCTGAGTGGCCGAGCGCTGGGCGTGGTCCTGAGTCTGCTCGCCCTGGTGATTGCGAGCTTTGTCACGCTGGATCTGCAATGGGCGCAGATGTTCTCGCTGGATGCGGCGCGCAGCATGGGGCGCTTTGTGGCGGAGTTTTTCCCGCCCGACTTGAGCGCGCCGTTTGTGGCCAAGGTGGCTTGGGCCAGCGTGGAGACCTTGGCCATGTCGGGCCTGGGCACCTTGATCGCAGCGCTGCTGGGGCTGCTGCTGGCCTTGCCCGCCTCGCATTCGCAGGGCTCGCATGGTGTGGACTCGGCGTTGCTGCGGCGCCCGACCCGCTGGCTGTTGAACGCCTTGCGGGCGGTGCCGGACTTGGTCTGGGCCAGTTTGCTGTTGATCTCGGCTGGCCTGGGGCCGTTTGCGGGCACCTTGGCTTTGGCGGTGCACACCACCGGCGTGCTGGGGCGGCTGTTCGCCGAGGCGATCGAAAATTGCTCGGAGGGGCCAGGTTTTGCCCTGCGCGTGCAGGGCGTGGGCAGGCTGCAGGTGTTCTTGTACGCGACGCTGCCGCAGATCTTGCCGCAGCTGATCAGCTACACGCTTTACCGCTGGGAGAACAATATCCGCGCCGCCGCCGTGCTGGGCGTGGTGGGGGCGGGCGGTTTGGGGCAATTGCTGGCCTTTCATATGGGGCTGTTCCATATGAACAAGACGGCCACCATCCTGGGGGCGATGCTGCTGTTGGTGGCCCTGGTCGATTTGCTCAGCGACAGGCTGCGCCGCGCGCTGGCTTGAGAGGGGGGAGCGCCTGAGGGCTTTCCCGCCTCTCCGAATGGAGGGTGCGCAAGGTCAATAGCATGGCTCGCAAAGTCGTTCGGTCGGCAAGGGCTGCCCCCATCATCGGCAGCTGCAAAAACAAGCCGAGCAAGGGGCGTCAAGATGCTGGATACAGAGCCGCGTGGCGAGGCCGCAGAGGAGGCAATGTCGCGCCGCGACTATTGCTGGTTTCGCATGGACGGCCCAGGCAATCTGATGGTCATCAACAGCGTGTTGATGTTCCAGGGCGATCTCGACATCGGCCAGCTGCGCACGGTGATCGCCCAGCGACTGCCCAATTACGCCCGCTTCAGGCAACGGGTTTGCGTGAGCCGGCCCGGGCTGCCCGCGCTGGCCAGGGCCAGCTGGGTCAATGACCCTGACTTTGAGATTGCGCGGCATGTGGAGTTCGACGCCGCGGCGCCGCCGCTGAGCGATGACCAACTGCATACCCTGCTCAGCCAGCAGGCCTTGCTGCCCCTGCCCAAGCAGCGGCCTCTCTGGCATATGCGGGTGTTGGCCAGGGCGGGCGGTGGTTTCGCGATTGTGTTTCGCCTGCACCACTGCATCACCGATGGCTTGGGCCTGGTCCATGTGCTGAAGCACTTGACCGACGACAGCCATGATCACGCTGGCCAGGCCTCGCTGGAATGGCACCCCGCCCATGCGCGGCCGCAGGCCACAACCCAGCTGTGCAAACGGGTGCAGCGCGCACTTTTCTGGACCCGCATCAGCGCCCAGTTGGCGCGGCTGGCGCTGCTGATCCCGGACTGCCGCAGTTCGCTCAAACGTCCGCTGAGCGCCGACAAATGCCTGTTGCAACTGCCCGCCATGCCACTTGAGCTGGTGCGCGGCATCGCCAAGAGCATGCAGGCTACCGTCAATGACGTGTGGGTGGCGGCGGTGGCGGGGGCGCTGCGCGCCTATCTGCAAGAACGCGGCGAGCCCGCTGCGCGGCGGTCGCTGCGGGCGGCGGTGACTTTCAATCTGCGCAACAAGGCGGATGCCTTCCTGCTCGGCAATCACTTTGGCCTGGTGGCCGTGAATTTGCCCAGCGACAGGGCCCGCCCGCTGGATAGGCTGGCCCTTGCCAGCGCGCGCATGAATGCCATCAAAGCCTCGCACCAGCCGCATGCGACGATGTTTTTCTTGACGCTGAGTGGCTATTTGCCGGCCTGGTTGCAGCGCGGCGTGCTCAAGCTGTTTACCGCCAAGGGCTCGGTGGTGTTGACCAATGTCGAGGGGCCGCCGCAGCCGCGCTACCTGGCCGGCGCACTGCTGCATGACGCGATTTGCTGGGTGCCCCAGGCGGGCACCATGGGGTTGGGCTTTGCGCTGATGTCCTATGCGGGCCAAGTGCAGATCAGCATGTTCGCCGATCGCAACCAAGTCGCCGACCCGCAGCGCTTGATGGATTTGGTCGGCGAGGCCTTTGTACAGTTGGAGCTGGATACCCGCTTCAGCGCCTTGGCACTATCGCGCTGCGATCAAGTGCGGCAACCAAGCAAGGCATTGGCGACTACTTGGCGGGCCGGGTCGGCACGGTGACGCCGCAGAGGTCGACATGCTTGGGGTTGTGCACAAACCAGCCGCCGCGGTTGCGCCGCGAGGCCAGCAGATCGGTCCAGGTCTGGCTTTCGGTGCGCAAGATTTGCAGGGCAGGCCGCTCCTGAGGCGGTACATCGGCCAGCAGGCGCACGCGCTGAATCGGCTGGCGCTGTTCGGCTTGTTCGTAAAACCCCATATTCGGCCCGCCGCGCGGCAGGCTGGCCAGCAGCTCGATGCCCTTCAGCACCCGGCCGACCAGGGTGATATTGAGGTCCAGGCCACGCGGCGCCTGGCCTATCACCGCATACAGTTCGGCGCCGGTGCTGGAGTCGACCGCGTCGCTGCGGCCGGCGCCGACAGCCCCGTAACAATGAGCCAGCCAGGCTTGGCCAGATTTCGGATCGGCGGCGACGGGGAAGCCGTCGACAAAGCCAGTTATGGGAGCCCAGCCGTCCAGGTCGGGCAGGCGGGCCAGTGGGAGACCTTTCAGCGGCACGGCGAACTCGGCCGGCAGCTTGGCTGCAGCCGCGCCCAGCGGCTTGGCAAGTGCCACGTCATCGGCGTTCGGGTCGCCCCATTGCGCGACGAAGTTGTCCTGCACCCGCACGACGGCCAAGCCGTCAAAAAAACCGCCATGGGCCAGCGTGCGGATATTCGCCACATGGCGGGGTGCAAAGCGGGGCGCCAGTTCGATCAAGACTTGGCCTGAGGGCAATTCCATCAGCAAGGTGTTGTCGGGATTCAGGCCGCGCCAGTGGCCGTCGGGCGATTGGGCGAGGATTTCTGCGCCGCTGCGCGGCTTGACGGCGGGAATGGGTTTGGCCGCTGGTTTTGCCGCCGCCAGCGGCTTGGCAATGGGCTTTGTTTTCTTCACCGTTGCCGCTGGCTGAGTCGCAGACTTCTTGGTGCTGTCCTTGCCTGTAGTGGCGGCTTGGCTGGTGCCGCTCAAAAGCAAGGCGGCGGTCAGCAAAACAAGCAGAGGTATCAGTTTTTTTGGCATGTTGGGGTCTTCTCCAGGTGCGGCAGCATACGTCCTTTGCAGAGTGGCTTCCTTGGCCTCCCGTGGCCTCCGGGGTCGGGTCTTGAACGGGTAGGCAAGACTTGACCCTTTCATCAAGTTTTCTTATCCGGCGCGTCTCGGCGCATCTGCTCGTTAGGCACGATGCCGGGAGTTCGCCCCGGCGGGCGACCCCCGTCTCTTGTCTCGCCAAGAGACGGGGGCAAGAGAAGGCGCTCTGCCGCTGGTAGGCGTCTGATCCTTCGGCAGCCGTCGCAAGCGATGCTTGCTCGGTGCGGCCTCAGACCCTGCCGCATGGCCCTGCGGGTCCGCTCAGTGCTCAAATTTGCCGGGCCGCGCCCAACTCACTGCGCTACGCTGCGTTCAGACAAGGGGCGCGAAGCCAGTTCTTGAAGTCGCTGCGCGACGCCCGGCAAATTCTCCGCTCCTCGCCCATGCAGAAGGGGGAATTCCAAAGAACACGGCTCGCTGCGCGTCGCCTCGAAGGGTACTGCGCTTCGCGCAGGCACCATTCAAGTCGAGGGCATGAGGATCAGGTCTCGCGCATATTCTGGGGATCTCGACGTTTGCCGGAAATTGGCGATTAAAGACTTGGCCCTCGGCTTCCGCGGCGCAATTCCGGCTATGCTGCACGCACTCGCCTTAGAGGCAGAACGGAACGCCTCTCTTTGCAGCTTCGGCTGCGACACTGGGGGTACGGTGTCACAACCGCGCCAACCAAATGGAAACTTACTTTTACTAGGTTTCGTTCCGTGGTCAGCCCGAGACTTGTCTCGGGCTTTCTGTTTTCTGAGGGTTACTGATGAGTCTTGAGTTGCAACTAAAGGAACGCCTTCTAAGCGAGTGTGACAAGCTGATTGAGCGTCACCAGGCGTACCAGAACCATCTTCACCTTGACTGGCTCAGGAATCGCGACCGCATCGCTGGCGCTCCCCCGAAGGAAGTTAGGGTGCCCGGAGAGTGGGCACTGGATCCAAAGTTCGATCCGTTCTACGTTCGCAGGAACGCGGCTGCGATAGCAAAGTCAATCGCTCGGAAGATCAACGCGCACACTTATGTGCCCCAAGATCCGCATCTAAAAAAAATCCCCAAGACGGGCGGAGGCGAGCGGCAACTGACGGTCTTCCAGATTCCAGATGCGGCCGTTTCGTCGTACTTCTACTCTCGGCTGTTAGCCAAGAATCGACATCGATTTAGCTCGTTCTCGTACGCTTATCGAAATGACCGCAATGTTCACTTTGCCATTCAGGACATTGCAGTCGACCTTGCCCAGAACGCTCGCACGTTTGTAGCCGAGTTTGATTTCTCCGATTTCTTTGGCTCTATCGATCATGCTTTTCTGTTTGCACAGTTTCACGAAAATGGATTCCTGATAAGCGCCGAGGACGAAGAAGTCATTCGCGCGTTCTTGCACGGGCGAGACCGGGGAATTCCACAAGGCACATCTCTGTCCCTGTTTCTCGCGAACTTGGTTTGCTGGAAACTTGACAAGTCACTGGAGAAGGCGGGCCTGAAGTTCGCCAGATATGCCGACGACACCGTCATCTGGAGTCCAGATTACTCAGCCATATGCGAGTCGTTTAACATTGTTGACGCATTCTCTCGCGATGCGAAAGTTCCGATTAATCTGAAGAAGTCCGATGGCATCAGCCTCCTCTCCAAAGATGGATTAGCCGCAGAGATCGTGTCCAAACCTTCGTTTAACTTCCTTGGGTACGCTATTGGAGTTGAAAAAGTCTCCATTCGGGAGAAGACGGTTCAACGCATCAAGAAGCAAGTCTCCTATTTGCTTTACCGAAACTTAGTGCAGCCGCTGAAGAGCAAACCGCTGAAGGGACTTGTTATCCCTGCCAACGACCGCGACAAAGCGCTCCTGACCGCAATGCTGCAAATTCGACGTTACCTGTACGGCGGGCTCCTGCACCGGGATCTCGTTGCGTACATCAAGGGCGAACGAAAGTCATTGCACTTCAAAGGTGTCATGAGCTTCTATCCTCTGTTGAATGACGTTTCTCAGCTGCGCGCTTTGGACGGCTGGCTGACCTCGACAATTGATAGATGCGTGCAAGCTCGCTCGAAACACTTGCTCTCCCATGGCTTCGACAGGCGGTATTCTTTCCCATTCAATGTAGGCAGAGATGAACTCCTCGGGCGATATCGAAGAAAGCGCATCTTCGGTAAACGTCTACTGGAGGTTCCGAGTTTCCAACTCATCTACAGGGCGCTCCAACGTGGATTGATTG
The DNA here is from genome assembly GCA_018780415.1 of Roseateles sp. Lineage (GTDB taxonomy): Bacteria > Pseudomonadota > Gammaproteobacteria > Burkholderiales > Burkholderiaceae_C > Paucibacter_A. The sequence goes on along the minus strand of JADMJQ010000038.1, from coordinate 808 downwards.
AAGCTGGTATTGAACGAGTAATGCATCCTGAGTCTTCGAAGTACGGCTACGGAGACACGTAACCTATCTTTCAACCGGGCTCGCTACGGCAGGCCAGTTAATTCGAACGTTGGGCGTCATGAAATACGTCGTCGACTCCAACCGGTTGCGTGACGAAGAGCTTTCGAAGTTCCTTCGCATCAGCCCGGAGAATCTTGCAGTCCTGCCGGATTACGCAGCGATGGAGGCGCTCAAGGGCGACCCCGTAGTTGGTCTGTTTGAGTCGATGAAGGTGTTGGAACGCTTCCCCTGCCAAGTCCAAATCCTCAAGACTACGATGGTCGTGTGCAGCCTGGGCGGCTCTAGCCACGGACTGCAACGCCGACTAGTGGACGTACCAAGAACGAGAGAGTTTGGGATCTTCTGCCGCAATCTCGCGCTTGCTCACGCCGGCAATACACCGCTGGTCTCGCAGCTACAGAAACTCGGTATTGAATCGCGCGCGCACATGGCCAGAGTAGAGGAAGATGCACGAGGCTTTGCTGCTACCAGCGTCGAGGCAGCTCGTATCTTTACAACTGAAGAAAGAATGCAAATATTGGCGCCAGAGCCACTGCCGCCAGAACTTCACAGGAAACTGCTGCTCCAAGTGATGAACCTATCCGCAGTCGTATTTGAGCAGCATCCAGCTGTGAAGCAGTTGCCCAGTTCGGCCGAACTAATCAACACCTACATATTCCGATCATCGCTGTGCCACCTCTTGCTGGGCTTCGAGTACGCGTCCTTCGGAGGCGTCCCCGGCAAGGCAGCCACCCGAATTCGCAACGAT
>JADMJQ010000062.1:1843-22972 GCA_018780415.1 Roseateles sp. | reverse complement strand
TCGGCCTGTTCTCTCGCAAACGCGACCCACGGGGGTTTTGCAGAGGGTCCCTAGGCCTCCGCGAGCGCTCCGGACTGGCCCCGCCTTCTGCATCAAGCCCCGCGAATGGCATGATGCATGCCTGATGGCCCTCCAATTCCTGCAACGCCTGACCGGCCAAGACCGCACCCTGCTTGCCAACCGCCAGCTCGGCGGCATGCTCGCGTTCGTCGCCGGGGCGATCAACGCCGGTGGTTTTCTGGCGGTGCAGCGCTATACCTCGCATATGACAGGCATCGTGTCGGCGATCGCCGACGACCTGGCGACCGGCGGTTTTGCCCTGGCCTTGGCCGGCTTTGCTGCGCTGGCGTCGTTTGTTGCCGGGGCCGCCTGCACCGCCATCCTGATCAACTGGGCGCACCGCCGGCAGATGCAGAGCAAGTACGCGCTGGCCCTGCTGCTGGAGGCCGGCTTGCTGCTGCTGTTCGGCATGCTAGGCGCCAATCTAAAGTCGTTTGAGCATCTGCTGATCCCGACCGCCGTGCTGCTGCTGTGCTTCATCATGGGCTTGCAGAACGCCACCGTCACCAAGATCTCCAAGACCGAAATCCGCACCACCCATATGACCGGCGTGATCACCGACTTGGGCTTGGAGCTGGGCCGACTGATCTACTGGAACCATGCGCAGCAGGGCAACCTCGTCCTGACGGTACGCGCCAACCGCGACAAGCTCAAAATCCACCTGCTGATCCTGAGCCTGTTTTTCATCGGCGGACTGGCCGGGGCGCTGGCTTTCAAGCATTTCGGCTTCTCGGCCACCATTCCGATCGCCTTGCTGCTGATCGTGATTGCCGCACCGGCGCTGATGCTCGACCTGCGCCGCATCTGACTTGCCGCTCCCGCCCTCCAGCTCATAGTTGTTTGTTCATTCAAGAAGTAGTCCATGCCCGAATCCGCCGATCACGCCCAGTATCTGAAGCCCTTTGTCTACGAGACGCTGAACACCCGCGCCCTGCACTTTTCGATCTGCGAGATCCAAAGCCGCATGCAGACCCAGCGCCCGCATGCGCTGGACCTGGACTACACCCGCACCATGGCGGCCTTCATGCTGTTCAGCCCGGAGCCGGACATGCTGGCGATGATCGGCCTTGGCGGTGGATCGATGGCCAAGTTCTGCCATCGCTTCCTGCCGGCCACCCGCATCAAAGTGATCGAGATCAACCCGCATGTGATCGCGCTGCGCGAGCAGTTCTGCGTGCCGCCGGACGACGGGCGCTTCAAGGTGCGGCGCGGTGACGGCGCTGATTTCGTGCGCTTCCCGCCCTATCGGCTGGATGTGTTGCTGGTAGATGGCTTCGACTACGACGGCCAGCCGCCCGCGCTGTGCTCACAGCGCTTTTATGACGACTGCCATGACGCGCTGCAGCCCAATGGTCTGTTGGTGATCAATCTGCATGCCGGCCATCGCGACTTTGACGTGCATGTGGCGCGCATCCGCCGCACCTTTGGCGCCGAAATTCTGCTGGTCGCCGATGCCGACGGCAGCAACACCATCGTCTTTGCCTGCAAGGGCCGCCTGGCCGGCCGCTTCAAGCCGGCCGACGCGCGCCGGCCCGAGCACTTGGACGCCGACACGCGGGCCGAGTTGATGCCGACATTCACTGCGGTGGCGCGGGCGCTGGCGCAGGGAGAACCGGCCTAGATCTCAAGCAAGTCGAAATCAGGTCTCAATCAGGTCGCAAGCTCGCGCAGCTGAAAGACATTGCCTTCGGGGTCATGGCCATCACAGGCTCGAAAGCCGCCGGCCGCCCACTCTTTGTCCGTCGCACCTAGCTGGCCGCCGAGTTGGGCGGCCAGTTGGCGCGCCTGCGCAAGCGAGGCCACGGGCAGGCAGAGCTTGATCGGCGTTTCGTCCCGAATCTGCGGCGGCGCGGCGATCTGAATCTGCTCGGCAATCTGCGCCGGGATGGCGTGGATCACCAGCTGAAATCCGGCATCGTCCAGAACAATGTGATCCGGGTCGCGATGGACCTCGGACATCTCGGCGACCTGCTGGTAAAAATTCGCCAGCGCGGTCATGCCCTTGGCAAAGATCACGGCACTGGGTTTGGGTCGAGTCGGCATATGGAGCTCCAAGGGCGGAATAGATGAAGGGCTGGTGTGTACCGCCACAGTCTAGGTCGGCGCAAAGTAGCCGAGCAGATAAGTGGCCGCCTCGGCCGAAATGCCGACGATCTTGTCGGTGGCCTGCCGATAGAGCTTGAAATTGAGCTCGCTCTCTGCCCGCCCATCGTGCCAGTCTGTGAACGACTTCAGCTCGCTGCGCCCGAGGCGGCGCTGGGCGAATGCGCGGGGCTCGACGGTGATGCTGACGCGCGGCGTTTGGCGGGCAAGCTCGGGCCTTTTTGGGCAGGCGACGGCCGCGCTGACGATGCCATGGGCGCTCAGACCGGTGCCGCCGCTCGGCTCGCTGGCAAACACAAAGATGCGGTCACCGGCGGCGATGTGTTTGCCGCCGTACATGGTCTTTTGCTCGTTGAATTTGAGCAGCGGCGCGGCCAGGTCGTGCAGCTCGGTCTTGATCGCATAGAACACTGGCTCGCTCCTCGGCTTCAAGCGCTGGCCATTGCCAGCAGGATGTGGCGGATCTTCAAGCTGAGCTCGGGCGACGCGCAAATGGCCTGCTCGGTGATGTAAGAGCCGCCCAACAAGGGCAGGCGCTGCGACGCGTCTTGAAGAAGCAGCTGGGCGGACATGGTGCGCAAAATTTCGGCCAAGGCTGCGTGCGCAATTTCCGCCCGCGCCGAGGTATTGATGACGGCGACCGGCTTGGCCACAAAGCCCTCGAAGCTGACCAGCCAGTCCAGCGCATTCTTGAGCGAGCCGGAGATGCCGTGGGCGTACTCGGGGCTGGCGATCAGCAGCGCGTCGGCCTGCGCCACCGCGGCACGAAAGGCCATCACGCTAGTCGGTGGATCACCCTCAAGGTCGAGATTGAACAGCGGCAAGCCACCCAGGCCCGCGAACACAAGGACGTTCAAGGGCGGCGGGGCCAGGCGCGCTGCCGCGCGGCAGAAAGCAGAATTGATCGAGTCGGCGCGCAGGCTGCCGGAAATGGCGAGGATGTTCATGAGGCCAATCACATCGTGAAGCCGGCCATTCTGCCAGCGGCCGCGCCGGCATCCATAACCGGCACTTTCAGCGTGCTAAGTGCCTGCGCGGCGAGGCCGCTACCGTATGATCAGCCGCGCGGGCCGCAGGGCTAGCAGCACATAGGCCCAAGGGCTGGGGCCGACAATCCACTTGCCCTGGCTCAGCCCTCAAGAAACCCATGCTCAACTTATCCAGCTCCACTCTCCGCGCACCCTCGCAGGCTGGACTTGCACTCGCGGCCGCCTGCTCCGCCGGTTTCCTTTGGGGCACCGGCGCCCTGGTCGTCAATGTGCTGATCGTTAACTATGGCTTCCGGCCAGAGAACATCTCGTTCTGGCGCTTTGCCGTGGGAGCCGTGGTGCGGCTGGCGATCTTCGGCGGCCGCATAGCCGGCGCCAAGCTGCGGCCCTTGCTGCCGACCGTCTTGCTCGCCGGCACCGCGATGTCCGGTTATGTGCTGTGTTGGTTTCTGGGCATAGAGCGCATAGGCGCGGCCATTCCGACCCTGATCGCGCTGTGCCTGCCGCCGGTGCTGGTGACCATCGTCGCCCTGCTCCGTGGCCAGGAGCGGCTAGACGCGCCGCTGCTGCTGGTGCTGTCGGCCGCCCTGATCGGCACCCTCTTGATCGTCGCCCGACATGAGGCCGGGCCGGCCGCGCTGGACTCGCAGGCGCTGATCATCGGCATTGCCTACTCGGTCGGCTCGGCCCTGCTCTATGCCGGCTTCACTCTGATCAGCGGGCGCCTGTCCATCGAACTCGGCGCCGGTCAGGCCGCCACCTGTCTGACGGTGGTGGCGGCCCTTGTGATGGGTCTGTCTACGCTGTACCGACCGCTGCATTGGCCGACCGGCGTACCGCCGCAGGCCTGGTTTCTTTACCTCGGTGTGGTGACCGCCGCGCTGGCCCTGCTGGCATTCAGTTGGGGCGCCGCAAGGCTGAGCCCGATGGCACTGACCGTCGCCACCCTGATCGAGCCACTCACTGCCGTGCTGCTGGCAGCCCTCCTTTTGGGCGAGCACCTGAGCACTGGACAGTGGTTCGGTGGCGCGCTGCTGCTGCTGAGCATCTGGGGCTTGAGCAGGCGAGTTGCGGCGAAGCGATCCGGGGCGGACCGCGCCTAGGAGCCTGAAAGAGAAACATAGGGCGGCGACGTCCAAATGGAAATTGGGTCGACCGATCCGTGTCAGATCAGCGGCCATCCCCTTTCATCCAGGCTGATTTCTCTAACTCACGCAAGTCATCTAAAAGCTTTTGCAAGGCTAGGCTTGTTTTGCCTCATTTTCTTCGGCCGGGGAGAATTGTTCAGCCAGGATGAAAGGGTTTAAGACATGAGGCTCCGATCTGAAGATCGGCCTTGGCCCAGCAACGCCGCGCATCCAACCATTCGATGGACCCAAAACCGGCTGCGTCAAGCTCCCCTTGCAGCATCCCGTCGTCCAGCTCGATCAAGGCGAAGGAATGTGACCAGCATGCACCTTCCTTCGAGTAGCTGAGCGTCATCTCGGCGATGCCGTCCTTTCGATGGACCGACTCCAGCCCGATCGCCAGGCCGACATTCGACTCCGCCACCGGGCCCGGCTGCGCCGTTGCCAGCCAAACGGGGTCTTGGCGCTGAAATAAGAAGCGGCCGCCGGGGCGCAAATGCGCTGCCGCCGCAGCAAGAAAGGCGGCGCGAAGCTGGGCGTCCGGGTGATTGATCAAGCCACTGGGCAGCAAGACCACATCGAATTTCTGTGCCAGCCGCAACTGCTCGATATCGGCCTGAATCAGGGTCGCCTCTTGCGGCGCAGCCTCCAACATGTCCGCCGAGTTGTCGACGGCGGTCACCGTGCAGCCCATGGCCAGCAGCCTTCTGGTGATGCGGCCGGTACCACAAGCAAACTCAAGCACGCTGACTTTGGCGTTTAGGCCGGCTTGCAGATAGGGCGCAAGCAGCTCGATCTCGCCGGCGTAGTCACTGCTTCGATAGAGCTCGACCGAACAGCCGTCTAGGGTCTGTGCGCCCGGTCCGGTGCCGGAGAACGGTTTGACTTTCATGCCGTCTACTTCATAAGTTATGGCGGGCTAAGCCGCACTGACTGAATCAAAGCAACGGCTCTTGAACGGCGGCAAGGTGTGAAGCGCTTTGCCATACAGATGAAGGTGAAATGTGGCCCGCTCGCCGAGGACGGCGGTGGCATGAATTTGCTCGGGCGACAACAGCAGCAATTGCCCCGGCCCAACGCTGACCGACTCGACCGCGACCACTTGCCGGGAGCCCACATCCTGGCGTTCGAACCTGGTGTTGATCTCGCAACCCCGGATGCCCACGATCACGGCCCAGGTTTGATGCTCATGCGGCGGACTTGTCACGCCCGGGCCTTCCGAAACAAGGTAGAGCGACGGGCCGCCCAACGGGCTGACGGCCAGATGGTGCAAGAACTCCTGCCCCGGCCCGGCCTCCGGCAAATCAAGTTGATTGAAATCGAGCTTGCGGCAAAGCCGCAGCAAGTCCTCGCCAAGGTCGCGCAAGTCCGCCGGGCCCGGCCCGAATGCTGGGCCAAAACGCAGCTCAACTTTCGCAACGAACGCTTTCAGTGCGGCTTCGGTCATCGGTGAACTCAGTGACTACTTTGCGGCCGATCTAGGCACTCAACTTGCACGATGCTCACTCTCAGCGGGCCAGCAACCTAGCCAGCCAAGCCGCCGCAGCATAGATCAACAACGTGTGCAACAGCGCCAGCAGCGCATAGGCCCAGGGGCTGGGGCCGACGATCCACTCGCCCTGGCTCAGGCCGATTTTGCGCAGCAGCGGCGTCCAGAGCGTCACCAGCAAGCTGCCGGGCGCGCCGAGCACCAGCAGGCTGCGCTCCAACCACATCGGCAGGCCCGCATTGATCGCCATGAATATGACCGGCAGCAGGGCGAAATAGGCAGCGCCGAGCGCCGTCACACCCCATGGCAGCCAGGCCATCAAAAGGCTCTCACGATGGCATCAGGGATTGACCGGGCAGGCGGGCTTTTTGCAGGCCAGCTTTTGCAGGGCGCGGGCGTCCAGCAGATTGATCACGCCGTCCTTGTTAAGGTCGCGCCGGTCACCCGGGCTGAGCGCTGCGCTGTTGCGGAATTGGGTCATCAGCGCATTGTCCAGCGCATCGACCGAGTCGTCGCCGTTCAGGTCGCCGGTGATTTTTGGATAGAACTGCCAGCGCGAGATCGGTGCCGATTGCCCCACCGTCGACCGCCGCTCCGCCGCCCCGCCGCCCACCACCAGCAAGGACACCACCTGGAACGGCCCTTCCGATTTCAACAAGGCTTCGGAGGCCAGGTTGCTGACAACATTGTTGACGCCGGCCACGAGCTGGCGCGAGGCATTGATCAGGCCCAGATCCTCACCGCCCGCACCAAACACCTTGTAGGAAATTTGGTAGAAACCGGAGACGGTGACCTTGACCGGAATGCTGAAGTCCAGCGAGCCGATGAATCCCGCCTTCAACACCGGCGTCACGCTAAGGGCGCCCGGGAACTCGATAGGCTGGGCGCATAGATTGCTCAGCGGCACGGTGAAGCTGCCGGCATCATTGCGCCTGAAGGCCTGGGTGAACTCATCGCCGCCGACGTCAAGCACCGTGATGGCGCTGACCTGATAGGGGCCGTCGACGCCGATCTTGTCCTTGATGTCGCGGGCGCTGAAGATCGCCTTGGTCGACGCTGCGCCGGCGCTGCTGCTGAAGGCGGCGCGGCTGTCTATGGTCTTGCCATTCGAGCCGGCCAGCTGGATCAACGAGGCGAACTCGCTGTCCCGCTGGGCGCTGAAGCTGACCGCCACCTGCAGGCCGTTCACGCAGGCGCCGCTGCCAAGCAGATTACTCAGCGTGACATTGGCATTGGTCAGCGAGGGCTCGATCACATTGACGCGCAAGCTGGCCTCGCGTTGCACTGGGCCCTTGGCGGTCGGCAGCGTCGCCGTGCCGCGGATGTCATAGGCGCCGGCCTGGGTGAACAGATGATCGATGCTGTAAAGCCCGTCATTGGCCAGCCCGTCCGGGCCGCTGCCGTTGTCCAGCGCTGCTACCCCTGCGGCCGGCGGCTGCTGATTTACCGGTGTGACCGAAATCTGCGGCGCCAGGCCCAGCTTGGGCTGGCCGTTGTCGGTCAACAGCATGCCGATGGACACGTCTTCGCCGACCAGCAAGGTCGTGCGCTCGATCGCAATGCCGGCCTGCAAGCGTGACACCGCGCGCAGCGTGGCGATGGCGACGGTGGAATAGCTGGCTGCGGGGAAGTCCAGCACCAGCTTCCACTGCCCATTCGCCGGCGCAGCCAGTGCGCCGATCTCGAACACGCCGCCCGGCGCCGGCTGCGGGAGGGCCGAGCCGGGGTGGAAGCGCACGCCGGCGCCGCCCGAGGCGGCCGCGATACTGCCGTCCGGCGCCACCAGGCTGAGGCTGGCGCCGTCCACCGGAACGATCACATCCAGCGCCAGCGAGCTGGCCTCGCCCAGCACAAAGGGCAGCTCCAGCCGGCTCATGCCGGGCACGATCTTGCCCGTCAGGCTCTGCGGCGTATTCATCGCCACCTGAGGAACCGGCGAGGTTTGCGCGCTGGCCGGGGCGCTGCTGAGGCTGAGCGTGACGGCCGAAGCCAGCAGGCTGAGCCCGGCCAGGCGACGCAGGCACACCGCCGCGGGGGATATGGTGAATGAGCGGGTCGTCATGCTAGTCCTTGATAGGGATGCTGCGGTCCAGCAGCCGGTTCACATTGGCCGCGCTCTTGACCGAGCTGTGGTTGGCGGTGACATTGCCCATCGGCGTGCCGAAGCCCGGATTGGCCGAGTTCAGCGTCACCACGATGTCATTGGCCTGCGGCGTCGGCGCCAGGTGGGTGGTGTAGGTCAGCACGGTGCGGGTGCCCCAGAATCGGCCGGGCACGGTTGAGAACGACATGGTCGCGGAGCCGAAATCGCGCAGCACCAGCCAGGCACGCCGGGCGGCATAGGCGGCCACGCCGGGGAACAGCGGCGCGGCCTCGGCCGCCGAGAGGTCGTTGTCACCGTTGGCATCGGCGTCGGCGCCGATGGTGAAGGTGTTGGCGATATTGCCCTTGGGCGTGCCGCTATAGGTGGCCAGATCGCGCAGACCCGGCAGTTGCGGCCCTTGGCCGAAGGTCCAGGTATCGAGATAGGTCTGGGCAAAACCGTTCGGGTCAGCGCCGGCGGCCACCAAGTCGTCGTACTCGGATTTCTGGATCAGTGACAGATCGGCGGCCACGCTGCCGCGGTGCGGGGTCGACAGCGTGGACAGGCTGAGCAGCTTGAACTTGGGCGCCAGCGCCTGCAGGCCTTGGGTGTCCAGGCCGCCCTTGCTGTGCGCGATCACATGCACGCGGTCGGACTTCTGCTCGGCCAGCCAGGTGTCCAGATTGCCGCGCTGCTCGCGTGCATTGGCCGCCACCGAGCCATTGCCGTCCTGGCCGGCGCCGAGGGAAAAGCGCGTGAACAGCACGCCTCGCTCGTTCAGGGCGGTGATCACGCCGGGCGCGCCGGCCTCGTCCCAGGTGGTTTCGCTGGCGGAAATGCCATGGGCCAGGACATAGGGCGCGGCGGCCTCGAACTCGGCCGACAACCAATCCACCGCCATGCACCAATACTCGCCGCTGCCGGCGTTGGCGGTGTCAATATCGATCTGCAAGGTGTTGTCCTTGCCGAAGCGCAACTCCTCGATCGGCACGACCAGCGAGTCATCGGTCCAGGTGTTGTTGAAGCCGGCCAGGGTGCGCTTGAATGTGCCGTTAAAGCTGAGCCGGTCGATCTCCGGCGCGAAGCCGCTGACGACCGCCTTGTCGTCGATGTCAAAGACCGGGAAGCGCAGCACCGCCTGGGCGGACAAGATGCCCTTGCGCACCAGGCCCGAGGGGTCCTTCAACGAGCCGTCGGCGTTCAGCTGGCTCTCGTTGACCACCTGCGGAATCGGCAGCTTGATGACCAGCGGGCCGCCGCTGCGGTAGGTGCAGCCGGTGTCCAGGCCCTGGCCACTGTTGATGACGTAGACGCCCAGCTTTTGCTCGGGCGGCGCGAACGGTGACGAGGTTTGCGCCCACAAGGGTGAGCAGAGCATATGAGCGGCAATGAAGATTGCCGTTCGGCTTGAAAAGCAAGTTTGCATACGTTCCCCTGCAATGGTCGGAGCGAGCTGAGGCCTGATAAAAAAGCTCAGTCGAATTTCGGCGCGTCAAGCAGTTGGCTATCGCCCGCCGGCTTGGCCTGGCCGCGCACGCGCTTGTTCACGATCTCGCTGCTCAAGGCTGCGCTGGTGGTGAACCAGGCTTCGTTGCCGTCGGCGCTGCGCACCTTCAGGCGCTGGCCGCGCACTTCCACGACCAGGCCGTCAATGGCGCCGGCCTTGCTGTCGACCTTGGCGCTGGAGGCTTGAACGGCCGGCTTGGGCGTGGCCGGCGCGTCGGCGGCGAAGGCAAGCGGCGACAACACCAGCATGGCGGTGCCGGCGGCCACGGCGCCACGGCGCCGGCCCAGGCAGGCGAGCAGGGCCAAGCCAGCCAAGGCCAAGCTGGAGGGCTCGGGCACAACGCCGGTACCGGGGCCGATATTGACGGTCAGCGCGCTGTTTTGGAAGGTGACGGCCAACTCCCCGCTGCCGGAATCCGCGAACAGCAGTCCCGGGTCGCTCAGATCAAGGCTGAACTGCGCCGCCGGGCTGTCGGCCAAGGCGAGGAAGCGCAGGGTCAGGAACACAAAAGCGTCGGCCTGATCGGTGTCCAGCACGGCGCCGGAATTGCCCGACAAGCCAAAAGCGCTGACCGCGCCGCCGCCCGCGACCAGGCTAGCATCACCGTTGAAGCCGAAGCCGCCGACCTCGGGCAGATCCAGCTGGTTCAGGCCGCTGCCGGCATCGACAAAGCCATAGCCCGACAGCTGCACCGCGCTGGCGTCAAAGCCCAGCTTCAGATCAAAGGCTGACAGCGAATCGGCGACGGCGCCCGTCAGGCCATCAATCCTCAAACTCAGGGTGAAGCTATCGCCCACCGTCACCGAACTGGCGCTGGACGAAAGGCTGACCACACCGGCCACTGCGCCACCGGGCATCACCAGCGCCGGCAGCGCGCCAAACATCAAGGCGCCAAAAACCGCCGCAGCGCTGCGAAAGCGAGCCAATTGCTTCATCATCCATACCTCACAACAGGGTTCGATATCAGACCTTGCACATCCCTCGCCGGGTGGCATGACCTGTCAACTGAACCCGAGTGTAGGCAGCCGAGTGCCAGCAAAAATAGTGGTCTTCATGAGCCACCAAAAGGGGGAGTGGCCCGCTTGATCCTAGGGTTTACGCGCAGAAACGAAGCCTACGCAGGGCGCCTAGTGCCAATCTGGCCCTGTGGCGGCGCCGAACGTTGCCCCCACAACACACCGGCGGCGATCAGCAACATGCCGGCGATGGTGGCCAGATCGGGCCGCTCGCCGAACAGAGGCAGGGCCAGCAAGGTCGCCAACACCGGCGTCAGGGCTCCCGCCATGGCGCTGCGTTGCGCCCCCAGGCGGGCGACCGCAACGCTGTAGCTGAGGGTGGAGATCAGGCCCACGCCGACGCTTTGTATCAACACTTGCAGCCAGAGTTGCTCGCGCGGCAGCTCCAGCAGACTCAAGCCCCCTTGGCTGGCCTGCCAGCCCAACACGGGCAGCAGCAACAAGAGCGAGGCGCAAGAGATCAGCGCCGCCGCTTCGATCGGCGCCAGCTTGGCTTCACGCAAAGCCAGGGTGTAGGCCGACCACATCAGGCTGCCCAGCAGAAACAGGGCATAGCCCTCGGCCAAACCCGGATGCGCGGCATGCCCGGCCTTCAGCGCCAGCATGGTGGCGATGCCGGCGGCAATGCAAAGCAGCGCCGGCCAACGCGTCAGGGCCGCCCGCCCGTGCAGGGCCGCGGCCAGCAGCGCCGTGAACAAGGGCAAAGTGCCCGGGATCAGCGTCGCGCCGTCGGCCACCGGCGCATGGCGCATGCCCCAACCCGCGATCAGAAAATAGGGCAGGCCGGCGCCGGCAATGATCAACAAGCCGAGCTTGGGTGACAGCCGCGCAAAACGTGCACGCCGCCGCCACAACAGGGGCAAGAACAAGAGCCCGGCCGGCCCGAAGCGCAGCAGGGCCAGCTCGGCGGGCGGCAAGGCGGCGCGTGCACCGGCCCGCAGCGAGATGAAGAAAGCCGCCCAGATGCACAGCGTCAAGGCCAGCGCGGCCCAGCCCAGCAGGTCGATGCGAACTTTTGCGGCGGGTGCGCTCAGGGCGAGGTTTTGGGGTACGGCGGGGGTCGGCATGGCGCGCAAGAATCAACTGCTGGGGAGGCAAAATTTTCCGGGAGAGCGCGGGGCGATATCGACCCAAACATTCACTCAAAAGTGGTGCATGGGGTGGATTCATCCAATAGACTGCGAGAAATTGATGAATTCAAGCCATGGACAGAATTGATATCCAACTGCTGGAGCTGCTGCAACGCGATGGCCGACTCTCGATTGCCGACCTGGCCCAGCGCGTGGCGCTCTCGCAAAGCCCTTGCGCACGCCGGCTCAAACGGCTGGAGGACGCCGGCTACATCGCCGGCTACCGTGCCGTGCTGGACCGCAAGGCGGTGCAACTGGCCACCACGGTGTTTGTCAATGTGCGCCTGATGCATCACCGCGAAGACGCGGTGCAGCAGTTCGAGGCGGCGATGGAGGCGATGGCCGAGGTGGTGGCCTGCCATGTGGTCAGCGACGCGCATGACTATCTGCTCGAGGTGGTGGTGAGCGAGCTGAGCAGCTACGAACACATCGTGCGCCGCCTGCAGGCGCTGCCGATGGTGCAAGACATCACCAGCAATTTTGCAATCCGCTGCGTCAAGAGCGGCGCGCCCTTGCCGCTGAAGGCGCTCTAGCCGAGGGCGATTTGCCGGCCCAGGCGCAGCGCCCTCAGCGGCCGGCGCCCGCGCGGGCAAGCTCGCCCAGCGCCGGCTCGCCCCCCAGCGCCAATTCAACGCAGAAACCTCGTTCGGCCGGCACCAGCCTGACCGCACCGCCATGGGCGGTGGCCACACGTTCGGCCAACATCAGGCCCAGGCCGGTATTGCTTTCGTAGTTGCGCGCGTCAAGCGCAGCCTGCAGCTCGGCCAAACGCGCCGACGTGAGCCCCGGCCCGTCGTCATGCAGGCGCAACAGACCGGCTGCGGGCACATCCACCGTGACCTCTGTGGCGCCGTAGCGGCGCGCGTTGTCGAGCAAATTGAGCAAGGCCGCGGCCAGCAAGTCGGGGTCGGCACTGAGCTTGGCTGGCCCGTTCACCCGAACCGCCAGGCCCTGAATAGGCAGGCGCGCCAGCAGCTCGGCCACATCAAGCGGGCGACGCTGTGGCCCGGTATTGCTGCGAAACAGGCCCAGCAAGGCGGCGACCACATGTTGCAGGCGCTGTGCCGCCTCGCGCGCGCGCTGCAGACGCGGCCGCAACTCAGCCGGCGCTTCGACCAAGGCCACCGCCAGCTGCGCATCGATGCCGGCCAGCGGCGTGCGCAAGGCATGCGAGGCATGGCCGGCGAAGGCGCGCTCATTGCTGGCCCGCTCAGCGAGCCGGCTGCTCAACTCATCAATGGCCGCATGGACGGGCTGCAATTCCTCACGCTCGGCCGGGCCTAGGCTGGCGCGGGCATCGGCCGGCTCAAAGGCGGCCAGCCGCTCCGACAAGGTCTGCAGCGGCGCCAGCTCATGACGAATCTTGAAACGCACCCAAAGCTGGCCCATCAAGCCGACGGCCAGCGCCGACAGCACGGCACTGAGCGTGATCTCGGCCTGCGCCTCCAGACGTTCATCGCGCGTTTGCGCGACGTAAAGCATGCGACCGTCTTGCCCCAGGGCCAAGCCATAGAGGCGCCAATTCGGCGCGTCGCTGAAGCCGGCGCCGGGCGTGGTGCGCAAGGCCGCCGAGGGCGCCGCGTTCGAGCGCAAGATCACCAGACCGTCGGCATTCAAGACCTGCCAGGCAAAACGCTCGGCGCCGCTTGCCGCCGGCATCTTGGTGCTGCGGCTTTCCACCATGCCCTGGCCCTCGTGCAGCAGCAAACCGCCAATCAGCTCGGCCGACGCGCGCAAGGTGTCGTCAAGCAATTCGTCCGCCTCGTGGCGTGCCGCCAGCCACACCGCCGAAGCAACGAAGAAGCCGGACAACAAGAACCAAACCACCAGCGAGCGGGCGAGGCGGCGGCGTATCGACGGCAACTTCATTTCACCGCCTCCAGGCGATAGCCGATGCCGCGCACGGTCTCAATCACGCCGCGGCCCAGCTTGCGGCGCAGTGACGAAACATGGACCTCCAGCGCATTGCTGGCCAGCTCGGCCTCAAAACCCAGCACCAGCTTCTCAAGCTCGGCCTTGGGGACGATGCGGCCGGCGCGCAGCAACAGCGCCTCCAGCACCGCCCATTCGCGGCCGGTCAACTCGACCCGCTGGCCGTCCAGGTAGGCGGCGCGCTCGGCCAGGTCGATCTCGACCCGCCCCTCGCAGCTGGCGACACGGCGACGCGACTCGGCGCCGCCGCCGCTGCGCCGCCCGACCGCGCGCAGCCGAGCGGCCAGCTCCTCGGGCGCGAACGGCTTGACCAGGTAGTCGTCGGCGCCGGCGTCGAGGCCTTCTATGCGTGAATTCAAACCATCGCGGGCCGTCAGCATCAAGGCCGGCACGGCGTCGCCACGTCGGCGTGCGGCCGCCAGCCAGTCCAGGCCGGAGCCATCGGGCAATTGCCAGTCGAGCAAGTAGGCATCAAAGGGCTCACCGCGCAGTGCTTCGGTTTGCTGCAAACTGCGGCACCAATCGACCACATGGCCTTGGCTGCGCAGATAGTCGCGCAGGCCCTCGCCGAGGATGTCATCGTCTTCAAGCAGCAGCAGTCGCATCGGTCCTCCTGTCCATGCAGAGGATTGTCGCCGCCCAAGTAGGGCAAGCCGATGAAAGGCCAGCAATGCACCCTTCAGGTGCGCTTCAGGTGGCCGGCGTTCAATCGGGCAATGACTATCTTGAACTCATCGGCCCCAGCAGGTCCAGCGCGCAGCGAGCCCAGCACAAGACTGACCATTCCGGCCAGCGTGGAACAGGTGCTGCTCGCCGTCAGCCTGTTTTGGGCGGTGGCCGCCAATCGCTACTTTTTTGCCGCGGCCTTGAAGGGTCGGAGCTTCGATGACCCCAGCGCCTGGGGCTTTGCCGCGGCGATGGTCGTGCTGGTTTTGGCCTTGCATGTCTTTTTGCTGGCACTGGTGGCCAATCGATGGACCGTCAAGCCGCTGCTGGCGGTCTTGATTGTCACGACCGCCTTCGCCAGCTGGTTCATGCAAGCCTACGGCGTCTACCTCGACCCGACGATGGTGCGCAATACCCTGCGCACCGACCCCGCCGAGGCCGGCGAGCTGATCTCGGCGGCGCTGCTTTTGCATGTGTTGATCTACGCCGGCCTTCCCTTGGCTTTGCTGTGGCGGGTGCGCATCGTCAAGCGGCCATGGCGGCGCGCGGCGCTGGTGCGCTTGGGCCTGCTGGCCGTCGCCGTGCTGGCGATGGTGGCCAGCGTGATGGCGGTGTTCCAGCCCTTCTCGTCCTTGATGCGCAATCACAAAGAGATCCGCTACCTGATCACGCCGGCCAACTATGTCTGGTCATTGGGCAGCACCCTGGCGGCCGAGGCGCGCGGCGCGACCAAGCCCAGGCAGGCGGTGGGGCTGGACGCCACCGCGGGCCCCAGCTGGGCGACGCGCCGCAAGCCCATGGTCGTGGTGTTTGTCGTCGGCGAGACGGCCCGCGCCGCCAACTGGGGCTTGAACGGCTATGCCCGCCAAACGACACCGCAGCTGGCGCAGATCGCGGCAATGCCGGGCAGCAGCTTGATCAGCTTTGGCGATGTGCGGGCTTGTGGCACCAATACAGAGACTTCGCTGCCCTGCATGTTCTCGGCGGTGGGCCGGCGAGACTATGACGAAGCCCGTATTCGCGGCACCGATTCGCTGCTGCATATCGTGGCGCGTGCCGGTGTCGGCGTGCAATGGCGCGACAACCAGTCCGGCTGCAAGGGTGTTTGCGAGGGGCTGCCGAATGATGCCGTGTCGTCGCTCAATGCTCCCGGCTTGTGCGAGGGCGACCGCTGCCTAGATGAAGGCCTTATTGCCGATCTCGACGCAAGGTTGAGCCTGCTGATTGGGCGATCGACGCACGGTGCGGTGGCAGCCTCGGCGCCAGCGGCCGCGTTGGCGCCGCAGCTCTGGCTGATGCACCAACTCGGCAACCATGGCCCGTCTTACTTCCGGCGCTACCCGGCGACGTTCAAGCGCTTTGAGCCGGCCTGCGAGCAAGACGACCTGCGTCTTTGCAGCCAACAGGAAATCACCAATGCCTATGACAACGCCCTGCTCTACACCGACCATGTATTGGCCAGTTTGATCGCCAAGCTAAAGGCCCGCGCGAGCGAAGTGGATTCGGCCGTCATCTACGTCTCCGACCACGGCGAATCGCTGGGTGAAAACGGCCTGTTCCTGCACGGCATCCCCTATGCGATTGCCCCCGATGTGCAGACCCGGGTACCGATGTTGATGTGGGCCAGCAGCGGCTTTGCTGAGGCCGCCGGGGTCGATTGGGACTGCCTGCGTCGGCGCGCGGCGCCCACTGAGCCACCGGTGCTTCATGACCATCTGTTCCACACGGTGATGGGCCTGCTCGACGTGCGCAGCGAACTGCTGGAACCGAGTCTGGATTTGAGCGCGCAATGTCGCTTGCCCCGCAGCGAGCGTGCCGTCAAATGATGCCGGCCACCAAGCAAGCTGCCCAACTTGGGCAACGCGACCTCGCCATCACCTTGCTGGCGTTGCTGAGCGTGCTCGCGTGGGACTTCAGCGGTTTGGACCTGCCGCTGGCGCGCCTGTTCGGGTCGGCCGATGGTTTTCACCTGCGCGAGGCCTGGCTGACCAGCCACCTGCTGCATGAAGGCGGGCGCGGCTTGGCTTGGCTGCTGCTGATCTGGCAAGGGCTGCATGCCTTTGCCCTGAAGCCCTTGCCGCTAACGCCTCCTAGACGGGAGCGCCGCTATTGGCTGGGCGTGGCGATCGCCAGCATCGTGTTCGTGCCGGCGCTCAAACGCGTCACCATGAGCAGCTGCCCTTGGGAGTTGAGCGAGTTTGGCGGTGTGGCCAGCTATGTGCCGCACTGGCTGCTGGGTGTCTATGACGGCGGACCGGGGCATTGCTTCCCGTCCGGCCACGCCATCGCAGCATTTGGCTTCTTCGGTCTCTACTTCCTTTGGCGACCCTATAGGCCGGTACTTGCCAGGACGCTGCTGGGCCTGGTGCTGGCCGCGGGCGCCTTGTTCGGCTTGGCGCAGATGGCGCGCGGTGCGCATTACCTCAGCCACATTCTGTGGACGGGTTTGATTTGCTGGACGTTCTGCGTGCTGGCTGACCTCAACACTCGGCGCCGGGCCCGCGCCATTCTGGCGGGCCAGGCGGCCGATTGACTGGAGCCCTGCGGGGACTTTGGGCCAAAGCGGGAAATCGTCCGCTTTGACTACGACGGACTACTTGGCTGCCGCGGCGCGCTTGGCCGTAGCCGCTGCCATGGCGGCGCTGCGCACCTCTCTGGCGGCCTTCATCTTGGCTTCAAAGTCAGCCTTGGTCGCCGCGGTAGCTGCGGCCCTGGCATTGCGGCGAGCCACCATCACGTCCTGGCCGGCGGCCTTGGCTTCGGCTCCCGCCTTGTCCTGAGCGGCCTTGATCGTCGCGGCGCGTTCGGCGCGCAAGGGACGAACGGTGTTGTTGAACTCCGTGCGGGCGGCGCGCTGCTCGGCGCGCATCACCACGACGGGGTCAGTGCTGGGCGCGGTGGCCTTGGCGGGAGCAGTCGCAGGGGGCATGGCCGTCGCTGCCGTTATTTGTGCTTGGGCCGCGCTGCCCAGCAAGGACATGAAAACGGCAAGAGCTGCGATGGAATTCTTCATGGCGGGATCTCCAAAATTGAACAAAAGGGCATAGGGAACTTGGTTGCCAGCCGGCGGAATCCGCACGCCCAGCTTCAAGATACATGAGCCCTACGGTGCCCGATCGATGCTAAAGGCTTCCAGCCCAAATGTCCCAATTCGTTCGACTGAATCCGCCCTGGCGCCATGCGCCTGTGTCTTTCTTGCCTACTAATGCGGGGACCGAAGGCGCGAGACAAAGCAAAACGCCAACCTCACGGTTGGCGTTTATGCAGTAATTTGATACTTGGCCTACAGCGAAACCTTTGGTTGCGGGGGCAGGATTTGAACCTACGACCTTTGGGTTATGAGCCCAACGAGCTACCAGACTGCTCCACCCCGCGACTGAAGCTAGCAGTATAGCGCACTTTTCGCGCTTCCGTCAAAGTCCCGCTGCCGACAATGAAGATTGGAAGCGTGCGGCGTCCTGGAAGCCGATAACGCGCGCGGCGACCAGCTCGCTGCCGCTGGGGTCGAAAAATATCGTTCCGGGCGGGCCAAACAACTTAAACCGCTTGAGCAACTCCCTGTCCGCCGCGCTATTGGCGGTGACATCAGCCTTCAACAATAGAGCACCCTCAAGCCGTGCGCGCACCGCCGGATCGCTGAAGGTGTATCTCTCCATTTCCTTGCATGACACACACCAGTCGGCATAGAAATCAAGCATGACAGGCCGCCCCGCGCGCGCCAACTCAGCATCCAACTCCGCCACGCTGTTGACGCGCTTGAAACTGATGGCGCCGCCCGTCACGCCTTTTTGCACCAGCCCCGCCTCGACCCGGAACAATCCCGCCAATGGCTTGAGTGTGTCGGTCCCTCCGCTCGCCGCGCCAATAACTTGCAACACGCCAAAGGTCACCGCAACAAGCGCGGCGGTCTTGCGCAACCAAGTGCGTGGACGATGCACGGCATGCGGCGCTTGAAAAAGGCCCAGCATGGCGGCAAAACCTATCAACAACGCGCCCCACAGTAGTTGCGCCAATTCTGGCGGCAACACCGGCTGCACGGTCCAAAGTGCAACGCCAAGCAGGAGCATGCCGAACAGATGCTTAACGCCGTCCATCCATGCACCTGCTCTGGGCAGCAGGCTGCCGGCAGACACCCCCAACAATAGCAAGGGCACGCTCATGCCGCTGGCCAATGCGAACAAGGCGCTGCCACCCAGCACCACGTCGCGCGTTTGGCTCAGGTAAACCAAGGCCCCCGCCAGCGGCGCGGCGACACAAGGGCTGACGATCAAGGCGGAAACACCGCCCATGACAAACACGCCAAACAAATGCCCGGACGGCAATTTTTGCGACGCCTGCGACAGCCCACCACTCATGCTGGTCGGCAGGCTCAACTCAAAGGCACCAAACATTGACAAAGCAAACAAGGTCAAGGCCAGGGCGAACGCAGCCAGAACCCACGGCTTTTGAAGCTGAGCAGCCAAGCCCTCACCCGCCAAGCCCGCCGCCACACCAAGAGCGGTGTAAACGAGCGCCATACCCAGCGAATAGCTCAGCGCAAGCAAGAACCCACGACTACGGGTGGTCTTCCTGGATGCGTCTCCGACAATGATCGATGAAAGAATCGGCAACATCGGCAGGACACAAGGCGTCAGCGAAAGCAGCAGTCCTGCCACGAAGAACACCCCGACCACGGTCCAAAATCGGCCGGTTTGCAGGGCGGCATCAAGGCGGCCCATCTCGCCGCTTGCCGCAGCAGACGCAGATGCCGGCGCAACTCCTAGCTGGTCCAGGCCCGAACTGCCCGCCAACGGCTGCCCCGGCTCAACCGCCTCCACCCGCTTGATTGACGCCTCAGCCGCGTTTGCGCCAAGCCGAACAGCGAAATTCGCAGTCATCGGCGGATAGCACAGGCCTTTATCGGCACAGCCCTGACCTAAGACGCTCAAGGTAAAACTGCCGTTTGGCTGGCGGACAGGTATCACCGCCACAACCGAATCCCGGTAGACCTCGACTTCCTTCTGAAAGGTTTCGTCAAATTTGGTCTTACCTTGGGGCAACACCACCTCGCTAAGCACGGCGCCGTCGGCGGAAATTTTGAATTGCTCCCGGTACATATAGTAGCCGGGGGCTATTTCAAACCGGGCCTGCAGAGTCTGACCATCTGAAGCGACAACGGTCAACTTGAACGCTTGCTCAGGGTCAAGAAACTCTTGCGCCCTAGCATCGACGAATGGATTCAACAAGCAAAGCAAAGAAATGGCGAAAAAGGTCGCCGACCGTAGGATTCGTGACATAGCTAGGCGACTTGACAATCAAAAACTCAGGTGTCCGAGAACGATTTAGAGCGGGGCTGAAGCGTAATCGGTATTTGGCACAGCCGCTAAAGTCAGGCTGAAAAACCTGCGCAAGCAAAGCGGGTGGACGAAAAAAAGGCCAGCTTCAGCTGGCCCTTCTTTTGCAATACATGAGTCTATGACAGGCTCACACAGCAACATCAATTATTCAACAGCTTCGCCGACTGTCTCGCCTTCGGCGCGGTCAACCAACTCGACAAACGCCATCGGCGCATTGTCGCCAACCCGGAAGCCCATTTTCAGGATCCGTGTGTAGCCGCCCGGACGAGCCAGGAAACGTGGGCCCAACTCGTTGAACAACTTGGTGACGATGTCACGGTCGCGCAAACGGTCAAACGCCAGACGGCGATTTGCCAGGGTTGGAACCTTGGCCAAGGTGATCAAAGGCTCGACGACGCGACGCAGCTCTTTGGCCTTTGGCACGGTTGTCTTAATCGCTTCGTGTTGCAGCAACGAAACGCACATATTGCGCAGCATTGCCTTACGGTGAGCGCTGGTACGGTTCAGCTTACGGAGGCCGTTACGGTGACGCATGGTGCTTATCCTTTCTTTGATTAATCACCAGTGGCCGTATCAGGTACCACCGGGTGCACCGGACGACGCTGAAAACCGCGTCGTCCTATCTTCTTCAAAACAAATTAACGCTTGTCCAGCCCTTGCGGCGGCCAGTTCTCGAGTCGCGCGCCCAAAGTCAGACCACGCGACGCCAACACTTCCTTGATCTCATTGAGGGACTTGCGGCCCAAGTTTGGAGTCTTCAGAAGTTCGGTTTCGGTGCGCTGAATCAGATCGCCGATGTAGTAGATGTTCTCGGCCTTCAAGCAATTGGCCGAACGCACCGTCAACTCAAGCTCATCAACCGGACGCAACAGGATTGGATCGAATGACGAGCTGCGCTGTTGCTGCTGCTGGGTGTCAAACATATCGCCGACATCGGTGCCTTGCAGCTGGGCGAACACAGCGAGCTGCTCAACCAGGATCTTGGCCGATGCACGGATCGCTTCCTCGGGCGAAATAGCACCGTTGGTTTCAATTTCCATGACCAGCTTGTCCAGGTCGGTACGCTGCTCAACGCGGGCGTTCTCGACCGCGTAGCTGACGCGCCGCACCGGTGCGAAAGACGCATCCAGCACAATGCGGCCAATCGACTTGGTCGGCTCATCGCCATAGCGACGCATCGAACCTGGCACATAGCCACGGCCCTTCTCGACCTTGATCTGCATATCCAGCTTGCCGCCTTGCGACAAATGCGCAATGACATGGTCTGGATTGATGATCTCGACGTCGTGGGGCGTCTGAATGTCGGCAGCAGTCACCGGGCCTTCGCCCTCTTTGCGCAACACCAGCGTAACTTCTTCACGGTTGTGCAGGCGGAAAACCACGCCCTTCAGGTTCAGCATGATGTGGACCACATCTTCCTGAACACCATCAATGGCCGAGTACTCGTGAAGCACACCAGCGATCGTTACTTCTGTCGGCGCATAACCCACCATCGACGACAACAGGACCCGCCGCAGCGCGTTGCCCAAAGTGTGGCCATAACCACGCTCGAAGGGCTCCAAGGTGACCTTGGCACGGTGGCCGCCAAGCGGCTCCACATTGATCGATTTGGGTTTGAGCAGATTGGTTTGCATGAAGTCTTTCTTTCAATACCCTCGGTTCGTTACACCGATAAGGCTGAGGGACCAACC
>JADMJQ010000062.1:0-1797 GCA_018780415.1 Roseateles sp. | reverse complement strand
GATCAGGAGCCTTCTTGAAGACGCCTTCCAACTTAGCGGCATCAACAGTCACCCAGGCCGGCAGGCCAATCGACTCAGCCAACTTCATGGCGTCGATGATGCGCAACTGCTTCTTGGACTTCTCGCGCACGGCGACAGTGTCACCGGCCTTCACCAAGTAAGAAGCGATGTTGACGACTTCACCATTAACGGTGATGCCCTTGTGGGAGACTAACTGGCGGCTTTCAGCGCGCGTGGAACCGAAGCCCATACGGTACACAACGTTGTCCAAACGCGATTCGAGCAGGGCCAACAAGTTCGTGCCGGTCGAGCCCTTACGGCGTTCGGCTTCGGCGAAGTAGCGGCGGAACTGGCGCTCCAGAATGCCGTACATGCGCTTGACCTTCTGCTTTTCACGCAGTTGCAGACCGAAGTCTGACGTGCGCTGACCAGAAGTACGGCCATGCTGACCGGGCTTGGAATCAAACTTTGCCTTGTCGCCGATGGCGCGACGCGCGCTCTTCAGGAACAGGTCCGTGCCTTCGCGGCGGGAGAGTTTGCACTTGGGGCCTAGATAACGTGCCACTTTAGATGTCCTTTTTTCTTTCTGACGCATGGCCCGTCGGCGCATGCGCGAGTCTGGCCCAATTTTCTTGTCGGCTCAGACGGTGGTGTTCACGACTTCCGTCAATACGATGGAAGTCAACGAAACGGCCGGCGCGGCACTTGCGTGCCCGCCGGCGCGGGGTAACTTGCGATTATCGCACTTTCCGCATCTTTGGCAAAAGCCTTAGATACGACGACGCTTTTGTGGGCGGCAACCGTTGTGCGGAACCGGAGTCACGTCAGAGATCGAGTTGATCCGGATGCCGAGAGCACCCAGTGCACGAACCGACGATTCACGGCCAGGGCCTGGGCCCTTGATTTTGACATCAAGATTCTTGATGCCTTGATCTTGTGCCGCACGTCCGGCGACTTCAGCCGCGACCTGAGCTGCAAAGGGCGTCGACTTGCGCGAGCCCTTGAAGCCTTGCCCGCCGCTGGAAGCCCAGGACAATGCGCCGCCTTGGCGGTCGGTGATCGTAATGATCGTATTGTTGAACGACGCGTGAACGTGAGCGATGCCATCGGCAACGTTCTTACGAACCTTCTTACGGACGCGTTGTGCAGCCGAGTTATTGGGTGCTTTTGCCATCTTGATCTTCTTTCTGTGCTAGCCGCAGATCACTTTTTACCCGTAGCAGCCGACTTGCGCGGGCCTTTACGAGTGCGAGCGTTCGTGCGCGTGCGCTGACCGCGCATAGGCAAACCACGACGATGACGGAAACCACGGTAGCAACCGAGATCCATCAAACGCTTGATGTTGATAGACATCTCGCGGCGCAGGTCGCCTTCGATGGTCATCGCGCCCACTGTTTCACGAATCTTTTCGAGATCGGAATCGGTGAGGTCTTTGACCTTCTTGTCGAATGGAATACCGCAAGAAGTACAGATCTTCTGTGCCGTCGTACGGCCAACGCCGTAGATGGAAGTCAGACCGATCTCTGTGTGCTTATGCGGCGGAATGTTAATACCAGCAATGCGTGCCATGTGGTTCCTCTAAATCGCTCGTGTCGTGCTGCAATCAGCCCTGGCGCTGTTTGTGGCGGGGATCTGTACAGATCACACGCACCACGCCCTTGCGGCGGATGATCTTGCAATTGCGGCACATCTGCTTGACGGATGCCGAAACTTTCATGGTCTACTCCTTGACCTACAAAAATGCGCTCAATGCGCGTAACCGGGCAATAGAAATGCTCACTTCGCCCGGAACACGAT
>JADMJQ010000244.1 GCA_018780415.1 Roseateles sp. | reverse complement strand
AGGTGCCTGGCCTTCACCGGTACGACCTTCACCACCACCGTGCGGGTGATCCACTGGGTTCATCGCTGTACCGCGAACGGTTGGACGAATACCCTTCCAACGAATCGCACCGGCCTTGCCGTACTGGCGCAGTTGGTGTTCTTCGTTGCTGACTTCGCCAATGGTTGCGCGGCAGTCGATATGGATCTTGCGGACTTCACCGGAGCGCAAGCGCAGCTGGGCGTAAACGCCTTCGCGCGCCATCAGCACCACAGACACGCCAGCCGAACGCGCAATTTGCGCACCCTTGCCAGGCTGCATCTCGACGCAGTGAATGGTCGAACCCACCGGGATGTTGCGGATTGGCAATGTGTTACCGGCCTTGATTGGAGCCTCAGCTCCGCTCAAAACGGTTGAACCCACCTCCAAGCCACGCGGTGCAATGATGTAGCTGCGCAAGCCGTCGGCATAACACACCAAAGCGATGTGAGCCGTGCGGTTTGGGTCATACTCAATGCGCTCAACCTTGGCCGGAATACCGTCCTTGTTGCGCTTGAAGTCGACAAGCCGATAGTGCTGCTTGTGACCACCGCCCCGATGGCGAACCGTGATGTGACCGTTGTTATTACGGCCGGAATTTTGCTTTTGTGGCTCAAGCAACGATGCTTCGGGCGCGCCCTTATGCAGATGCTTGTGCACCACCTTCACTACGGCACGACGGCCAGGTGAAGTAGGTTTGACTTTAACGACAGCCATTACGCAGCCTCCCCGGAGAAGTTGAGCTCTTGGCCCGCCTTCAGCGAAACATAAGCCTTCTTGATGTGGTCACGGCGACCGATCGAGCGGCCAAACTTCTTGACCTTGCCCTTCACGTTCACCACGTTCACCGCCTCAACCTCGACCTTGAACATCAGTTCAACAGCGGCCTTGATTTCTGGCTTGGTGGCGTCGCGCATCACCTTGAACAAGACTTGATTGTGCTTTTCAGCAACCGCCGTGGCCTTTTCGGACACGATGGGAGCCAGCAACACCTGGGCCAAACGGCCTTCAGAATACTTTACGGCGCTCATGCCAGCATCTCCGTCAGTTGTTCCATTGCGGCCTTGGTCACCAGGATCTTCTTGTAGAAGACCAGCGACAGCGGATCAGCGTAGCGTGGCTCGCAAATCAGCACATTGGCCAAATTGCGGGATGCCAGCAGCAGGTTGTCGTCCACTTGGTCAGCAATGACCATCACCGATTCGAGGCCCATGGCCTTGAACTTGGCAGCCAAGAGCTTGGTCTTGGGGGCTTCGAGAGTGATCGAATCCACCACGGCCAGGCGACCCTCACGAGCCAACTGCGAGAGGATCGCGGCCATACCGGCGCGATACATCTTCTTGTTGAGCTTGTGTGTGAAGTTCTCGTCGGGCATGTTCGGGAAGATCCGACCGCCTCCGCGCCACAAAGGCGAGGAAGTCATACCAGCACGAGCACGGCCGGTTCCCTTTTGACGGAAAGGCTTCTTCGTCGAGTGCTTAACTTGTTCGCGATCCTTCTGGGCGCGGGTACCTTGGCGGGCGTTGGCCTGGAAGGCCACGACCACCTGGTGCACCAGGGCTTCGTTGTAGTCGCGAGCAAACAGCGTGTCAGGAGCGTCCACCTTAGCGGTGGCCTGACCTTGTTCATTCAGGAGCTCGAGCTGCATCAGATGGCTCCCTTCTTGAGCTTGACCTTGACGGCAGGGCGAACGACAACGTGGCCGTTCTTGGAGCCCGGCACAGCACCACGGACCAGCAGCAGTTGACGAGCTTCGTCAATGCGCACGATGTCCAGGTTTTGTGTTGTCACGGACTCATCACCCATGTGACCGCACATCTTCTTGCCGGGGAACACCCGACCAGGATCCTGAGCCATCGAAATGGAGCCAGGAACATTGTGCGACCGACTGTTACCGTGCGAAGCACGCTGCGAGTGGAAGTTGTGACGCTTGATGGTACCGGCGAAGCCTTTACCGATCGAAGTTCCTTGAACGTCAACCAACTGACCGATTGCAAACAAGGAGATTGGCACTTGCACGCCAGCCTTGTATTCAGCTGCAACATCAGCGGTAACGCGGAATTCGCTCATGACTTCACCAGCCTCAACACCTGCCTTGGCGAGGTGTCCGGCTTCCGGCTTGGTGACGCGCGATGCTTTGCGCGTACCGAACGCCACCTGAATGGCGGTGTAGCCGTCGGTCTCTACGGTCTTGATCTGGGTCACGCGGTTGTTGGACACATCCAGCACCGTCACAGGAACGGCGTCGCCGTCGTCTGTGAAGATGCGCATCATGCCCACCTTGCGGCCCAGCAATCCGAGACGATTGCTTAGACTCATGTTTTTCTCCAGCCCCGCAGGTTTACCCTGGAAGCCATTTACATACACCCGACATCGATTGGCCGGGCTGACCAGTGCAACACATGAGTGGCTAAACCCTTGCGGGCTGAACCTGTGTTGCGCCAAATTCCGCGCAGGAAATTCCTACGCGGAAAAGCTGGCGAGTATAGCGTGAAAGTCGCGACTAGCGCAAGTGTCACCCATCTCGCCAACAAAAAAGGGCATCCTTAACGGCTGCCCCAGCCATCAATCCACCGAAGTGGATCGATGTTCTTACTGCAACTTGATTTCGACGTCGACGCCAGCAGGCAGGTCGAGCTTCATCAAAGCATCAACGGTCTTGTCTGTCGGATCAACGATGTCCATCAGG
>JADMJQ010000153.1:1304-23221 GCA_018780415.1 Roseateles sp. | reverse complement strand
GATCCGGCCAAGGCCAGCACCGAGATTGAGCGCTGGGAAGTGGTCGGCGCCCACTGCAGCGCCAATGAGCGGCGTGCCGACGAGGCCTCGCGCGATGTCGAAGCCTGGCTCAAGTGCCGCTATATGCGTGAGCATCTGGGCGAGGAGTTTGCCGGCACGGTCAGCGCGGTGACCAGCTTTGGCTTGTTCGTGCAGTTGGATGCGCTCTATGTCGAGGGCTTGATTCACATCACCGAGCTGGGTGGTGAGTATTTCCGCTTTGATGAGGTCAAGCAGGAATTGCGTGGTGAGCGCAGCGGTATGCGTTATGCGACCGGCGCTCGCGTGCAGGTGCAGGTTAGCCGGGTGGATCTGGATGCCCGCAAGATCGACTTCCGCCTGGTGACCGACAACGAGGAGGCCAAGCTGGTCGCGCGGGCACTGCGCGACAAGGGTGTCGCAGGCGCGGAGCGCGCCCCTGGCAATGCCGTCGAGGCCTTGGAGCAAGTGCGGCGCACCGACCGAGAGGTCAAGAGCGGCGCCAAGAATGCCCGCAATGGCCGTCAGGCACGCGGTGGTGGCGGTGGCAGTGGCGGTGCAGGCTCGGCGGCCGCGCATCCAGTCAAGGCCGCGCGTCAGGCGGCGCGTGGTGGCGATGCGATGAAGCCTGCGGGCGCCGGAGCGACCGAACCGCGTGCCCGCAAGCGGCGTTAACTGAGCTTGGGCCCGGTGTGGAGCGCATGCATGCGCTCCACCAGGTCGGCCGCCCGCAATGGGCCGCTGGTCTGGCTCAGCGCTGCGGCACCGTGCCAATAACAGGCCAGGCAGGCAAGATCAAAAGGGTCGGCCGTCGCCTGCTGTGCCCACAGCCCCCCCAGCCAGCCAGCGAGTACATCGCCGCTGCCCGGCGTCGCCAGCGCGGCATTGCCGCTTGAATTGATGGCGGGCTGGCGATGCAGCCCGGCGATGATGCTGCCTGAGCCCTTCAGGATGACTTGGCAGCTCAGGTCATCGACCAATGCCTGCGCCGCGCCGATCCGGTCCGCTTGAACGGCGGCGGCGGAGCTGCACAGCAGCCGGGCCGCTTCCAGGGGATGAGGTGTCAAAACAGTGGCCAGGCCGGCGGTCCGGCGCTGTTTGAGTCGCGTGCGCAAAGCGGCGTCGAGCGCCACGGCGTTCAAGGCGTCCGCGTCGAGCACCAAGCGCTGGGCATGGCGCAAGACCTGCGCCAAGTGAATCGCGATCGCGTCCCCGCCGCCGCAGCCGCAAACAATGGTTTTTTGGCTCCAGGTCGAGAGGGCGCTGGGTTCATCCAGGCGGGTTTGCGGGAACTGCATCAACTCCGGCCTTTGCGGGTCGACGTCGTCCGGCGCTGCATTTGTTTGCGTTGAGTTCAACAAACAGGCGTAGACACGTCCTGCGCCCGCGGCTAGGGCGGCACGCGCCGCCAAGCGGGCGGCCCCGCGCATGCCGGGCGCGCCACCGATCACCAACACATCGCCTTGACTGCCCTTGTGCTTGGCATGGTTGTCGGCGGCTGCGGCTTGATCTCGCCATGCGCTCAAGCCTTGCCCGCCCAGCAGCAAGCTGTCGCCGATGGGAGCTGAAGTGACCCCCAAGTCATCGAACCACAGCTCGCCGCAATGTGCGCGCCCTGCGCCGGTGAAAAGGCCAGGTTTGAGTGTCAGCAGGGCCAGGCAGTGCTGCGCCCGCACGGCGGCCTCGCCGGTCAATGAGCCGGTGTCCGGATGCAGTCCACTGGGCAGGTCGAGCGCCAGCACCGGCGCGCCCAAGCCGTTCAAGGCCGCGATGCCGGCGGCGATTTCGGGGCTGGGTGCACGGCTCAAGCCCAGACCCAGCAGCGCATCTATCGCTAAACATGTGTCAGGCGGCGCCTGCATCACGTGGCTGATCGCCACGCCCGCAGCTTGCGCGGCGCTCAGGGCGGCGGCCGCTGCGGCGGGCGCCTTGTTGTTGCCCCTGAGCAGGCTGACCCGCACGTCTATGCCGTTTTGATGCAATAGGCGCGCGGCAATCAAGCCGTCGCCGCCGTTGTTGCCGGGGCCGCAGGCCAACCAAATCGTGCCCTTGTTACTTGGCGCCAGGGCCATGGCCAAGCGGGCAGCGGCGAGGCCGGCTCGTTCCATCAGCTGCGTGGGCGACGCGCAAGTCGCCAAGGCCTGCGATTCAATATGCCGGCTGCTGACCGTGTTGAACAAGGGCCAGTTGGCGTGGCTGGGAAGCAGTTTTTTTATTTGCACGCCACCAGCTTGTCAGGTGCAGCGGCCGATGTCCAGTCCCGTGATGTCGGGCAACTCGCTACTTGGGCTGCGGCCCGTGACTTGCTCGGCCAAGACGCGGGCGGTCCCGCAGGCCAGCGGCCAGCCCAGCGTCGTTGCCGAGCCTTGCGCAAGATTCAGCCAGACGCCTTCGCGGCCGCTGGCGCCCAGCAGCGGGAGTCCATCGGCCGCCAAGGCTTGTGCGCCCTGCCAGCGCTGCACGGAGGTGCTTTGCATGGCCCCGGGAAACCAGTCGTCAAGGGTCTGGTGCAGCGCGGCCAGTGTCGACTTCTTTGCGCGCTCGCTGGCCGTGCCGGGCGCAACACCGCCGGCGACGCGAATCCTTTGGCCGATGCGGCTGATCGAAATCTGCCGCTGTTGGTCAAGTACCGCGGCCTTGGGGCCGAGTTCGGGATGGGCTTCAAGCTGGCGCAGCGGCGCCGTGATCGAAAAACCATGGAGTCGCGTCAGCGCCGGCTTGAGCTTGAGGGTCTGCAGCAGCTCGGCGGCATCCGCGCCGGTGCAAATGATGATGGCGTCAAAGGCGTCTTCCTTGCTCCCGACGGGTGCTGGGCGAGTGTCTTCATTGCTCTCGGTGAGATTGCGTGCCTCACTTTGCCGCGACGGCTCGGACAAGCTGTCGGGCGGCGGGGTGTACTCGTGCACCAGCCTGGCGGGTGTGCCGGGCACCAGGTGGCGCACCGTGGTGTGGAAGCGAAACTCCACGCCCATGCGCTGTGCAGCGCTGCGCAACAAATGGGCGAACTGGCGGCAGTTGCCGTTCTCGCCTTGGCTGAGATGGATCCCCGCGTGCAAGCGCATGGCAGGATTCAGGCCGGGCTCGACCCGCAGGCATTGTTCGGCCGTCAGGACATGGGCGCTGAGGCCATCTTGAACCAGCAGGTCCAGGCTGGCTTGTGCGGCGTTCAGGTCCTGCTCGCTGCGCAGCAGCACCAAGGTGCCGTCTGCGCGCTCATAGTCCAGCTGCAGGCTGCGGCGCAGCTCCGCCTGTCTGGCGCTGCTGAAGAGTGCAAGCTTCAATAAGCGCTGCTGCAGTTCGCCGCGACGCTTGTCGCGGCCGGCCGGCCAGCGCTGCCAGTCCCACGTCAGCTTGGCGGCGCCGCCAAGGCCAGGCCAGGCCGCAGGGTTCCAGGCCAGGCTCAGGCCGGGCGCGGTAAGCCCGCCGTTTGCAAAGCTGCCCTCGGCGCCGACGCTGCCGCAGCGCTCAAATACGGTGACTTGATGCCCCTCTGCTGCGCACTCGTAGGCGGTGGTGACGCCAGCAATGCCGGCGCCGATGATGGCAATGCGCATCTCAGTAGTCTCTGCTCAAGGTGTTTTCAATGGGTCAAGCCGGGCCGTCGAAGGGCTTGAACTAGTGCGGCCGTGGGTCGGCTGAAACCGATCAACAGGGCCGCCTCTGCCTGCGGGGCTGAATGGGGTCTGCATGCCGGCCAAGGCGGGTCAAGGCGGGTCGAACGGCGGCGGCCAAGCCCGGCAGTGTAGTGCGACATTGCTGCGTTCTTCGCCCAGAGGCCCCGCAGATGGGGGCCTTGCTTGAGCGCCGTCGCCGCTCACGGGCCGGTCGCGCATCGGTTGCAGAGGGCTCTGTCAAGGAGCTTGCCAGGAAATTGTGTATACTCCTTGGGTTTTGCAGAGCACTCAGGGCTTTCCCTGGCTTGAGTGGGCAAAACGTCAGTAGTAAGAAGTTCAGTAAGTCAATCGCAAACCGGCCACTCAGAGGTGTTGCTGCTGTATTCGAGTTTGACCATGTTTCGCATTTCGGTGTGGGGTATGGATAAACGTCAAGCTGCAGAGCAATTCGGGCCGGATTTAAGACACAACCTTCGGAGTCAATGAATATGTCCGTAACAATGCGCGAAATGCTGGAAGCCGGCGTCCACTTCGGTCACCAAACTCGTTTTTGGCACCCCAAGATGGCCCCGTATATCTACGGCCACCGCAACAAGATTCACATCATCAACCTCGAGAAGACGCTGCCTGCGTTCGAAGAGGCGATGACCTTCATCCGCAATCTGTCCTCCAAGGGCGGCCGCGTGATGATGATCGGCACCAAGCGTCAAGCGCGCGAAGTGATCGCTCTGGAAGCTCAGCGTTGCGGCATGCCTTATGTCGATCAGCGCTGGTTGGGCGGCATGATGACCAACTTCAAGACCGTCAAGGTTTCCTTGAAGGCGCTGAAGGACATGCAAGCTCAAGTTGATGCCGGCACCCAGCCCGCCATCAAGAAAGAAGCCCTGATGTTCCAGCGCGACTTGACCAAGCTCGAGCGCAATATCGGCGGCATTCAGGATATGAGCGGTCTGCCTGACGCCATCTTCGTGATCGACGTGGGTTTCCACAAGATCGCCGTGGCCGAAGCCAAGAAGCTGGGCATTCCAGTGATCGGCGTGGTTGACACCAACCACTCGCCCATCGGTATCGACTACGTGATCCCAGGCAACGACGACTCGGCCAAGGCCGTGGCTTTGTACGCCCGCGCCGTTGCCGACGCCGTGTTGGAGGGCCGTGCCAACGCCGGTAACACCGTTGTGCAAGCCGCCGCACCGGCAGGCGATGAGTTCGTGGAAGTCAGCGAAGGCGCTTAATTTTCTGGCGCTCAAACAAGGAGGGGGCTGATTCAGTCCCCTTTTTTTCAAAGCATAGGGTTTGGGTTTGTTAGTGCGAGCTTTTTTGCCTAGCCCGCAAACCCCTTGAATACGGAGATTCAAAATGGTTGCAATTACCGCAAGCATGGTGGCCGAGCTGCGTGCCCGCACCGATGCCCCAATGATGGAATGCAAGAAGGCTTTGACCGAAGCCGAAGGCGATCTGGTCCGTGGTGAGGAAATCCTGCGCGTCAAGCTGGGCAACAAGGCCGGCAAGGCTTCGTCGCGTGTGACCGCCGAAGGCGTGGTCGCCGCGGCCGTGGTCGGCAGCACCGGCGCGCTGCTGGAAGTGAATTGCGAAACCGACTTCGTCACCAAGAACGATGCCTTCCTGGCCTTCGTCAATGCTTGCGCCGTCCTGGCTGCTGAGCATGCGGTCGGTGATGTGGCCGCTTTGGCTGCCTTGCCTTTGGCGCAAGAGGGCTTTGGCCCGACGGTCGAAGACGTGCGTCGCGGCCTGATCGGCAAGATCGGCGAGAACATGTCGCTGCGCCGCATCAAACTGTATGCATCGGGCGCCAAGCTGGCCTCTTATCTGCACGGCACCCGCATCGGCGTGATGGTCGAGTTCGACGGTGACGAAGTCGCCGCCAAGGACGTCGCCATGCACGTGGCTGCAATGAAGCCGGCTGCTTTGTCTTCTGCTGATGTCTCGGCTGATTTGGTCGAGAAAGAACGCAAGATTGCTGCCGAGAAGGCTGCCGAGTCCGGCAAGCCCGCCGACATCGTCGCCAAGATGGTCGAAGGCTCGGTGCAGAAGTTCTTGAAGGAAGTCTCTTTGCTGGACCAAGTGTTCGTCAAGGCGGCCGACGGCAAGCAAACCGTTGCCGGCATGCTCAAGGACAAGGCCACGACGGTCAAGAGCTTCACGCTCTACGTGGTGGGCGAGGGCATTGAGAAGAAGGTCGACGACTTCGCCGCCGAAGTGGCCGCGCAAGTGGCCGCGGCCAAGGGGCAATAAGCCTCTGAGCAAGACAAAGGGCGCCACTGGCGCCCTTTACACTTGTGCCTCGGGGCGGACCGCTCACAAGGTAGGAGCATCGCGGCACAAGCAAGAACATCGCATTACCCAGTAGTAGCCAGTAACAAACCACCATCAAGAGGTCAAGATCATGCCCGCGTACAAACGCATTTTGCTCAAGCTCTCCGGCGAAGCCCTGATGGGCGACGACGCTTTCGGCATCAATCGCGCCACCATCGTGCGCATGGTGCAAGAGATCCGCGAAGTCACGAAAACGGGCGTTGAGGTCGCGGTGGTGATCGGGGGCGGCAATATCTTCCGCGGCGTAGCCGGCGGGTCGGTCGGTATGGACCGCGCCACTGCCGATTACATGGGCATGTTGGCCACGGTGATGAACTCACTCGCGCTGGCCGACACCATGCGTCAAGAAGGCATTGTGGCGCGCGTGATGTCAGCGATCGGCATCGAGCAGGTCGTCGAGCCCTACGTGCGCCCCAAGGCGCTGCAATATCTGGAAGAAGGCAAGGTCGTCGTGTTCGCCGCAGGCACCGGCAACCCCTTCTTCACCACCGACACGGCGGCCGCGTTGCGCGGCGCCGAGATCGGTGCCGAAATCGTGCTGAAAGCGACCAAGGTGGACGGCGTCTACAGTGCGGACCCGAAGAAGGACCCGTCGGCCACGCGTTACTCGCGCATCTCCTTCGATGAAGCGATCAGCAAGAATTTGCAGGTTCTGGATGCCACGGCCTTCGCCTTGTGCCGCGACCAGAAGCTGCCCATCCGCGTGTTCAGCATCCTCAAGCCGGGTGCCTTGAAGCGGGTGGTGTTGGGTGAAGATGAAGGCACGCTGGTCCACGTCTGAGTGGCGACCGCGTTAGTTTGAGTAAGACGGGTGAATCAGGACATCAAGGTCAAGCATCATGAGCATTGCAGACATCAAGCAAAACGCCGAAGTAAAGATGGCGAAGTCGATCGAGGCCCTCAAGGGCGAATTGCACAAAATCCGTACCGGTCGTGCCCATCCGGGCATTCTTGACCAGGTCAATGTGGACTATTACGGCTCGCCGGTGCCGATCACCCAGGTCGCCAACGTGACCTTGCTGGATTCGCGCACGATTGGCGTTCAGCCGTGGGAAAAGCCGATGGTTGGCAAGGTCGAGAAGGCGATTCGCGAGTCCGATTTGGGTCTGAATCCTGCATCGCAGGGCGACTTGATCCGTGTGCCCATGCCGGCGCTGAACGAAGAGCGTCGCCGCGACCTGACCAAGATCGTGCGCAATGCCGGCGAGGACGCCAAGATCGCGGTACGCAATCTGCGTCGCGACGCCAATGAGCAAGCGAAAAAGCTGACCAAGGAAAAGCTGATCAGCGAAGACGACGAGCGCCGTAGCCTCGACGACGCGCAGAAGCTGACCGATCGCACGATTGCCGAGATCGAACGCTTGATCGCCGGCAAGGAAGCCGAGATCTTGGCCGTTTGAGTGGGCGCCAGCTCAGTGACTACTGAATCGAGCGGCATCAACAAGGCGGCGGGGCCGCGCCACATTGCCATCGTGATGGACGGCAACGGCCGCTGGGCCAAGAAGCGCTTTTTGCCGCGCTTCTTTGGCCACAAGGCCGGCGTGGACAGCCTCGTCAAGGTAGTGCAGGCCTGTATCGATCGCGAGGTCGAGTACCTGACCGTGTTCGCCTTTTCGAGCGAAAACTGGAAGCGCCCCAGCGATGAGGTGTCTGGTTTGATGGGCCTGGTGCTGGCGGCGGTGTCGCGCTATCTGGCCAAGATGGGGCAGATGGGCGTGCGCATCCGCATCGTCGGTGATCGCGACGCCGTCTCGCCCAAGCTGCGCAATGCCTGGAACGAGGCCGAGTCGGCCACAGCGCACAACACCAAGCTGACGATGTCGGTGGCTTTCAATTACGGCGGTCGCTGGGACATCGTACAAGCCTGCAAGGCGGCCATGGATGCCGGCGTGCCGAGTACCGAGTTGACCGAGGCGCGGCTGTCCGAGTTCATGGCCATGAGCTATGCGCCGGACCCTGACTTGTTCATCCGCACCGGCGGCGAGGTGCGCATCAGCAACTTCATGCTGTGGCAGGTGGCTTACACCGAGTTTGTGTTTTCAGATTGCCTGTGGCCCGAGTTCGGCGACAAGCAGTTGGATGCCGCAATCGCGGCCTTTCGTGATCGCGACCGGCGTTTCGGCGGCGTCAAAGAGGCGCCGGCTTTGGCCGACGGTTAATTCACTATGTTGAAAACTCGCATCATCACCGCCCTGGTTTTGCTGGCGGTATTGCTGCCGGCCTTGTTCGCTGCGTCCACGCTGCCGTTCGCCTTGCTGACGCTGCTGCTGATTGGCGCTGCCGCTTGGGAGTGGGCGCGCTTGAACGGTGTCACGGGCGCACCGGCGATCGCTTTCGGGCTGGCGGTGGCTGCGGGCGCGTGGACCAGCCATCTGGCTTTCGGTATGCAAGCGCCACTGGCCGCATTGTGGTGGTTGGCCGCCCTGGTGTGGGTCGCGGGCGGCGCATATGCCTTGCGCGCCGGACCGAGCCGGTGGCCGCAGGTCTCCAAGCTCTTGCGCATGGTTTTGGGTGCGCTGGTGCTGGTGGCGGCTTGGGCGGCGATGTTGCAGGCCAAGACCGTCGGCGTCAATTTTTTGCTGTCAATTTTTTGCCTGGTTTGGATGGCTGATATCGCCGCCTATTTTGGTGGCCGCGCATTCGGTCGGCGCAAATTGGCGCCCACCATCAGCCCGGGCAAAAGCTGGGAAGGCGTCTGGTCCGGCATGCTGGGTGTGATGGTCTTGGCCTTCTTCTGGGCCTTTTACATCGACAGCCATATGAATGTGGATTCGCCCAGCCTGTATCAGCTCTTGCTCAGGACCCAGAACTTGGCCATGGGTTTGCTGGGCTTGCTGCTGCTGAGTGGTATGAGCGTGGTCGGTGACTTGTTTGAGTCCTTGCTGAAACGCGCCGTCGGCGCCAAGGACAGCAGCCAGTTGCTGCCCGGCCATGGCGGGGTGCTTGACCGGGTGGATGCCTTGTTGCCGGTGTTCCCAATCGCTCTCGCCTTGACTTCTTTGAGCCTGCTGCCATGAGCACTAACTTACGCCCTCAACGCATCACGGTGCTGGGCTCAACCGGCTCGATCGGCGTCAACACGCTGGACGTGCTGGCCCGCCATCCTGAGCGCTATGAGGTTTTTGCGCTCAGCGCGATGAGCCGGGTCGATGCGCTGCTGGCGCAATGTTTGCAATGGCGGCCGCGCTTTGCGGTCATGCCCGAGCTGGCCTCGGCCCAAGAGCTGCGCCGCAAACTGCGCGAACAGGGCAGCAAGACCGAGGTGCTGGACGGCGCCGCAAGCTTGTCCGAAGTCGCCGCGCACCCGGACGTTGATATGGTGATGGGCGCCATCGTCGGCGCCGCCGGCCTGGCCCCATGCCTGGCCGCAGCGCGCGCCGGCAAGCGGCTGTTGCTGGCCAATAAGGAGGCGATCGTCGTCGGCGGCAGG
This sequence comes from Roseateles sp., assembly GCA_018780415.1. Classification (GTDB taxonomy): domain Bacteria; phylum Pseudomonadota; class Gammaproteobacteria; order Burkholderiales; family Burkholderiaceae_C; genus Paucibacter_A. The sequence goes on along the minus strand of JADMJQ010000153.1, from coordinate 13,822 downwards.
CTGTTCATGCAAGCGGTGGAGCAGGGCGGCGCGACGCTGCTGCCGATAGACAGCGAGCATTCGGCGATTTTTCAATGCCTGCCCGAGGACCGCCGGACCTGGGCTCAGCGCATTGATCACATCGTGCTGACGGCGTCAGGCGGGCCGTTTCGCCAGCGCGATCCGGCCAGCTTGGCCGAGGTCACTCCCGAGCAAGCCTGCGCGCATCCGAACTGGGTGATGGGGCGCAAGATCTCGGTCGATTCGGCCACCATGATGAACAAGGCGCTGGAGGTGATTGAGGCGCGCTGGTTGTTTGGCCTTGCGCCGGAACAAATCAAGGTCATCATCCACCCACAAAGCATCATTCATTCGATGGTGGTGTGCCGCGACAAATCGGTGTTGGCGCAACTCGGCACGCCCGATATGCGTGTGCCCATCGCCTATGGACTGTCTTTCCCCGAGCGTATCGAGGCCGGCGCCAGCCGCTTGGATCTGCTGACCGGGCCGGCCTTGAGTTTCGAAGAGGCCGATGAGCGCCGCTTCCCTGGGCTGTACCTTGCTTGGCAAGCGCTGCGTGGCGCCGAGGGGGCGACGGCGGTCTTGAATGCCGCCAATGAAGAGGCCGTGGAGGCCTTCCTCACGCGGCGCCTGCGCTTTGATCAAATCCATCAAATCAATTGCGCCAGCCTTGAGGCGGTGGTGCCCGAGGCAGGCGAATGCGCCGATGTGGCCGGCCTGTTGGGGCTGGACGCACGTGCGCGCCGCCATGCGCAGGGTTTGATCGCCGGGTTGGCCGCATGACGACCTTGCTGGCCTTCTTGCTGACGCTGGCGGTGCTGGTGGTCGTGCATGAGTACGGCCATTACCGCGTGGCGCGTGCCTGCGGGGTCAAGGTCCTGCGTTTCTCGGTCGGTTTTGGCAAGGTCATCTGGCGCCGCCAAAGCCATCCGGACGCCACCGAGTTCACGCTCTGTGCCCTGCCATTAGGCGGTTATGTGCGCATGCTGGATGAGCGCGAGGGCCCGGTCGATCCGGCGCTGCGCTCGCAAGCTTTTAACAACCGGCCCTTGCGGCAGCGGGTGGCGGTGGTGGCCGCTGGGCCATTGGCCAATTTGCTGCTGGCCGTGGTGTTGTTTGCCGGCGCCGCATGGGTGGGCAGCAACGAGCCCAAGGCCGTGTTGGGCACGCCTGCACCCGATTCGGTGGCCGCCCAGGCGGGCCTGCAGGCCGGTGACTGGGTGCGCGCCATCTCGGCGGACGGGCAGCAATGGCGCGACCTGGCCTCCTATACCGAGCTGATGTCGACCCTGCTTGAGTCCACAGCGGCCGGCGAATCGGTCCATCTTGACGTCTCCAATGCCGAGGGTCATGGGCGCCGCAGTGTGGTGCTCGACACCGGCCGCTTGGGAGCCGCCACCATCGATGCCGCGAGCTTGCGCCGGCTCGGCCTGACACCGTTGAGTGAGCCGATTCTGGGCAAGATCTCCGCCGGCGGTGCGGCCGAACAGGCCGGCCTGCGTGAAGGTGACCGCGTGCTTGCGGTCGACTCGGTGCCGGTGACCGACGCCGCTGCGTTGCGCGAGCAGATTCGTCGTTCGGTTCAATCCGACGGGCCGCTCAAGTCGCTTTGGGTCGTTGAGCGCGCTGGCCAGCGGCTTGAGTTGGCGGTGAGCCCGCGAGCGGTCAAGGACGGTGAGCAAACCATTGGTCGGATCGAGGCCATGGTGGGTTCCGCACCTGCGATGGTGAAGGTGAGCCGAGGTTTTTTTGAGGGCCTGACACTGGGTGCGCAACGCACTTGGAGCGTGTCCTGGATGACCTTGAAGGTGTTCGGCCGCATGTTGATCGGCGAGGCTTCGCTGAAGAATTTGAGCGGCCCTTTGACGATTGCCGATTACGCCGGGCAGTCGGCTCGCTCCGGCCTGGCGCAGTATCTTGGCTTCCTGGCCGTGAGCCTCGGTGTTTTGAACTTGCTGCCGCTGCCAATGCTGGATGGTGGGCACCTGATGTATTATCTTTTCGAGGGTTTAAGCGGCCGCCCGGTCTCGGAGTGGTGGCAAACGCAGCTGCAACGCGCAGGGGCGTTGATCCTGATGCTGATGATGGCCCTAGCCCTTTCTAACGACGTGGTCCGCTTGACGGGCCTGCATTGACTCTATCTGCATGTCCTCATCTCTAAGAACGGGTGCTCGTATGCGCCCCTCAGTCCTGACCTTGGCCCTGGTGGCCACACTGCAGTCAGGCGTCGCCTGGGCAGTGGATCCCTTTGTTCTCAAAGACATCCGCGTGGAAGGCCTGAAACGGACCGACCCCGGCACCGTTTTTGCGTCCCTGCCGTTCCGTATCGGCGATAGCTACAGCGATGACAAGGGCGCGGCCGCGTTGCGCGCATTGTTCGCCACCGGCCTGTTCAAGGACGTGCGCATCAATATCGACGGCGACGCCGTGGTGGTGATGATCGAAGAGCGACCCATCATTGCCAACGTCAGCTTTGCGGGCCTGAAGGAATTCGACACCGAGGCGCTGACCAAGTCGCTGAAGGAAGTCGGCATCGGCGAAGGCAAGCCCTTCGACAAGGCCTTGGCGGATCGCGCCGAGCAAGAGTTGAAGCGCCAGTACCTGACCCGCAGCCTGTACGGTGCCGAGGTCACAACCACCATCACGCCGCTGGAACGCAACCGCGTCAATGTCAGCTTTACCGTCAATGAAGGTGAGCCGGCCAAGATTGGTGTGGTCCGCATCCAGGGCAGTTCGGTGTTCTCTGAGAGCACGCTGGTGGGCTTGCTGGAGCAAACCAGCAGCGGCTGGTTGACCTGGTACACCAAGACCGATCGCTATTCACGCGCCAAGCTGAATGCCGATCTGGAGACCCTGCGCTCCTACTACTTGAACCGTGGTTACCTCGAATTTGCAGTGACCTCGACCCAGGTGACGATCTCGCCGGACAAGCAGAGTATCGACATTGCCATCACGGTCAGTGAGGGCCAGCAGTACACGGTGACTGCGGTCAAGCTGGAAGGTGAATTCCTTGGTCGTGAGGAAGACTTCAAACGCCTGATCTTCTTCAAGCCCGGCCAACCCTATCAGGGCGAGGCTGTGGCGCAGACGACGCGAGCGTTTCAAGATTTGTACGGCACCTTTGGCTATGCCTTCGCGCGGGTTGATTCACGCCCGGAAATTGATCGTGCGACCGGCCAGGTGGTGGTCACTCTGGTGGCGGAGCCGCAGCGCCGCGTCTATGTGCGCAATGTCGTCATTGCCGGCAACACGCGCACCCGCGATGAAGTGATTCGGCGCGAGTTCCGGCAGCTTGAATCGGCCTGGTACGACGGCCAGAAGATCAAGGCCTCGCGCGACCGTGTCGAGCGTCTGGGTTACTTCAAAGAGGTCACGGTTGACACTTCGGAAGTGCCAGGTGCGCAAGACCAGGTCGATGTGCTGCTGACCGTGGAGGAGCGCCCGACCGGCAATATCCAGGTCGGGGCCGGTTATTCCAGCCAGCAAAAGCTCTCGTTCACCGGCGCCATCAAGCAGGACAACGTTTTTGGCTCCGGCCATTACCTGGGCATTGAGGTGGCGACGGCGTCGACCGGGCGCAACTTGGTCATCAGCACGGTCAACCCGTACTTCACCGTCGACGGCGTGTCCCGTGCCTTGGATGTTTTTTATCGCACCCAAAAGCCATACAACTCGCTCGGTGAGCCCTATGAGTTGGTCACGGTCGGTACGTCGATTCGATTTGGTGTGCCGTTTTCTGAGTTGGATACGGTGTTCTTTGGCCTGGGCTACGAGAACACCAAGATGACCACCAACTCGGGTCTGCCCAATAGCTATCTGCTCTATGGGCGCCAGTTCGGCCGCAATAGCGTGGCCTTCCCGTTCACGATCGGTTGGCAGCGCGATAACCGGGACAGCATCATCTCCCCGACCGTCGGCAAGTATGCGCGTGTCAACCTGGAGTTGAGCCCCGCCGGCGATGCGCAATACGCCCGAGCCAATTTGCAGTATCAGCAGTACATACCCATCACCAACAAGATCACCTTGGGGGTGAATAGCGAGTTGGGCTGGGGCCAGGGTCTGGGCAGCAAGCCCTTCCCTATTTTCAAGAACTTCTATGCCGGTGGCCTGGGCTCGGTGCGTGTGTTTGAGGCCGGCTCCCTGGGTCCGGTTGACGTGACCGGCACTCGGACCGGCGGAAATCGCCGTGCCAATGTCAACGCTGAACTGTATTTGCCCGTTCCAGGTACGGGCAATGACAAAACCTTCCGGCTCTACACCTTTGTGGATGCCGGTAATGTGTGGGGCTCGTTCGAGCAGCTGACCTTCGATTCCGTCCGCTCGTCGGCTGGTATCGGGCTGAGCTGGGTCTCGCCCATGGGACCTTTGCGCTTGAGCTACGGCAAGGCGTTGAGCAAGCAACGCACGGATAGAATTGAGCCATTCCAATTCCAGATCGGGAACGCATTCTGATGAAGAGCAAACTGTTGAAGTCGGTGGCCTTGGCCGCCATGATGGCTGTGTCTGCCCTTGCGGCTGCGCAGGAGATAAAGATCGGTTACGTCAACAGCGAACGCGTTCTGCGTGAGGCCAATTTGGCCAAGACGGCGCAGCTCAAGCTGGAGGCTGAATTCGGCAAGCGCGAGAAGGACCTGAAAGAACAGGAGACCAAGCTTCGCGGCGCGGCCGAGAAGCTCGAGAAAGACGCCCCGACCTTGGCCGAGGCCGAGCGCAATCGCCGCCAACGCGATCTGGTGGAAGTTGACCGCGACCTGCAGCGCAAGCGCCGCGAATGGCAAGAAGACCTGACACAGCGCAAGAGCGAGGAATTGGGTGCTGTGGTTGAGCGAGCTAACCGCGTCATCAAGCAGATCTTCGAGGCCGACAAATACGACATCATCTTGCAGGACGCGCTGAACGTCAGCGCCCGTGTGGACATCACCAAGAAAGTGATCGACACACTGAACGCACAGAAGTAAGGGATGGCCACAGCCGTCACGTTGGCTGATGTGATCGCCGCCTTGGGCGGCGTTCTTCATGGCGAGGCCACAACCCGTATCGAGCGCATCGCACCGCTTGAATCGGCCGATGCCACCAGCCTGAGCTTCTTGGCCAACCCGCGCTATCAGGCGCAGCTGGCCACGACCGCGGCAGCCTGCGTGATCGTGGCGCCGGCCTTGGCCGAGGCGGCTGCGGCGCGTGGCGCGGCTATCGAGACGCCCGACCCCTATCTGTATTTCGCCCGGCTGACGCAGTGGTGGGCGGCGCGCGTTCGTGCTCTTCCCGCGCCGCGTATCCATCCGAGCGCGGTGATTGATGCCAGCGCGGTGGTGGCGGCCGATGCGGATGTGGGTGCGCTGGTCGTGATTGATGCTGGCGCGCAGGTCGGCGCCGGCGCCGTCATCGGTGCGCATTGCGTGATCGAGCGCGGCGCGGTGATCGGCGCGGGCACAAGGCTGGCGGCGCATGTCACCGTCGGTTTCGATTGCCGCATCGGCGCGCGTTGCATCGTGCATGCGGGCGTGGTCATCGGCGCCGATGGTTTCGGCTTTGCGCCGCATGCCGGGCGCTGGGAAAAGATCGAGCAACTCGGCGCCGTGCGCATCGGCGACGATGTGGAGATCGGTGCTAACACTTGTATTGACCGGGGTGCGCTGGAAGATACGGTGCTGGGCGACGGCGTCAAACTCGACAACCTGGTGCAAATCGCGCACAACGTGCGCATCGGCGCGCATACGGCGATCGCCGGCTGCACGGCGATTGCCGGCAGCACTTTGATCGGCGCCCATTGCACGATTGCCGGTGCTGCCAATATCGTCGGCCACCTGACGATTGCCGACCATGTCCATGTGTCGGCCGCGACCTTGATCAGCCGCAGCATCCACAAGCCTGGCCTGTACAGCGGCGTGTTCCCGTTCGACGACAATGCCAGTTGGGAAAAGAACGCAGCCACACTGCGCAATTTGTATTCATTGCGGCAGCGCGTACTCGCGCTAGAGAAGAAGAATTCAACATGATGGACATCCACGAAATCCTCAAGAGATTGCCCCACCGCTACCCGCTGCTGCTGGTCGACCGGGTGCTTGAAATCGAAAAAGGCAAGCGCATCCTGGCGCTCAAGAACGTCAGCATCAATGAGCCGTATTTCGTCGGTCATTTCCCGCATCGCCCGGTCATGCCCGGCGTGCTGATGCTGGAGGCGATGGCCCAGGCGGCGACGCTGCTGGCCCTGGCCAGCACCGATATCGTGCTGGACGACACCACGGTGGTTTACTTCGCCGGCATCGATAACGCCAGATTCAAGCGGCCTGTCGAGCCCGGTGACCAGATCCTTCTCGACGTGACGCTGGACCGCGCCAAGGCCGGCATCTTCAAGTTCTCGGGCAAGGTGATGGTCGGTGACCAACTCGCGGCCGAGGCGCAGCTGATCTGCACGATGCGAAAAATCGTCGCCGAGTAATAAATGAGCCTGATCCACCCCACGGCCATCATTGACCCTGCCGCGCAACTGGACAGCACGGTCAAGGTCGGGCCGCACGACGATAGGCCGCGACAACCGCATCGCCCAGTTCAACTCGATCGGCGGCGCACCGCAGGATATGAAGTACGCGGGCGAACCGACCGAATTGGTGATCGGTGACCGCAATGTCGTGCATGAGTTCTGTACCTTCAATCTCGGCACGGTGCAGGATCAGGGTGTGACTCGGATCGGCAGTGATAACTGGATCATGGCCTATGTGCATATCGCCCATGATGTGCGCTTGGGCGACCGCACGGTGTTGGCCAATAACGCCACACTTGCAGGCCATGTGCAGGTGGGCGACTGGGCGGTGGTGGGCGGCCTGACCGGCGTGCACCAGTTCGTCAAGATCGGCGCCCACGCGATGATTGGCTTTCAGGCCCATGTGGCCCAGGATGTGCCGCCCTTCATCACCGTGGACGGCAACCCTTTGACGGCTCGCGCGGTCAATGTGGTGGGCCTGCGGCGGCGCGACTTTTCTGCCGAGCGGATTTCCGTCATCAAGCAAATGCACAAGCTGCTGTATCGCTCCTCGATGACGCTGGAGCAGGCGGTGGCGGCGATCGGTGCCTTGAAAACGCCGCAAGATGATGGTGCTGACATCGATCTGATGCTGAACTTCCTCGATGCCGCGACACGCGGCATCGTGCGCTGATCCGCCCGGTCCATGAAAGACAATGCGCCTCGCTTGGGGCTGGTGGCCGGCGAGGCCTCCGGTGACTTGCTTGCCGGTTTGCTTCTCGCCGGTATGCGCGAGCGCTGGCCCGATTTGTCCGCCCAGGGCATAGGCGGGCCACGCATGGTGGTTGAGGGTTTCGAGCCCTGGTGGCCGCTCGACAAGCTGTCGGTGTTTGGCTATGTGGACGCGCTATGGAATCTGCGCGAGCTGCTGAGCATTCGCAAGCAACTCGGTGACCGCTTGCTGAGAGCGAAGCCGGACGTCTTTATCGGCATCGACGCGCCCGATTTCAATTTCGGTCTGGAGCAGCGCCTGCGCGAAGGCGGCATCAAGACTGTGCACTTTGTCTGCCCGTCGATCTGGGCCTGGCGAGCCGAGCGGGTGGAAAAGATCAAGCGGTCGGCCGACCATGTGCTGTGCCTGTTCCCGTTTGAGCCCGCCTTGCTGCATGAGCATGGCATAGCCGCGACCTATGTCGGCCACCCGCTGGCCGACGCGATTCCGCTGATTCCGCCCAAGGCTGCGGCAAGGTCGGCCTTGGGTCTGGCCGAGGCGGACGTGGTGGTGGCCTTGTTGCCGGGAAGCCGGCGCAGCGAGATCGCCTATATCGCCGCGCCGCTGCTGCAGGCAGCCGTGCTGATGCAGCAGGCAAGGCCTGAGCTGCGTTTTGTGATGCCGGTGGCGCCGAAATTGCGTGAGCTGATCGCACCGTTGGTGGCGGCCAATGCGCCGGGCCTCGATTTGAGTTTGCTGGACGGCCGCTCGCACGAGGCCCTGGCCGCCTGCGATACCTGCCTGGTGGCCAGCGGCACGGCGACGCTGGAGGCGGCGCTGTTCAAGCGGCCCTGTGTGATCGCCTATCGCATGCATGCGCTGAATTGGTGGCGCATGAAGGGCCGCAACTATCAGCCTTGGATAGGCCTGCCGAACGTGCTGGCGCGTGAGTTCCTGGTGCCCGAGCTGATCCAGGATGCCTGCACGCCAGAGAATCTGGCGCGCGAGGGCCTGGCCTGGTTGGATGACCATGCCCGCTATGCCCGCGTGCAGACCCGCTTCGAGGAGCAACATGAAACGCTGCGCTGCAACACCGCGCTGAGGGCCAGCGATGCGATCGCGCAAGTCATCGGAGCCGTTTGAGCAGCTGGGCCTGGACTGGAATGGACAGGGCTTGATGGCCGGCGTCGATGAGGCCGGGCGTGGCCCGCTGGCCGGGCCGGTGGTGGCTGCCGCGGTGATGCTCAATGACGCTGACCCCGTGCTCGGCCTGGCCGATTCCAAGGTCTTGACCGAGAAGCGGCGCGAACGCTTGTTTGACGAGATCCGCGCCAAGGCCCTGTGCTTTTGCATCGCCGAGGCCAGCGTCGAGGAGATCGATAGCTTGAATATTCTGCAAGCGACGATGTTGGCGATGCGCCGCGCCGTCGAGGGACTGCGGCTGAAGCCCGCCATGGTCTTGGTGGACGGCAACCGCCTGCCGGTGCTGCGGATAGCGGCCGAGGCCATCGTTAAGGGCGACGCCAAGGTGGCGGCGATTTCGGCCGCCTCCATCCTGGCCAAGGTCACGCGTGATCGCCAATGCCTCAAGATGGCGGAAACCTACCCCGAGCATGGCTTTGCCAAGCACAAGGGCTACCCGACCGCCGAGCACCTGGCCGCGCTGCGGGCGTATGGTGTGACGCCCTGGCACCGCCGTAGCTTTGGCCCGGTGCGTGCGATCTTGGACAATCAATGAGTCAAATTCTGCACATCACCTCGCGCGACAACCCGGTTCTGCAGCGCCTGCGCAAGCTCAGCCAGGATGGCGGCGCTTATCGCAAGCTTGGCTCGATCTGGTTGGAGGGCGACCATCTGGTGCGTGCCTGCTTGCTGCGCAAGTATCCGGTTAGTTTGGCGGTCTTGACCGAGGCCGCGGCGGCTGATCCGGTGCTGCGCTTGTTGGGCGACGCCGCGCCGCGCCAGCTGATCGTGCCGGCGGCCTTGTTCAAGACCATCAGCGGCCTGGAGTCGCCGGCGCAGATCGGATTCGAGGTTCCCCATGACGCGGAGCAAAGCCTGACCCCCGGCGTGGACACGGTCGTGCTGGACCGCCTGCAGGACGCCGGCAATGTCGGCACGATTTTGCGCAATGCGGCGGCGATGGGCTTTCACCAGGTGCTGGCGATCAAGGGCACGGCGGCATTGTGGAGTCCCAAGGTCTTGCGCGCCGGCATGGGCGCCCATTTCGGTCTGCGCCTGATCGAAGGCCTGGCGCCGGTTGACCTCGACGCGCTGCAGGTGAACATGGTGGCGACCAGCTCCTATGCGAAACAGCAGATTCACCAACTCGTCTTGCCCAGCCCCTGCGCTTGGGTGATGGGCCATGAGGGCCAAGGCGTACAGGCCGAGTTGATGCAGCGCTGCACCTTGACGGTCGGGATTCCGCAGCCCGGCGGCGAGGAGTCGCTGAATGTCGGCAGCGCAGCGGCGATCTGCCTGTATGAATCGGCGCGCCAGCGCCTGGTCAGTTAATAGATCAGCCGGTCCGGCCGCAGGTCGCGCAATATCGTCGTAGCGATTTCCTCGATCGACTTATGCGTCGACGACAGCCAGGCGATGCCGTCCCGCTTCATCATCTTCTCGGCCTCGTTGACTTCGTAGCGGCAGTTCATCAGGTCCGCATATTTAGAGCCCGGACGGCGCTCGTTGCGGATCTGGTTCAGGCGCTCCGGATCTATGGTCAGGCCAAAGCATTTGCGCTTGTAGGGCGCCAGCGAGTCGGGCAAGCGGCCGCGCTCGAAATCTTCGGGGATCAATGGGTAGTTGGCCGCCTTGATGCCATGCTGCAGCGCCAGGTACAGCGAGGTCGGCGTCTTGCCGCTGCGCGACACGCCGACCAGGATGACGTCGGCGATGTCCAAATTTTTCGATGACTGGCCGTCGTCATGGGCGAGTGAGTAGTTGATGGCCTCGATGCGGTCGTGATATTCCTGGCTGCGTGCCACATCCGAGAAGCGCCCGACGCGGTGATTGGATTTGACCTCGAACTCTTCTTCGAGCGGTTCGATAAAGGTGCCGAACATGTCCAGCACCCGGCCCAGGCAATGGTCGCGGACGATCTTCAGCACGTCGCGGTCGACCAGGGTGGCAAACACGATGGCGCGCTTGCCCTCGCGCTCACCGGTTTCGTTGATCTCGCGCACGACCGCATAAGCCTTCTCCGCGCTGTCCACAAACGGGCGGCGCACATGGCGCGGCTTGGTCGGAAATTGGGCCAGGATGGAGTTACCGAAGGTTTCAGCGGTGATCCCGGTGCCGTCCGAGACAAAATACACGGTGCGATTGGGCATGGTGGGGTGGCTCTAGAGTGTTTGCGAATCATACGGGCATGTAACCCGTAGAATCCCTAGCAAATAGCCGCCAGCAGCCAACAGCGATGCGCAGTCTTCCAACACTCAAGTCCGAGGTAAAACAAGAATCCAGAATTCTTGGGCTGAGTCACTGCGTCGATGTGATGGGAGGTGCCACGCATGGCGCCTCGGCGGGAACCCCGAATTTTCAACCTTACGGAGTTTTCCCATGTCCACACGCTATGAGCCGACCGCCCTGGTCGTCCCCTTTGAAAATCTGAGGATGAGCGACGTCGAGGTCGTTGGCGGTAAGAACGCCAGCCTCGGCGAAATGATCTCGGAGCTGTCGTCCTCGGGCGTGCGCGTCCCCGGCGGCTTTGCCACCACGGCCCATGCCTTCCGCGAGTTCCTCAAGCATGAGGGTCTGGCCAAGCGCATTGAAGCGCGCCTGGCGACGCTGAATACCGACGATGTGCGAGCGCTGGCCGAGGCCGGCGCCGAGATCCGCGGCTGGCTCGAAGCTCAGCCCTTTCCGGCCGATCTGGAGGCGCAGATCCGCAGCTCGTTTGCGCAGCTCACACTTGACCATCCCGATGTGTCCTTCGCGGTGCGCTCCTCGGCCACCGCCGAAGACCTGCCCGACGCGTCCTTCGCCGGTCAGCAGGAAACCTTCCTCAATGTCATCGGCATCGAGGAAGTGCTTCACAAGATGAAGGAGGTGTTCGCCTCGCTGTACAACGACCGAGCCATCAGCTACCGCGTACATAAGGGCTTTGCCCATGCCGACGTGGCCTTGTCGGCCGGCGTGCAGCGCATGGTGCGCTCCGACCTCGGCTCGGCCGGCGTCGTCTTCACTATCGACACCGAGTCCGGCTTCCAGGATGTCGTCTTCATCACCTCCAGCTATGGCCTTGGCGAGACGGTGGTGCAGGGCGCCGTCAACCCGGACGAGTTCTACGTCCACAAGCCGGCGCTGCAAAAAGGCAAGTTGCCCATCATCCGGCGTAACCTCGGCTCCAAGCTGATCCGGATGGAATTCACCTCCGCTGCAGAGAAGGCTTTGAGCGGCAAGCTGGTCAAGACCGTCGACACCTTGCCCGAGGCGCGCAACCGCTACTCGCTGAACGATGCCGAGGTGATCGAGTTGGCGCGTTATGCCATGATCATCGAAAAGCACTACGGCCGCGCGATGGACATTGAGTGGGGCCGTGACGGCGTCGATGGCCAGATCTACATCCTGCAGGCCCGCCCCGAGACGGTGAAGAGTCAGGCGGCCGGTCAGGTCGAGCACAGCTACAAGCTCAAGGGTCACAGCGCCGTGTTGGTCGAGGGCCGGGCGATCGGTCAGAAGATCGGCACCGGCCCGGTTCGCCTGGTCACCCATATCAGCGAGATGGACCGGGTGCAGCCCGGCGACGTGCTGGTGACCGATATGACCGACCCGAACTGGGAGCCGGTGATGAAGCGGGCGTCGGCGATCGTGACCAACCGCGGCGGGCGCACCTGCCACGCGGCCATCATCGCGCGTGAGCTCGGCATCCCGGCCGTGGTGGGCTGCGGCGACGCGACCGAGAAGTTGAAGGAAGGTCAGTTGGTGACCGTGGTCTGCTCCGAGGGCGACACCGGTTTCATCTATGACGGCCTGCTGGAAACCGAGGTCAGCGAGGTGCACCGCGGCGAGCTGCCTTATTGCCCGATCAAGATGATGATGAATGTGGGCAACCCACAGCTGGCGTTCAACTTTGCCCAGATGCCCAGCGCCGGGGTCGGTCTGGCGCGTTTGGAATTCATCATCAACAACAATATCGGCGTCCATCCGAAGGCGATTCTGGACTACCCGAACATCGACGCCGATCTGAAAAAGGCGGTCGAATCGGTGGCGCGCGGTCACGCGTCGCCGCGCGCTTTCTATGTGGACAAGCTGGTCGAGGGTATTGCCACGATTGCGGCGGCCTTTTTCCCGCGCCCGGTGATCGTGCGGCTGTCGGACTTCAAGAGCAATGAATACCGCAAG
>JADMJQ010000153.1:0-1294 GCA_018780415.1 Roseateles sp. | reverse complement strand
GATCGGCGGCTCGCGCTACGAGCCCGATGAAGAGAACCCGATGCTGGGCTTCCGTGGTGCCTCACGCTATATCAGCGGCGAGTTCTCGGACGCCTTCGCGATGGAGTGCGAGGCGCTCAAGCGCGCGCGCAACGAGATGGGCCTGACGAATATTGAGATCATGGTGCCCTTCGTGCGCACGGTGCGCCAGGCCGAGCGGGTGGTGACGATGCTGGCCGAACGCGGCCTGAAGCGTGCGGCCGCCGGCGGTCAAGACGGCCTGCGCGTCATCATGATGTGCGAGGTGCCCAGCAACGCCATCCTGGCCGAGCAGTTCCTGGCCCATTTTGACGGCATGTCGATTGGTTCTAACGACCTGACTCAGCTGACCCTGGGCCTGGACCGCGACTCTGGCCTGGAGCAACTGGCCGGTGACTTCGACGAGCGCGATCCGGCCGTCAAGGCATTGATTTCGCGCGCCATTGCCGCCTGCCGTGCGACCGGCAAGTACATCGGCATCTGCGGCCAAGGCCCGAGCGACCACCCGGACTTCGCCGACTGGCTGGCCGGTGAGGGCATCACCTCGATCTCGCTCAACCCGGATTCGGTCATTGAGACTTGGCAGCGGCTGGCCAAGCGTTGATAAGCGTGAGCTTGTCCTGAATTCAAAACGGCCCCGCGGGGCCGTTTCTCTTTTGCCTGTCGCGCTCAGGCTTCGGGTTCTTGACTATAGCCAGCGGCGCGGCACGCTTGCATGATGCCGGGCCAGCTATCCGCATCCGAAATGACCTCGCCCCGTGCTGCATCCTCACTCGCCTCAAAAGACCGAACTGAAACCGGCCTGGGCGCCAGCCTGAACCCCAAGCTCAGGCGCATCTATGCCTGGTATACGCTGGGCTTTGTGGTGTTTGTGCTGCTGCTGGCGGTGCTGGAACATTGGGGTATGGCCAGGAGCTGGATAGGCTTCAGCTTTATGGCCGCCACCGTGGGCGTGTATGCCTGTATCGGCCTGCTGAGTCGCACCACGGATGTCGACGAGTACTACGTGGCCGGCCGGCGTGTGCCGGCGATCTTCAACGGCATGGCGGCCGGCGCCGATTGGATGAGTGCGGCATCCTTCATTGGATTGGCCGGCACCCTGTATTTCTCAGGTTATGGCGGCCTGGCCTTTGTGCTGGGCTGGACCGGCGGCTTTGTCTTGGTCGCACTTTGCCTGGCGCCCTATCTGCGCCAGTTTGGGCAGTTCACCATTCCTGACTTTTTGGGCGCCCGCTATGGCGGCACGGCGCCGCGGCTGATCGGTGCGGCCGCGGCC
>JADMJQ010000158.1:19385-23407 GCA_018780415.1 Roseateles sp. | reverse complement strand
GGCCCAAGGGCCTGCTCGGCACGCGGGACGATTGATTGATGATGAGTAAACCACTCAATCGCGGCCGTTGGCTGGTGTGGAGCCTGTATGCCGTGCTGCTGATCGCGGCACCGCTGATCTGGACCAGCGGCCTGGCGCAAACCATGCTGACGCAGATGGGCATCGCCATCATTGCCTGCCTGGCCTACAACATCTTGCTGGGGCAGGGCGGCATGCTGAGCTTTGGCCATGCGGTCTACAGCGGCCTGGGTTCCTTTTTGGCCATCCACAGCCTCAACTTGGTGGCCAGCGGCAGCTGGCAAATGCCGGTCAGTTTGATCCCCTTGATGGGCGGCCTGGCCGGCCTGTTGTTCGCCGCGCTGTTTGGCTTTGTCTCGACCAAGAAGTCCGGCACGCCGTTCGCGATGATCACGCTGGGCGTGGGCGAGTTGATCTGGGCAATGTCTTTGATGTTGCCCGAGTTCTTCGGCGGCGAGGGCGGCATCTCCGCCAACCGGGTGGTCGGCCAAGCGGTCTTGGGGATCACGTTCGGGCCACAGATCCAGGTCTATTACTTGATCGCGCTGTATTGCTTCATCTGCACCGGCTTGATGTTCGCGTTCACCCGCACGCCCTTGGGGCGGATTTTGAATGCGGTGCGCGACAACCCGCAGCGCGTCGAGTTCATCGGTTATGACACCCGCTGGGTGCGCTACCTGGCCTTCATGCTGTCGGGCCTGTTCGCCGGCATTGCGGGCGGCTTGGCGGCCTTGAATTTCGAGATCGTCACGGCCGAGGTGGTCGGCGCGGCGCGCTCGGGGGCCTATTTGCTGTTCACCTTCTTGGGTGGCGCGACGATCTTTTTTGGCCCCATCATCGGCGCCGTTTTGATGGTGTTGGCCTTGGTCTTGTTGTCCGAGTTCACCAAGGCCTGGCTGCTCTATCTGGGGCTGGTGTTTGTCTTGATGGTGATGTTCGCGCCGGGCGGCTTTGCATCGCTGATCCTGATGAATTTGCGGCTGGCGGCGTTCGGAAAGCTGCGCCGCATCTGGGTCGCCTATTTGGCGCTGGGGGCGGCGGCGCTGACCTGTCTTGCCGGCGCGGGCGCGCTGATCGAGATGATTTACCACCGCCAGATGAATGCCGCATTCGGGTCCGAGTTGCGCTTTTTGGGCACCACGCTGGACAGCGCCCGTAGCGATGCTTGGGTGGGCGCTTTGATGCTGGCGCTGCTGGGGGCCGGGCTGTTCGAGTGCGTGCGCCGCCAGTTCAAGCGCGACTGGGATGCCGCGCAACTGGAGATCTCCAAGTCATGAACATGGCCACGGTATCAAACCCCTTTGCGCTCGAATTGAACGATCTGCGCAAGAGCTTCGGCAAAAGCGAGATCATTCGCGGCGCGGATTTGCAGGTGGCGGCGGGCGAGCGGGTGGCCATCATCGGCCCCAATGGTGCCGGCAAGTCGACGCTGTTCAATTTGATCAGCGGCCGCTTTGCACCCAGCAGCGGCGAGATCTTGCTGCATGGCCGGGCTATCCAGGGCAAGCAGCCTTACGAGATCAATCGGCTCGGCTTGGCGCGCAGCTTTCAGGTTTCCAATCTGTTCACGCGGCTGTCGGTGTTCGAGAACATCCGCTGCGCGCTGCTTTGGAGCATGGGCTATCGCTACGCGTTCTGGAAGTTTCTGGCCGGCCTGGACGACGCCAACGCGCGCGCCGACGAGCTGCTCGACATGCTCAATCTGGACCGGCGCCGCGATGTGCTGGCGATGAATCTCACGTATGCCGAGGCGCGCGCCCTGGAGATCGGCATCACCATCGCCGGCGGCGCCAGCGTGATCTTGTTGGATGAGCCCACCGCCGGCATGAGCCAAAGCGAAACCACGCGCTTTATTCAACTCATCCGCGAGGTGACGGTGGGCAAGACGCTGCTGACCGTCGAGCACGATATGGGCGTGGTGTTCGGCCTGGCCGACAAGATCGCGGTGCTGGTCTACGGCGAGGTGATCGCCTTTGATGTACCCGACGCGGTGCGCGCCAACCCGCGCGTGCAAGAAGCCTATCTGGGGGTGCTGGTGTGAGTTCGCGAGCGCTGAAGTTGCAAGCCGTGCATGCCTTTTACGGCAAGAGCCATATCCTGCACGGGGTGACGATGGAGGTCGGCGCCGGCGAGATCGTCAGCCTGCTGGGGCGCAATGGTTCGGGCCGCTCGACCTTGGTCAAGACCATCATGGGGCAGGTCGACGCGCGGGGTTCGGTGTGTTTTGGTGAGCAGGAGTTGATGGGCGCCAAGCCCTACGAGATCGCCCATGCCGGGATCGCCTATGTGCCTGAAAACCGCGACATCTTCCCCAAGCTGACGGTCCAGCAGAACTTGCAGCTTGGGCAAAAGCGCGGCCAAAAGGAGCCGCGCTGGGGCTTTGACGATATGTACCGCATGTTCCCACGGCTGAAGGAGCGCCAGCACACCGAGGCGGGCGTTTTGTCGGGCGGCGAGCAGCAGATGTTGACGCTGTGCCGCAGCCTGATGGGCGACCCCGACCTGATCATGATCGACGAGCCAACCGAAGGCCTAGCACCCAAAATTGTCGAGCTGGTGGCCGAGTATCTGAGGGCGCTGAAGGACCGAGGCATTGCGGTGCTGCTGGTCGAACAAAAGCTGGCCATCGCGCTGGAGATCTCGCAGCGCTGCTACGTGATGGGGCATGGGCAGATCGTCTTCGAGGGCACGCCGGCCGATTTGCGGGCCAATGCCAATGTCCGCCGGGAGTGGTTGGAGGTCTAAGTCCGACCGCCTGGCGTGCATTCTTGACGGCAGGCTGGGTGGTGATGGCGGGGCAGCTCATGCCTCGCCCTATACTTTTCGGCCATAGCTCTCACCCTAACGTCCAAACGCCATGACCACTGCCTTGCTGAAGAACTTTGCGCCCGTCATCTTGTCGGTTTGCCTGCTGGCGGCCTGCGGCGGGGAGGGTTACGACAGCTTGATGAACTCGGCCCGCACGGCGCTGTCCAAGGGCGAGAGCAAGGCGGCCATCATTCAACTCAAGAATGCGCTGCTGAAGAATCCCGAGGCCGGCGAGGCGCGCTTCCTGTTGGGCAAGGCCTTCTTGGACAGCGGTGATGCACGCTCGGCCGAGGTGGAGCTGCGCAAGGCGATCGCGGCCAAGTTCGAGCCCGAGCGCATTGCGCCGGTGCTCGCGCGCGCGCAGCTGGCGCTGCAGGCCTACAAGCCGATGATCGACTTGTACGGTGACTTCAAGCTTGAGGACGCGGCGGCGCGCGCCGATTTGATGACATCGCTGGCGACCGCCTATGAAGCCACCGGCGCCCGCGACAAAGGCGCGGCGGCCTTGCAACAGGCCTTGCTGGCGCAGCCCGGCTTTGCGCCGGCCGTCTTGCTGCAAGTGCGGCTGAAGCTGCGCGAAGGCGATGCTCCGGCGGCCTTGCAAATGCTCAACGAGTTGCTGAAAAGCGATGCCAAGCTGGTCGAAGCCTGGCGGCTCAAGGGCGATGTGGTGTTGGGCAGCATCAAGGCCGGCGCCGAAGGCGCCAAGGCCATGGACCTCGCCGAGGGCGTGGCCGCCTACCGTCAAGCATTGACGCTGGCACCCAAGGATCTGGGCGCGCATGCCGGCCTGATCAACCATTGGATCGAAGCCGGTGAGCTCGACAAGGCCGCCGCCGATCTGGCGACGCTCAAGCAAGCGCTGCCCAAGGATCCGCAGGCGTTTTACTTCGAGGCGTTGTTGGCCTACTCGCGCAAGGACTTTGCCGCCGCCCGCGGCCCGGCTCAGGACTTGGTGAAGTTGGCCCCTGAAAGCCCCTTGGCTTTGCAGTTAGGCGGGGCGATCGAGTACGAGCTGAAGAACTTTGGCCCGGCCGAAGAGATGTTGGCCAAGGCGCTGAAGCTGTCTCCCAATTTGTCGGCGCCGCGGCGCATGTTGGCGCAGATCTATTTGCTGACCTCCAGCCCGGCCAAGGCGGTCACCGTGATCCAGCCCCTGCTCTTGAATGGCACGCCGGCCGCGCAGATCTACTCGC
>JADMJQ010000158.1:11115-19375 GCA_018780415.1 Roseateles sp. | reverse complement strand
CTGCAAAATGGTGACCCGAAAAAGGCCGAGGGCTATTTTGCCCAGGCCGCCAAATTGAACCCCAAGGACAGCCGCAGCCGCACCCAGCTGATTCTCAGCAAGGCCTCGACCGCCAAGCCCGAGGATGTGCTCGCGGATCTGAAGGCGATTTCCGACAGCGACCCGAGCGCGGTGGCCGACATCGCCATCATCCGCGCCCATCTGCAGCGGCGTGATCTCGACAAGGCGATGGCCGCGATTGATGTGCTGGAACGCAAGAGCCCCAAGCGCCCGATTGCCGCGAATTTGCGCGGGCTGGTGCTGCTGGCCAAAAAAGATGTGAGCGGCGCGCGCCAGAATTTTGAGAAGGCGCTCAGCCTGGACCCGGCTTTCTACCCGGCGGCAGCCTTGCTGGCCTCCTTGGACATGGCCGACAAAAAGCCCGAGGCCGCCAAACTGCGTTTTGAGGCCGTGCTGAAGGCCGCGCCCGACAGCGTCAAAGCCCATCTGGCCTTGGCCGAGTTGAAGGAGATTGGCGGTGCGTCCAAAGAAGAGATCGCCGGCTTGATCGAGCAGGCCGTGCTGATCAAACCGCTGGATCCTGCTGCGCGGGTGGCTTTGGTGGACCATCATCTGAAGCACAGAGACCTGAAGGCGGCGCAGATCGCGGCGCAAAAAGGCATTGCCGCCTTGCCCGAGGCGCCTGAGCTATTGGAGGTGCAGGGGCGCGTGCGGATGTTGGCCGGCGAGTACAACCAGGCCACCGAGTCCTTCAATGCGCTGGCTCGGGTGATGCCGCGCTCGCCGATGCCGCATATGCGTTTGGCCGAGGCCTATATGGCCTTGAAGAATTTTCCTAACGCCACAGCCAGTCTGAAGCGGGCGCTGGACCTGGCGCCCGACTATGGGGTTGCCCGCAAGCGTTTGGGCGAGGTGCAGCTGGCGGCCGGTGACTACAAGGCTGCCTTGCTAACTGCCGCCCTGATGCAAAAGCAAGAGCCCGGCAAAGCAGCGGGCCTGGCACTGCAGGGTGATGTGCTGTCGGCGCAAAAGGACTGGGCCGCTGCGGCCGCGGCCTATCGCCAAAGTTTGAACGCAGGCGGGGATGGGGCGAATGCCGCCGGTTCGGACGCGGCCGCCGGCCTGGCTGCCAAGCTGCATCACGCGTTGACGCTGGGCGCCAGCAAGGGCGAGGCTGAGAAGTTCGCCGCCGGCTGGATCAGCGCTCATCCCAAAGACGCGGTGTTCCAGTTCTACCTGGGCGGCGAAGAGTTGCTGCAGGGGCAGTTTGCGCAGGCCGAAAGCCGCTTCGTCGCGGTCTTGAAGCTGCAGCCCGAGAACGCCCCCGCGCTGAACAATATCGCCTGGCTGCTGATGAAGCAGGGCAAGCCGGGGGCCTTGCCCTTGATCGAAAAAGCCAATCAGCTGGCGCCCAAGCAAGCCGAGTTTTTGGACACCTATTCCATGGTGCTGGAGGCCGAGAAGCAGCTGCCCAAGGCGATCGAGGTGCAAAACCAGGCGCTTGATTTGCAACCCGAGAACCATGAGATGCGCATGCGTTTGGCCAAGCTGTATCTGGCGACCGGCGATAAGGGCAGGGCTGCCTCCGAGCTGCAGCGCCTGGCCAAGGCCGGCAAGCAATACGGTGGGCAGGCCGAGGTGCAGCGTCTGCTGCGGGCCCTGAACTAGGTTTTGGTGGGCGACTTCAACCAGTCCAGCATTTGCTGGGTCAGCACCGGACTGCTGAGCAGCTCCATATGGTTCATGCGGTAACAGACCAGTTGCTCTGACTTGGCGAAGCCTAAGTCGCGCCGCGGGTCTGTGTGTTCGCCCAGGGCGCTGTGCAAGGGCACCAGGCCGTCGCCGATCAGGCGGTTGGCGAGCGCGCCTCGTTTGGCGGCCATGCTGGCGGCGATGGCAAAACAGCGTACACCGGCCGGCAGCGGCGTGATCAGGCGCTGATCGGGCATGCGGTGGAAGCGGTTGTCGCCCTGCCAGTCCTCGTCGCGCACATGACCGTGGCGCAGATCGGTGATGCCAGCGCTGCGCAGCTGACCCAGCTTGGCCAACGGCGCGGTGTAGGGCGTGCTGCCCAGCAACACATCGATCCAGTTGCCGGCCCGCTCCAGGGGCGCGCCGTGATGTGGCGTGCCGAGGAAGATGATGTTTTTCAGCAGGGGCAGCCAGGCCTGGCCCTTTTCAGCGGCAATGTGGCAGGCGCTGCGAGTCAGCAGGCCACCCATGCTGTGCGCGACGATGCTGATTTCTTCCAGCGGAACCGGCCAATGTTGGGCCAGCAGGTCCAGCTGAGCCGCCAGCTCTCGGCCATTTTGCGAGGTGTGCAGGCCGGAGTTGTAGCGCAGGTAAACAGGGCAGTAGCCCAGTGCCGCGGCCAGTGCTTGGCCATGATCGACCACTTGATGCTTGTGTTCTGTCTGCCACTGCAAATCATTCATGCACAGGCCGTGGATCAGCAACAGCACTTTGCCGGAGGGCGCAAAGCCGGCGGGCAAGTGCTGCCAGTCCAGGGCTTGGCCTTGCCAGCGCAGGCTCATAGGCGTGGCCAGCGGGTTGTGGGTTTCCAGCAGATGGTCGCCCATCACGCCGTTCAAGGCCGCCAGCAGGGCGGCACGCTGGGCGCTGGTCTGCTGGTCATCGGCGCTTGCCGGCAGCAAGGGCTCGAGCCGCTTCAACAGCGCTTGCAGGCCGTTGCCGACCAGGCGATTGACGCCGTGCACGCTTTTGTAGGCCAGGCCGGTGATGCCGCGCGTTTGGCCCGGGGCTTGGCCGCCCGGCGCGCCTAAGCGATCCAAGATCGATTGATGCACGCCTTCGACGATGCGCGCGATGCCGGCGGTGGCCTGGCTGCCCAACTGGGCCATGCCGCGCAGATCCGAAGGCAGCAAATGTTTGGCGGTGCGTTTTGGCGTGGTGGGGTTCATTCGCGTTGCCCGCGATGAAAAGTCGCCAGGCGGTGCCGATTGTGCGGCCTTGCACCTAGAGGCCGCGCTCTATTCAACTCACCAGGGTCAGCAGCGCAAAGCTGGCAAACACAAAGCTGATGCTGCTGAGGTTGAGCACAAAGAGCGCAAAGGCGCGCGGCAAGGTGCTCCACCAGCGGCACCGGTAGACACGCTGCAGGGCGATAAGCGGGTAGATCAGGGCCGCGATGCCGGCCACGGTCGACAAGGCCTCCGATTGAATCAGCAGCAACATCACCATCGCAAACCAGAAGGCGTGCAGGTGCAGGGCGAAGGTCAGATGCTCGGTGTAGCGCAGGCGCTTGTCCCAGAAAATCAGCTTCAACCAGAGCGCAAAGCAGGGCAAGAGCACAAACATCGTGGTGCCGATATTGTTGAGCGCACGCTCGGACAGCTGCACCATCTCCTTGGCCATGGCCGCTTGATCCAGGGTCAAGCGGCGCTCCAGGCGCTTGCACATCGAGGCGGGCAGCTTGTCGCAAAAGAACACGCCGTCCTTCAAGCCGGCCTTGAAGCCGCCGAGCCCGCCGATCTGGATGTTCTGGGTGTCGCCGTTGTCCAGCTGTATGGCTTTGGAACTGCTAGTTTTGTCGAACGCTGGGACATTGGCTTCGATCTTGCCGTTGGTCACCACGCGCAGCGACAGCAGGGCCAGCACGCTGATGGTCAGGTACAGGCGCAGCGGCAGCACATAGCGCCGGCGCCGCCCGGCCAGATACTCCAGCGTCAGCTGCCCGGGCAGCAGCAGCAGGCGCCACAAGGTGCGCCAAAGTGCCCCTTCGGTTGAAATATAGGCGCCGCCGAATTGCTGCAGGAATTCCAGCAAAGTGGGCGCGCGCAGCCGCGTCTCTTGCCCGCATTCGCCGCAGAACTTGGCCAGCGGGGCGGTGAACGCAGTGCCGCAATTTGGACAAGCGGCGAGTGCATCATTGACTTCGGTCGGGATCGGCGGTGCGGGCATCATCAATGCATTGTCCAAGCAAACTTGCAGCGCCTTGGCGGCCGAGTTTCACTGGCGCTACACAAAAGCCATGTAGTCTGAACGGATGCCGATCAAGCCTTGGCTGGTCGGCTATTTCAGCGCCTTGGGCCTGGCCGAGGGAACTACGATGACTGCCTACCCAGAAAGGTTCGCGCAATGAAAGTAACTGCCATCGGCACCGGCTATGTCGGCCTCGTGACCGGCGCTTGTTTGGCCGAGATGGGCAATCATGTGGTGTGCTTGGACGTCAACGCCGAGAAGATTCGCGTGCTCAATGCGGGCGAAATTCCGATTCATGAGCCGGGCTTATTGGAGATCGTGCGCCGCAATGTGGCGGCCGGGCGCCTGCAGTTCACCACCGATGTGGACCTGGCCGTCAACCACGGCACCATCATGTTCATCGGTGTGGGCACGCCGCCGGACGAAGACGGCTCGGCCGACCTGCAATATGTGCTGGCGGCGGCGCGCTCGATTGGCGCGCGCATGACCGACTACAAGGTGATTGTGGATAAGAGCACGGTGCCGGTTGGCACGGCAGACAAGGTGCGTGCGGCGGTGGCGGATGAGTTGGCCAAGCGCGGCTCGACGCTGGCGTTTGCCGTGGTGTCAAACCCGGAGTTTTTGAAGGAAGGCGCCGCGGTCGAAGACTTCATGAAGCCCGACCGCATCATCATCGGCTCCGACGATGAGCAGGCGACGCTGTTCATGCGGGCGCTGTATTCGCCGTTCACCCGCAACAATGACCGCATGGTCGTGATGGACCTGCGCAGCGCCGAGTTCACCAAATACGCGGCCAATGCGATGTTGGCCACGCGCATCAGCTTCATGAACGAGTTGGCGCTGCTGGCCGAAAAGGTCGGTGCGGATATCGAGTTAGTTCGCCGGGGCATAGGGTCGGACCCGCGCATTGGCTACAGCTTTTTGTATGCCGGCGCCGGCTACGGCGGGTCATGCTTCCCCAAGGACGTGAAGGCCTTGGTGCAGGCCGCGCAGGCCGAGGGCGTGTCGCTGCGTGTGTTGGCGGCGGTGGAGCAGGCCAATGAGCGGCAGAAGATGGTGCTGGTGGACAAGGTGGTGGCGCGCTTTGGCGCCGACTTGACGGGCCGCCACTTCGCCATCTGGGGCCTGGCCTTCAAACCCAATACCGACGATATGCGTGAGGCGCCCGCGCTGGTGGTGGTGCGCGAGTTGATCCGCCTGGGGGCGACGGTCGCGGCCTATGACCCGGTCGCCATGCCCGAGGCCAAACGCTTGCTGGGCGACTTGAGCGCCTTGAGCTTTTGTGAGCGGGCCGAGCAGGCGCTGGACGGTGCCGACGCCTTGGTGTTGGTGACCGAGTGGAAGGAGTTCAAGAGCCCTGATTTTGACGCCATCAAGGCGGCCTTGAAGCAACCGGTCGTGTTCGACGGCCGCAATCAATACGAGCCGTCGTTGATGAAGGTCTTGGGGCTGGAGCACCACGGCATCGGCCGTGGCTCGGCCTAATCAAACAGCCGGGGCGCGTCGGCCAGTAAAGGCGCCTTGGCGTCTTTGTCTGCCAGCATTGCTGTGATGCCGGTGTCCGGCCACTCGATGCCGATGGCCGGGTCATCCCAACGCACGGCGCCCTCGCATTGCGGGGCGTAGTAGTCGGTGGTCTTGTACAGAAAGTCGGCCGTCTCGCTCAAGACCAAAAAGCCATGCGCGAATCCCGGCGGCACCCAGAGCTGGCGTTGGTTCTCGGCACTCAGCTCAACACCTCCCCAGCGGCCGAAGTTGGGGCTGGAGCGACGTATATCGACCGCCACATCAAACACCGCGCCGCTGACCACGCGCACCAGCTTGCCCTGGGTATGCGGCGGTAACTGGAAATGCAGACCGCGCAACACGCCGCGGGCCGAGCGGGAATGGTTGTCCTGCACAAAGCGGACTTGCGTGCCGACCGCCTGGTTGAAAACCTTCTCACTCCAGCTTTCGCTGAAGAAGCCGCGCGCATCGCCAAACACCTTGGGCTCGACGATCAAGACCTCGGGCAGGCGGGTGGGGGTAATTTTCATTGTCAGAAGGCTTTGTCGCTCAACAGTTTTTGCAGGTACTGGCCGTAGCCGTTCTTGGCCAGCGGCTTGGCCAGCACGGCCAGTTGCTCGGCCGTGATCCAGCCCGCGCGGTAGGCGATTTCCTCGGGGCAGGCAACCTTGAGTCCCTGGCGCTTTTCCAGCGTGGCGATGAATTGGCCGGCTTCCAGCAGGCTGTCATGGGTGCCGGTGTCCAGCCAGGCATAGCCGCGGCCCATGATCTCGACCTGCAGTTGCTGCTGCTTGAGGTACTGGGCGTTGACGTCGGTGATCTCTAACTCACCGCGCGGGCTGGGTTTGATGCTGGCTGCGATATCGCAGACCTGCTCGTCGTAAAAGTACAGGCCGGTGACGGCGTAATTGCTCTTGGGCTGCAGCGGCTTTTCGGCCACCGAGATGGCCTTCTTTTGCGCGTCGAACTCAACCACACCGTAGCGCTCGGGGTCGGTCACATGATAGGCAAAGACGGTGGCGCCGGTCTGATTGGCGTCGGCGTTAGCGAGCAGGCCTTGGAAGTCATGGCCGTAGAAAATGTTGTCGCCCAGCACCAGGGCGCTTGGGTGCCCATCGATGAAGTCACGGCCGAGGATGAAGGCTTGGGCCAGGCCGTCGGGGCTGGGCTGCACGCAGTAGCTGATGTTCAGGCCCCAACGCTTGCCATCGGCCAGCAGGGCCTCGAAGCGTGGGATGTCCTGCGGCGTGCTGATCAAGAGAATGTCGCGGATGCCGGCCAGCATCAAGGTGGCCAGCGGGTAATAGACCATAGGCTTGTCATAGATCGGCAGCAGCTGCTTGCTCATCGCTAGGGTGGCGGGATGCAGGCGGGTGCCCGAACCGCCGGCTAGGATGATGCCTTTGCGATTGTTTGTCATGATGTTCTCCTCAGAGGATTTCGGTCAGCATGCGCTCAATGCCCACTTGCCAAGCCGGCAGCGTGAGGCCGAAGGCGGCTTGCAGTTTGGCGGTGGAGAGGCGCGAATTCAGCGGCCGCTGCGCAGGCGTGGGGTAGTCGCGAGTCGGGATCGCCAGCACTTGGCTTGCGCTGACTTTGATCGGGGTACCTCTGGCTCGCGCGAACTCGATCACATGCTGTGCATAAGTATGCCAGCTGGTCTCACCGCCGGCCACCGCGTGATAGGTGCCAGCCAAGCCCGGCTTGGCCAGGGTGGCTCTGAGCATGTGGGCCGTTAGGTCGGCCAGCAGGTCGGCGCCGGTCGGTGCGCCTATCTGATCACTGATGACCTTCAACTGCTCGCGCTCGGCGGCCAGACGCAGCATGGTCTTGGCGAAATTGCCGCCGCGCGCCGCATAGACCCAGCTGGTGCGCAGGATCAGGTGTTCACAGCCGCTGGCGCGGATGGCGTCCTCGCCGGCCAGCTTGCTGGCGCCGTAGACGCTCAAGGGGCCGGTGGCGGCTTCTTCACTGCGGGCCTGCTCGCCGCTGCCGTCGAACACATAGTCCGTGCTGTAGTGGATCAGCAGGGCGCTCAGGGTCTTGGCTTCCTGCGCCAACAGACCGGGCGCGCTCGCGTTGATCTGGCGGGCCAGGTCTTGATCGGTTTCGGCCTTGTCGACCGCGGTGTAGGCGGCGGCATTGACGATCACCTGCGGGGCGATAGCTTTGACGGCCGCGAGCAAGGCCGCGCTGTCGGCCAGGTCGCCGCCGTTGTGCCTATCCAGCGCAATCAGCTCGCCAAGTGGTGCCAAGGCGCGCTGCAGCTCCCAGCCAACCTGACCGTTCTTGCCGAGCAGCAGAATTTTCATGCCAGGGCCCGCCCGGCCGCCCGAAGGACCCTGGGCGCCCCCTCGGGGGGCAAGGAACGAAGTGACTGTGGGGGCTTCATTTGTATTGCTGAGCCACCCAGTCGCGGTAGGCGCCGCTTTGCACTCTGGCCACCCACTCGGGGTGATCCAGATACCACTGCACCGTCTTGCGGATGCCGGTCGCGAAGGTTTCGGCCGGGCGCCAGCCGAGCTCGCGCTCGATCTTGCGGGCGTCGATGGCATAACGCCTGTCATGACCGGGGCGGTCTTTGACATAGGTGATCAAACGCTTGTAGCTGCCGGCAGCATCTGGGCGCAGCTCGTCCAGTAAATCGCAGACGGTATGCACGATGTCCAAATTGGTCATCTCGTTCCAGCCGCCGATGTTGTAGACCTCGCCGACTTGGCCACCCGCCAGCACCGCACGGATCGCCGACGCATGGTCGGTCACATACAGCCAGTCCCGTACATTTTGGCCGTCACCATAGATGGGCAGCGCT
>JADMJQ010000158.1:0-11105 GCA_018780415.1 Roseateles sp. | reverse complement strand
CAGCGGAATCAACTTCTCAGGGAAGTGCAAGGGTCCGTAGTTGTTCGAACAATTGGTGGTCAGCACCGGCAGGCCATAGGTGTGGTGCCAGGCCCGCACCAGATGGTCGCTGGCGGCCTTGCTGGCCGAGTACGGGCTGTTGGGCTCGTAGGTCTTGGTCTCGGCGAAGGGCGCGTCATCCGCGGCCAACGAGCCGTAGACCTCGTCGGTCGAGACATGGTGGAAGCGGAACGCCGCCTTGGCCGCCGCGTCCAGCTCGCTCCAATAGACACGCGCCGCCTCGAGCAGCGTGTAAGTGCCTTCGATATTGGTGCGCATAAAGGCGCCGGGGCCGCTGATCGAGCGGTCAACATGGCTTTCGGCGGCGAAGTGAATCAGGGCGCGCGGCTGATGTTCGGCCAGCAGCTTGGCGACAAGTGCGCCGTCGCAGATATCGCCCTTGACGAAGCTGTGGCGCGTATCGCCGTCCAGCGAGGCCAGATTCTCCAGATTGCCGGCATAGGTCAAAGCGTCCAGCGTCACCACCGGTTCATCTGAGGCTTTCAGCCAATCCAGCACAAAGTTGCTGCCGATAAAGCCGGCGCCGCCGGTGACGAGAATGCTCATATCAATCCCAAATTACAGGCGCCAAACGCGCAGACCGGCTGCTTGCAGGGCTTGTTGGTCAAAGGCTGCCTTGACGTCGATGAAGGCGCCGCCGGGGATCAGTTTGGCGGCCAGATCCGCGGCGCTCAAGGCCTTGTAGCTCTTGTGCGCAACCGCCGCGACGATGGCATCGGCCTTGGGCAACTCCGCCCATGTGACCGGCCGCACGCCGTATTCATGCACGGCCTCGTCGGCGTCGGCGTCCGGGTCGGTGACGATCACTTCGACGCCATAGGTCTTCAGCTCGGTGATGATGTCGATCACCTTGGAGTTGCGCAGATCGGCGCAGTCTTCCTTGAAGGTCAGACCCAGCACATTCACGCGGGCGCCCTTGATGGCGCTGCCGGCCGCAATCATTTGTTTGATGGTCTGCTCGGCGATGAACTTGCCCATGCCGTCATTGATGCGCCGGCCGGCCAGGATCACCTGCGGGTGATAGCCCAACATATCGGCCTTGTGCGTCAAATAGTAGGGGTCGACGCCGATGCAATGGCCACCGACCAGGCCCGGCTTGAACTTCAGGAAGTTCCATTTGGTGCCGGCCGCTTCCAGCACCTCGGAGGTGTCGATGCCGATCTTGTCGAAGATGATGGACAGCTCGTTCATCAAGGCGATGTTCAGATCGCGCTGGGTGTTCTCGATCACCTTGGCGGCTTCGGCCACCTTGATGCTGGCGGCGCGGTGCACGCCGGGGATGATGATTTTTTCGTACACCTTGGCGACGGTGTCCAGCGTCTCTGGCGTATCGCCGGAGACGATCTTGAGGATCTTGGTCAGCGTGTGTTCTTTATCGCCCGGGTTGATGCGCTCGGGGGAGTAGCCGATGAAGAAGTCGGTCTTCCACTTCAAACCGGATTCGCGCTCCAGCACCGGGATGCAAACCTCTTCGGTGGCACCTGGATAGACGGTCGACTCATAGACGACGATGGCGCCCTTTTTGAGGTTGCGGCCGACGCTGGTGCTGGCACCAATCAGGGGGCGGAAATCGGGGATATGGGCGCCGTCAACCGGCGTTGGCACGGCCACGATGATGACATCGGCCTCGGCCAAGCAGGCTGGATCAAAGCTGTACTCGGCATGTGGCGACTGGCTCATTTCTTCGTCGCTCAACTCGCGCGAAGGGTCGACGCCGGCCTGGCATTTGGCGACCTTGTCCTTGGCGATGTCGAAACCGATGGTGCGGCCATGCTTGCCGAACTCGATCACCAGGGGCAAGCCCACATAACCCAAACCCACGACGGCAATCACGCTCTTTTCGCTCATTTCCTATTCCCCAAAATCAGTAAAAAATTCAACAGTGTTTCAGCTGCGACCGTATGTATCTTCAAAACGCACGATGTCGTCCTCGCCCAGATAGGAGCCGGACTGCACCTCGATAATTTCCAGCGGCACCTTACCCGGATTGGCCAGCCTGTGCGTTTGGCCCAAGGGGATATATGTGCTTTGGTTCTCGCTCAAGAGCAAAACCTTGTCGCCATTGGTGACCTCGGCGGTGCCGGAAACCACAATCCAATGCTCGGCGCGGTGGTGGTGCATTTGCAGGCTCAGCGTCGCACCCGGTTTGACCATGATGCGTTTGACCTGGAAGCGCTCACCCGAGTCGACGCTGTCGTACCAGCCCCAGGGCCGGTGAACCTTGCGGTGCAGGGTTTGCTCGCCGCGCTTCTCGGCGTCCAGGCGGGCGACGATCTTCTTCACTTCCTGGCTGCGTGCGCGGTCGCTGACCAGGACCGCGTCGGGCGTCTCGACCACGATCACATCATCGAGGCCGACCACGCTGACCAAGCGGCTGGTGGCATGGACCAAGGTGTTGTGGCTGTCGCTGAAGATCGCGTCACCGATGGCTGCATTGCCGTCGGCGTCCTTGTCCGCCACCTGCCAGACCGCATCCCAGGCACCGAGGTCGTTCCAGCCGGCGTCCAGCGCCAACATGCGCAGGGCGATGTCGCTGCCGGGGCAGCGCTCCATCACCGCATAGTCGACCGACTCGGCCGGTACGGCGGCGAACTCTGCCTTGCCCGGCCTCACGAACTTGGCGTCGACGGTACGAGCGGCCCAGGCCGTGCGGGTGGCCGCAGCGATGTCGGGGCGGAAGCGCTCCAGCGCCTTCATCCAAACACTGGCGCGCAGCACGAACATGCCGCTGTTCCAGAAATAGTTGCCCTCGGCGACATAACGCTCGGCCGTGGCGGCGTCGGGCTTTTCAACAAACTGGGCCACTGCCAATCCCGTCGCGTCCGCCTCGGTGCGGATATAGCCAAAGCCGGTCTCGGCGCGGTCGGGTGTGATGCCCAGGATCACAATGGCACCGTCGGCGGCCTGGCGAATCGCCTGCTGCAAGGCGGCGGTGAAGGCCGGGCCGTCGGTGACGGTTTGGTCGGACGGCGTCACCACCAGCACCGGGTCAGCGCCATTTTCCAGCGCGTGCAAGGCGGCCAGGCTCAGCGCGGGTGCGGTGTTACGGCCCATCGGTTCCAGCAAGACGCCACTGGTCTCCAGGCCGGTTTCACGCAGCTGATCCAGCACCAAGAAGCGGTGCTCCTCATTGCCGATGATGGCCGGCCCGGCCAGCGCGATATCGGCCGCCGCGAGCGCGCCCAGGCGCACTGCCGCTTGTTGAAACAGGCTGGTGTTGCCGGACAAGACCAGAAACTGCTTGGGGAAACCAGCGCGCGACAAGGGCCAGAGGCGGGTACCGCTGCCGCCAGCCATGATGACCGGTTGAACTTGGATCAAAGACATATCAACTTCCAAGAAAGGTCAAACAAAGCCTTGCGGATTCATGCTCTGCCAGCGCCAGCTGTCCTCGCACATCTGCTTGAGGTCATGGCGGGCCTGCCAGCCCAGGCGCTCGCGAGCGAGCTGAGGGTCGGCATAGCAGGCCGCCACATCGCCGGCTCGGCGCGCCACCACTTCATAGGGCACGCTGCGCCCGCTGGCCGCCTCGTAGGCCTTGACCAGATCGAGCACGCTATAGCCCTGGCCGGTGCCGATATTGGCGGTGATCGATGCCTTGCCGCCCAACAGATAGCGCAGCGCCGCGACATGGCCCTCGGCCAGATCGACCACATGGATGTAGTCACGCACGCCGGTGCCGTCGGGTGTGGCGTAGTCATTGCCGAAAACCTGCAGACGCTCGCGGCGGCCTACGGCAACCTGCGCCACATAGGGCATCAGATTGTTTGGCGTGCCACGCGGGTCTTCGCCGATCAGGCCGCTGGCATGCGCACCGACTGGGTTGAAGTAGCGCAGCGCGGCGGTTTGCCAGCTCGGGTCGGCGGCACCCAGATCGCGCAGAATCGTCTCGCCCATCAGCTTGGTGGCGCCGTAGGGGTTGACGGCCGACAGCGCCGCGTCTTCGCGCAGCGGCAGGCTTTCCGGCACGCCGTAGACGGTGGCGCTGGAGCTGAAGACGATGCGCCTGCAGTCAAAGCGAGCCATGGTCTCGCAGGTGTTGATCAGGCCGCCGAGGTTGTTGCGGTAGTAGCTGAGCGGCTGGGTGGTCGACTCGCCGACCGCCTTGAAAGCGGCGAAATGCACGACTGCGTCTGGCCGGTGGCGCTCAAAGATGGCATTCATCGCGCCGGCGTCGCAGACATCGGCGCGCTCGAACACCGGCTCCTGGCCGCTCAAGGTCTTCAGGCGATTCAGCACCTCGGGCGAGCTGTTGGAGAAATTGTCGACCCCGACAACCTCGAAGCCCGCCGCCTGCAAGGCCAGCCAGGTGTGTGAGGCGATATAGCCGGCCGCGCCGGTCAGCAAAATGCGTGCGGACATGGTGGTGGTTGCTCAGTAGGCTCAGTAGGTTCAGTACAGAAGGATCTGGCCGTAGCAGCCATAGCTATTGGCATCAAAGGTGTAGATCACCTCCGAGCTGTCACGTGAGGATTTGCTGACCTGACAACCCAAGGTGATGCCGCGCGAATACTGCCAGCGGGCGCCCAGATTGAAGGAGTTGTCACGGTCATCAACGCGGCTGCCGCCGACATCATTGTTGATGCGCCGGCTCTTGGCCGTGCTGGCGCTACCGGTCAGAAAGACCTTGCCGGTCAACTCGTAATTGGCGCTGAGCTGCAGGCCGTTGGTGATGCGGTCTTGCTCGGAGCTGGTATTGGCATTGGCAAAAGAGGACTCCAAGCCGGTGTCGCGGCTGACGGTACTGGTGACATTCCATTTCACGCTCGGCTGCCAGGCCCAGGTGATGCGGCCGGTTACGCCGGAGAAGTCATTCGCCACACCTTGCTTGACCTTGGAGCGGCCGGTGCTGATGCGGCCGTCCAGCGTGCTGGCACCGCTGGCGACCCAGCGCGTCGTGAAGTCGATGTCCTTGCGCTCGAACTCGCGGGCATCCACCGGGAACGCCACCGCCTGGGGCACACCGTTGACCAAGATGAAGCCACGCCGCACATAGGCCGGGTATTTGTCATTGGTCAAGCGCCCGGCCACACCGAAGCGCAGGTCCGGGCTGGGCTGGTAGACGAGGCCGAGCGAGAAGCGGTTCTGATCGAACTCAAACTGCGCATATTCTTCGGCGCTGAATCGACGGGTCCGGTAGCCGGCACCGGCTTCTAGCGAGTATTTGGTCACCAGGCCGAGGCGCACCACGCCGCTCAAATTGGTGTTGTTCTCGGTATTTTTCTTGCGCAGCGCCTCGGCGGTGCGTTCGGTGTAGGTGCTCAGAGCCTGGCTGTTGTCGACGGTGATGCTGCCGGACAGGCGTTCGATGGTCGACCAGTCCAGGCCGCCCTTGACCGTGTAGCCGACATTGTTGAGGTCGGTGTTCTTGCCGTAGCGGTTGGTGTTGACGTTGACGTCCGCATAAACGCGCTGACGGCCAATCGGCTGGTTGATGCCGGCCAACAAGCTCGCGGTGGCGACGGTATCGTCATTGGGGCTGTAAACCGAGCGGTAAATATTGGAAACCCGGTTGATGCCTAGCGATCCACCGTAGTAATAGGGGTTGGATTCGGCCCAGGCTGGCGCGGCGCTGCTCCAAACAGCCAAGCAGGCGGAGGCCAGAAACAGTCGTCGTTGCGCGTGCGGCATGAATATCCTAGCGGGTGTGTTCGGTGGCATTGGTGGGTCAATATGCATTGCGATCAAATAGCATCAATCTGGCGGTGCGCGCAATGATTTGCAAATCCAAACCCAGCGACCAATTGCGCAGATATTCCAGATCATATTCAACCCGGGCTTCCATCTTGTCGATGGTATCGGTTTCACCGCGCAGGCCGTTGACCTGTGCCCAGCCGGTGATGCCAGGTTTGACCTTGTGCCTGACCATATAGGCCTTGATCAGCTTGCGATATTCTTCGTTGTGCGCCACCGCGTGCGGCCGCGGCCCGACGATACTCATCTGACCCTGCAAGACATTGATGAATTGCGGCAACTCATCCAGCGAGGTGCGCCGAATGAAGGCGCCAAACTTGGTGATACGCGGGTCTTCCTTGGTCGCTTGTTTGACCACGTCGCCATTGTCCTGCGCCCGCATCGAGCGGAACTTGTAGACAATGATTTCTTCGCCGTCCAAGCCGTTGCGCCGCTGCTTGAAAATAATCGGGCCGGGTGAGCTGCGCTTCACGCCAATTGCGACCGCCAACAATATCGGCGATATCAAAACCAAGATCAAGCTCGCCAACACAATATCGCTGATGCGCTTGATCAACTCATTGGTGCCGGTAAATGGCGTTTCGCAAATGCCGACCACCGGCACGCCGTTCATGTCCTGCAAGCGGCCCTGGATAATGCTGATGCCGAATACATCGGGCACGAAAAACAGCGAGGCGGTGGTGCCCTGAACCTGTTCCAGCAATTGCACGATGCGCGGCTGCGAACCCAGCGGCAGGGTGATGTAAACCTCGCGAATGCTGTGCTTGCGGACATACTCGCTCAGCTCACTGAGTTTGCCCAATAGCTTGTTGCGCGAATCTTCGTGCAGGCGCTCGTCTTGGCGGTCTTCAAAGTAGCCGAGAAAGTCAATGCCTTTGTCCGAGCCTTCGCGCAGCGCGCGGGCCACCTTGGCACCCAGCGGCCCGGCACCGACGATGACCGCGCCACGGCGAGCGCCGCGGGTGCGGCGGGCACGCTCCCAGCGGCCGATCTGAATCGCCAGGATCTGGAAAACCGGCGTCAGGCCGATCCACCAATACAGCACCTCGTCCTCGAAGTAGCCCATGCTGTTGGTGGCATAGCCACACAAGGCAAGAATCACCAGCAGGGCGACCCAGGAGCCCAGCACATCGAGGCCGGCGCTGACGCTGCTGCTGCCCGAGAAACGGTTGCGTCCGGGGAAAGTCAAGGCGAACACCAGCAAGCACAGGGTCAGGCCCGATCTCAGAATCGGCTCGTCAAAAAACGCGCTGACTGCCAAGAAACACAGCACGATGATGCCGGGCTCCATAAAGGCGGCGATCAAGGATTCGACGGACTGCGGCGCGCTGTAAAACGTTCTCTTGTAACTTCTGTCCTCGAACATCGTTCTCCCTCGGTACTTGCTGCCGGATTGGCAATGACGGCTCCGTCAAAACCCCGGAGTGTCAATTGGGGGTGGATTCTCGCTCAGTTTAAGGTGCTCTTTTCCTTGCCCCCACCAACACGGCGCCAGTGCGCGACTGCCTACAATCTGGCCATGCTGAAATATTGGATGAACTTGGCAACGCCAGCCGCGCAGGATCGCATGATCCTGTTACTGAATCATGTCCTGAGCCGCGAATCCCACGCGATGGCTCGTCTACAGCCATTTGCAGGCCGGCTTGTTGTTTTGCACCTGCAAAACTGGCCCGCCCTGTTGCCGGCTGCCCCCGACTTGGCCCTGGGTGTGACGCCGGCCGGCTTGTTCGAGCGTCAAGACTTGAGCGAGGCAGCGCCGGCGCTGCGCCTCGAGTTGGACGCCGCCAATCCGGCCCTGCTGGCCTTGGGCGCCTTGCTCGGCGAGCGCCCCAGCGTGTCGGTGCAAGGCGATGCGGCCTTTGCCGGCGAAATCAGCTGGTTGATGGAAAACCTGCGCTGGGATATCGAGGATGACCTGGCCACGGTGGTCGGGCCGGCCGCCGCCCATCAGCTGGCGAACTGGGGCCGGGCCGCCAGTACGGCGGTTGCGGCCTTGGCGCGCGGCGCTGCGGCCTTCAAGCCGGCCGGCGGCAAAGCCGCATGAGGTACTTCGCGCGCCTGTTTGTCATTGTCTGGACGATTCTGCGCTTTGGCCTTGATGAGCTGGCGCTGTCGGGCCTGAGGCGCCGACGCTTTCGGCTCCTGCGCCGCACCATCTCGCTGGGCCGCAGCTGGGAGCAGCCACGCGGCGTGCGCCTGCGCTTGGCGCTTGAGCATCTGGGGCCGATTTTCGTCAAGTTCGGCCAGGTGCTGTCGACCCGGCGCGATCTGGTGCCCGAGGACATGGTCGAGGAACTGGCTAAGTTGCAAGACCGGGTGCCGCCGTTTCCGGCCGCCGAGTCACGCGCCCTGGTCGAGAAGGCGTTCGGTCGCCCGGTCGAGGAGCTGTTCGGCAGCTTTGATGCCGAGCCGGTCGCCAGCGCCTCGATCGCGCAGGTGCATTTCGCCGCCCTCAAGGATGGCCGCGAGGTCGCGGTCAAGGTCTTGCGACCCGGCATGCTGGACACCATTGACGACGATCTGGCCTTGCTGGGCACCATCGCGGTCTGGGTCGAGCGTCTGTCGGCCGATGGCCGGCGCCTGAAGCCGCGCGAGGTGGTGGCCGAATTCAACACCTATCTGCATGACGAGTTGGACCTGGTGCGCGAGGCCGCCAATGCGGCCCAGCTGCGCCGCAATATGAGCGGGCTGGACCTGGTCATGGTGCCCGAGATGATGTGGGATATGTGCAGCTCCGACGTGATCGTGATGGAGCGCATGCACGGTGTGCCGATCTCGCAGCTGGAGCGTCTCAAGGCCGCCGGCATCGACATCCCCAAGCTGGCCCGCGACGGCGTGACGATCTTCTTCACCCAGGTGTTTCGCGACGGCTTCTTCCACGCCGATATGCACCCCGGCAATATCCAGGTCAGCCTGAACCCGGCCACCTTCGGCCGCTATATTGCCTTGGACTTCGGCATCATCGGCACGCTGACCGAGGTCGACAAGGAGTATCTGGCGCAGAACTTCATCGCCTTTTTCCAGCGCGACTACAAGCGCGTGGCCGAGTTGCACATCGCCTCCGGCTGGGTGCCGGCGGGCACGCGGGTGGACGAGCTGGAGAGTGCGGTGCGGGCGGTTTGCGAGCCGCATTTCGACCGGCCCTTGAAGGACATCTCGCTGGGCCAGGTGCTGATGCGCTTGTTCCAGACCTCGCGCCGTTTCAATGTCGAGATCCAGCCGCAGCTGGTCTTGCTGCAAAAAACGCTGCTCAATATTGAAGGCTTGGGCCGGCAGCTGGACCCCGAGCTGGACTTGTGGGCCACGGCCAAGCCCTTTTTGGAGCGCTGGATGAACGAGCAAGTGGGCTGGCGTGCCTTGCTCAATCAGATCAAGAAAGAAGCACCTCGCTACGCCCAGCTCTTCCCCGAATTGCCGCGTCTTTTACATGACGCTTTGAAGCGGCAGGCCTCGCCGCAGGAAAGCCAGCTCATTAGCGCCTTGCTGCTGGAGCAGCGGCGCACGAATCGTCTGCTGAAGGGCTTGTTGTTTGGGGCTGGCGGCTTTGTTCTGGGGCTGGTGGGTGCGCATCTTTTGCTGCGGGCCGGGCTGGTGTTTGGCGCCTGATGTTTTGGCGATAATCCGCCACGTTTTCTTGCCACCTAACGATCTGCCGCCATGCTTTTGACCCTGGTCTTTGCCTACCTCCTCGTCACCATCGCGATCGGCCTGTGGGCCGCCCGACGGGTCAAGAACACCGCCGACTTCGCGATCGCCGGCCGCCATTTGCCGCTGGTGATGATCATCACCACGACGTTTGCGACCTGGTTCGGCTCGGAGACGGTCTTGGGCATACCGGCCAAGTTTGTGCAAAGCGGTCTGAACGGCGTGGTCGAGGACCCGTTCGGCGCCGGCACCTGTTTGATCCTGGTCGGCATCTTCTTCGCCGCCAAGCTCTACAAGATGAGCCTCTTGACCATCAGCGACTACTACCGCGAGCGCTATGGCCGGGTGGTCGAGGTGGTCTGCTCCTTCATCATCATCCTGTCCTATCTGGGCTGGGTTTCGGCGCAGGTGACGGCGCTTGGTTTGGTGTTCAACCTGCTGTCTGGCGGCGCCATCAGCATCCCTGTCGGCATGTTGATCGGCACGGCCTCCATCCTGGCCTACACGCTGTTCGGCGGTATGTGGTCGGTGGCGGTGACCGACTTCATCCAGATGATCATCCTGGTGGTCGGCCTGGGCGTGATTGCTGTCTTTGCCGCCGATATGGCCGGCGGCGCCGACAAGGTGATCGCCCTGGCCAGCAGCAAGGATTTGTTCAGATTCCTGCCCGAGCCGAGCTTCCACGACATCGTGTTCTTCTTCGCCGCCGCGATCACGATGATGCTGGGCTCAATCCCGCAGCAAGACGTGTTCCAGCGCGTGATGTCGGCCAAGAACGAATATGCCGCCACGCGCGGCCCGGTGATTGGCGGCGTCTGCTACATCTTGTTCGCTTTCGTGCCGATGTTTTTGGTCACCAGTGCGCTGATCATCATGCCGGAGCAGGCGGCCCAGCTGATTGCCGAAGACCCGCAAAAAGTCATCCCGACCCTGGTGATGGAGCGCATGCCGTTTGTCATGCAGGTGATCTTTTTCGGCGCGCTGCTGTCGGCCTTGAAGTCGACCGCCTCGGCCACCTTGCTGGCGCCGTCGGTCACCTTTGTTGAGAACATCTGGCGCCAGGTGTTCCCGCGCATCAGCGACAAGCAGGAGCTGCGCACCATGCGCATCGCCGTGCTGGTGTTCAGCGCCTGCGTCTGCGCCTATGCGATCGCGCTCGAAGGCACGCCTATTTATGAAATGGTCTCGGCCGCCTACCAGGTCACCCTGGTCGGCGCTTTTGTGCCGCTGGTGTTTGGGCTTTACTGGAAGCGCGCCAGCACGCAAGGGGCGATCTTCTCGATCACGCTGGGTCTGCTGGCTTGGGGCTTGTTCAAGCTGACGCCGGCCGGCGAGGCCTTCCCGGCGCAGCTGGCCGGCTTTTTGGCCGGTGTGGTGGGCATGTTGATCGGCTCGCTGGGCCCGCAAGCGATCAAGAATGTGCATGCTTCGCACCACAAATTGGCGCAGGGCGCCGCTGTTTGACTCTGTGCCCGGCGGCTCGGTCTTGCCGGGCCTTTATAATTTACGGTTTTGAATCAACGGTTTAGACCATGCCTATCTACGCTTACCGCTGCGCCGAATGCGGTCACGCCAAAGACGCCTTGCAAAGGCTTTCCGATGCACCGTTGACGACTTGCCCCGCCTGTGGCGCCGAGGCCTTCCAAAAACAAGTCACCGCCGCCGGCTTCCAGCTCAAGGGCTCGGGCTGGTATGCGACCGACTTC
>JADMJQ010000008.1 GCA_018780415.1 Roseateles sp. | reverse complement strand
AAGTAGCCGCAGGGCCAAGGTCCGCCATCGACAAAGCCGGAGCCAAGCTCGAAGCACTGGCCGAGCGCAGCGCTTTGGTGGCGCGACTGGAAGCCGCGCTAGTAGACCGCTATGTCATCAAGTCGGCACCGGTCACCGTCGGTGACGTGCAGCTTGGGCGGATGGAGTACCGATTCAGAGGCGACACATCGCGGGTCGCGTTCACTGCATCGACGTTTCGCTTGGCGACCGACACCAACAGCCCGTCGGTAGCCAGGTCGATGGTCGACGTGGCCGAGGCCCGTGATTGGAAAGCCTTGCGGGTTGCAGGTAACGAGGATTTCAAGCGCATGGTCTGGCTGGAAGCGTCGGTGCGAGGCGTCAAAACCTTGGGCTACTCGCCGAACCCGGCCGACCTCGATCTGCTCAGAAAAGAGCGCGAGGCGCGCCTGGTCAATCGCATCGAACCGGCGGCCGGCGCGTCACTGGGCGCGCCATCCGCAGAGAAGGCATCAGCCCGCGGTGGTGGCGGCCGCAAAGCCGTCCTCGTCGCCATCGAGGCGGTGCTGCTGGCCAAGAACGTGCCCGAGAAGCAGCGTGAGGCCATCATGGCCGCCGCCTCCGACAAACTCACTCAGCGCATGCGCGAGGGGCAGACGCCCAAGGTCAAGGTCTACGACAAAGCCGCCCCTTCGCAGCGACCGGTGCTGGTGTCGCCAACACCCGAGGCCCAGCGCACGCACGATCGCGCAGCACCGGTCCGCTGAGACCGCATCATGCGCAGCACTGTGGACGCCAGCTACCAGCTCGGGCAACAGCGCTTGAAGGCGGACTCGCCCGGGTTCGCCGACGCCATCGCCGCAGCCCACGCAACACAGCAACGTCCGCTGTGTTTGTGCTACGGCGCGGGCATCGAGATGTACATCGCCCGGCTCGGCAGCGGCTACATCATCAAGCGCATGCCCGGCACCGGCGACCAGCATGCGCCCACTTGCCCGGCCTATGAGCTACCGGCCGATCTCAGCGGCTTGGGCCAGCTGCTCGGCACCGCCATCACCGAAGACCCGGCCACCGGCGAGACGGGGTTGAAGCTTGGCTTCTCGATGACAAAGACCGGCGCCAGATCCGCCATGCCCACACCGGGATCGCCCGGCGACAGCGTGAGCAGCGACGGCACCAAGCTGTCCTTGCGAGGCCTGCTGCACTTCCTCTGGGATCAGGCCGAACTGACCCGCTGGCAGCCCAGCTTCACCGGCAAACGCTCATGGGCAACGGTGCGGCAGCGCTTGCTGCAGGCGGCCGACAACAAGATCACCCGCAACGGCGCCCTACTCGACCGACTGTTCATCCCCGAGCCGTTCTCAGTCGAGCAACGCGATGCCATCAACGCCCGCCGCATCGCCCAATGGGCGCGCGCCATGGCCGAGCTGGGCAAGCCGAAAGCGTTGATGCTGCTGATCGCCGAGGTCAAAGAGATCATTCCAGCGCGCTACGGCTTCAAGGCGGTCATCAAGCACCTGCCGGATCAGGCATTCGCCATGGAAGAGAAGCTGTATCGGCGAATGGGTAGGCGGTTTGCAGATGAGCTGGCACTGTGGGGTGCGGCCGAAACTCTGCACATGGTCATGATCGCCACCTTTGGCATCAACCCTACCGGCGTGGCCAGCGTCGAAGTACTGTCGTTGATGCCGGTGACCGCGCAGTGGCTGCCGGTCGAGGATGGGTTCGAGCTGCAACAGGTCGAGCAGTGGGTGCGGGAACAGCGGAATTTCATCAAAGTGTTGCGCTACAACCTGGCGAAAGACAAGCAGCTGGCAACGGTGTTACGTATCCAGCCCTGAACAACCCCAGGCCGCATGAA
The DNA here is from genome assembly GCA_018780415.1 of Roseateles sp. Lineage (GTDB taxonomy): Bacteria > Pseudomonadota > Gammaproteobacteria > Burkholderiales > Burkholderiaceae_C > Paucibacter_A. The sequence continues at coordinate 899 of JADMJQ010000008.1, read as the reverse complement.
CGCGAGTATTTTGGGGCCAGTATCAACTCTCGTTTTGTATCCCCATTCTCACTTGAGCCTCCTTGCGCTCGATACGCGCGGGCCGGCGCATCAGCGCAAAAGCCGCAGGGATTACGAACAGGGACAGCAGCGGCGCGGTGATCATGCCCCCGAGCATCGGTGCCGCAATACGACTCATCACCTCAGAACCGGTGCCAGTGCCCCAAACGATCGGCACGAGGCCGGCCAGGATGACGGCCACGGTCATCGCCTTGGGTCGCACCCGCAGTACCGCGCCCTCACGAATCGCATCGAGCAGCAGCGCTGCCGTCAATGTCTGGCCCGCGCGCAACCGGTCTTCCAGCGCATGCCGCAGATAGATCAGCATCACGACCCCGAACTCGGCCGCGACGCCCGCCAAGGCGATAAAGCCCACGCCGGTGGCGATCGACAGGTTGAAGCCCATCAGGTAGAGAAACCAGATGCCACCCGTCAAAGCAAAGGGCAGCGTCGCCATGATCAGCGCCGCCTCGTCCATGCGCTTGAAGGTCAGGTAGAGCAGCACCAGGATGATCAGCAGCGTCGCCGGCACGACGATCTTGAGCTTGGCGTTGGCCCGCTCCAAGTATTCAAACTGCCCCGAATAGGCTAGGCTGACACCCGGTTCCAGCTTCACCGATTTGGCCACCGCTGCCCGTAGATCGTTGGCCACGGAAGCCAGATCGCGCCCGCGCACATCGACATAAACCCAGCCAGAAGGGCGAGCGTTCTCGCTCTTGAGCATCGGCGGACCGTCGGTGATGCTGATTTTGGCCACCGTATCCAGGGTGATCTGCTGGCCCGTCGCTGTCAGGATGGGCAAAGTTTTGAGCTTCTCCGGCGAATCTCGCCATTCCCTCGGGTAGCGCAGGTTGATCGGG
>JADMJQ010000306.1 GCA_018780415.1 Roseateles sp. | reverse complement strand
CTTCCCCGAGTTCACCGGCCGCATCTGCCCCGCGCCCTGCGAGGCGGCCTGCACGCTGAACGTCAATGATGACGCGGTCGGCATCAAGTCGATCGAGCACGCCATCATCGACCGCGCCTGGGCCGAGGGCTGGGTCAAGCCGGTGCTGCCCAAACTCAAGACCGGCAAGACCGTGGCCATCGTCGGCTCCGGCCCGGCCGGCATGGCGGCGGCCCAGCAATTGGCGCGCGCCGGCCATAGCGTGACGCTGTTCGAGAAAAACGACCGCATCGGCGGCCTGCTGCGCTACGGTATCCCCGACTTCAAGATGGAGAAGTCGCACATCGACCGCCGCGTCGCGCAGATGGAGGCCGAGGGCGTGGTCTTCCGCACCGGCGTGCTGGTCGGCACGCTGCCGGCCGATTCAAAAATTACCAACTGGGCCAAGGAAAGCATCAGCCCGGACGAGCTGAAGGCGCAGTTCGACGCCGTCTTGCTGACCGGCGGCGCCGAGAACTCGCGCGACCTGCCGATGCCCGGCCGTGAGCTGAGCGGCATCCATTTCGCGATGGAATTCCTGCCGCAGCAGAACAAGGTCAATGCCGGCGACAAGCTGAAGGGTCAGCTGCGTGCCGACGGCAAGCATGTCGTCGTCATCGGCGGCGGCGACACCGGCAGCGACTGCGTGGGCACCAGCAACCGCCACGGCGCCAAGAGCGTCACCCAGTTCGAGGTGATGCCGCAGCCACCTGAGGTTGAGGACCGGCCGCTGACCTGGCCTTACTGGCCGCTCAAGTTGCGCACCTCCAGCAGCCATGAAGAAGGCTGCGAGCGCGAGTTCGCGATCTCGACCAAGGAGTTCCTGGGCGAGAAAGGCAAGCTGACCGGCGTCAAGACCGTGCGGGTCGAGTGGCAGGGCGGCAAGATGGTTGAAGTGGCTGGCTCCGAGCAGATCCTGAAGGCCGATTTGGTCTTCCTGGCGATGGGCTTTGTGTCGCCGGTGGCGACGGTGCTGGATGCCTTCGGCGTCAGCAAGGACGCACGCGGCAATGCCAAGGCGACGACCGAATTCACCGGTGGCTACAAGACAAATGTCGACAAGGTCTTCGCCGCCGGCGATATGCGGCGCGGCCAGTCCCTGGTGGTCTGGGCGATCCGCGAAGGCCGCCAAGCGGCGCGCGCGGTAGATGAGTTCTTGATGGGCGAGAGCGACTTGCCGCGCTGAGCCGAAAGCAGCGGCGGCTCGGCGCCGCCGCGCATCAGAACCGGCCGTCAGTGCCCACCAATAGCCAGGCCGTTCAGGCACTGCTCGGGCTGGCTGATGGCAGGCCGCATCAATTCGATCTCTACCTCGACCGGGGCCCGTTCCTGAAATAGGACGGTCAGACAGAGTTGCGCCTTCGCGGCGCGGCCGAGCGGGTCCTGCGCTGTCAAGCCGGCTCGCGTGATGGCCTCGGCAACCGCATCAACAAAGGCCTGGGTTTGCGGCTGCGGGTCCGAGGCTTGCAGCCCCAGTATGTCGCCCCGCTGATCCAGTTCTATCCAAAGGCGCAGACTGAAATGCGGACCGTTGTCCGGTATCGGTGCGTCGGGCGCGTTGATTTTTAACTTGCGGGTCCAGCTCAAACTCAGCTCAGCGCCAGCCTCCTGGTCAGTCGCGACAGCGTCAGGTCTCATGCTTGCCGTTGCCGGTGTCGTTACGGCAAGCGTTCGAAAATGCTGCAAGTCCGGGCTAGGCGAGGCCGCCAAGTCCAGCTCGGCATGTGCCAAGCCTGGCAACTCGGTGTCTGTTGGCGCCAGATGGCTCAGGCGCAGGGCCCTGAGGTGAACGCCGGTCTGGCTTGGGCTGGCTTGCGGCCCCGGCAGTGCCGAGCCCTTGTCGCGCATCAGCTGAAACAGGCCGGCGTGCAGCAGCGCGGTCAAGAGCATGCATGACACCCAAAGCCGCCGCCCTGTTCGCACAGGCGCAAGGCGCGGGCTTGGGCGTTGCAAGTTCAAGTTCAGTCTTGAATCAAATCGCGCCAGGACAGGCGCCGTGTCGGCCCGGCCGTCAGGTCCACCGGCACCGGGGTCGAAACGGTGCGGTTGTCCGACAGACGGCTGATGCTGATGACCTTGTTATTGGGCAGCTTGACCAAGGCCGGGCGGGTGGCCAGCGCTTGGCCCAGCGAGACGCTGGCGACGCCATTGGCACTGGAGACCGGCGCGCCGGTGCGGTAGTCGAGGAAATTGGCAAAGCTGGAGCCGCCGACCTTGCAGACGTCGCCGGAGGCGTCGATCACATTGGAGTTCACCACCAAGGTGCCCAGCGCCAGCTGCGGATCGGTATTGACCCGCTCCTTGGACTTGGGCAGGTCCACAAACCAGCCACCGTCGCTGGACAGGTTGACGGGTTTGGGCGCCACGTTGGTTCGTACCGTCGCGCCCGCCGTGCAGATCGAAGAGTTGGTCGGGCAGGTGCTGTCGGCGAGGGTTTGTTGCACAAACTTGTTCAGCGGGTCGCGCGGGTCGCCCCAGCTATCGCTGCCCATGCGGTCCTTGATCGCGTAGATCGACTGCACCTGGCTGCTCGACAGATCGCTTGTGCCCAGATAGCGGCCGGTGCCTACATAGACCATCACGGTGACGCCCACCTGCCCGAGCTCGGGGCGTGAGGTGACCGGCTGCGCCGAGCCGTTGGGGGCCTTCAGCGTGGCCAGCAACTGGGCGTCATAGCCCGCCGCACCCAGGCCGGAAATATTGTTCACATCAAAGCGCCAGACATTGCCCAACTCATCACCGCCGTAGACGCGCTGTATGGTGTTGTCGGCATCACCGTTGTCGACCCAGCCGCGGATATGACCCAAACCGGTCGAGCCGGAGGCTGCAATATTGCGAATCAGCGCGCCCGTGCCGGCATTCAGAATAAACAGGCTGCCGCTGTCGTCGTTGTTGTAGCCCGAGCCAAAGAAGACCGCCCAGGTGCCGTCCTTGAGCTTGCCGATTTCGGCCTTGCCCAGGGTGTAGCCGAGCCTGCTGTCTTCAGTGCTGGTGAATTCCCAGAGCATCTCCGGTGAGCTTGGGTCGGTGACGTCGAGCGCGTAATAGCCGCGTCCGCCGGCGCCCAGGCCGCCCACCAAGAGCGTGCGCCATTTGGCCCCGTCGTAGATTTCTTGCACGGTGGGGGTGCCGTCCACATAGAACTCATGTTGGGTCGGGTAACTCTTGTCGGCCAGGCGGTACAAATTGGGCAGCACAGGCGTGGGCACAAAGGCCCAGAGTTCCTCCCCGGTTTCGGCCGAAAAAGCGTGCAGCATGCCGTCATTGGCGCCCACATAGACCATGCCCTGACGCTTGTCGACAATGGCTTTGTGGTCGGCAAAGCCGGTGTCAATGTACTCAAAGCCGCTCTTGGCCACATAGACGGCTTCCGAGTTGACGATGTCGCCGAGCAAATGGACCCGCTTGCGGTAGAACTTGTTGGCCTCGCTCAAGATGCCTTCATTGCTTTGATCGCCTCGGATGAAATTGACCAGCGCTTTCCCGGCGGCGGCGGACTGAGAGGCCCCGCTCAGGCAATAGGCGCCAAAGCCGCAGAACTGGCTCAATGCCCGGCCCGATGCGGTGATGTGGCTGGTCTCGAAGTAGCTCTTCTCGGTGCTGTCCAGGCTGTCCCAGTCAAAGCTCTTGCGGTTCTTGGTGCCACCCGAATTGAAGAGATAGATCGTGCGTGGACTGGTGCGGCCATCCAGCAAGGTGCGCGCCGACCAGTCGAACTTGCTGCCGTCCACCACGCCGGTGGTCGTGTTGATGTGCTGGCTCTGCAGGTCACCACTCCATTCGCCGGAGTTGAAGTTGGACACAAAGACCTCGTCTTCCCCGGACGAGACATTGGGGTTGCTGGTGGTCGCGGCGGCCGCGGCCTTGGTTTGCACATCGATGGCGGCCAGCGCTTCGGACAGGCCGGTGTACAAGGAGGTCGGGTCCGAGGCGCTGAAATAGGTACCGTCACCATTGACGGCGGCGTGCCAGAGGTCATCAATCGTGGTCAGCTTGTCGCCTTCTGGCAACGGCCAGCGGCAGGCTCCGCTGCTTTGCCAGCCGCACACGCCGGCGCTGGGGTTGGCGGTGGTGGCGTTCTTGACCGCGTTGAAGTCCGGGTTGGTGTCGTCGGTGTATGCGCCGGCACTGAATTGCATAAAACCGGCCGCGCCCAGGCCCAGCGTGAAGGTGCGCATATTCTGCAACGGGCTGTCCGAGCCATTGCCGCAGACATCGCCGCCGGTTTTATTGCTATTGCATTCGGCGTCACCGGTCTTGCCGGTGCGCAAGTCGGTGGCGAAGTAATAGGCGGCCACATCCGCCAAGGTGTTGGGGGTCTTGTCGCCGTCCAGCTTGGCGCCGGTCAATTCGCCGTCTTGATCGCCGATGTCGGTGGTGCCGTCCAACTGGTTGGGCGCGGAGCCGTTCCAGTAGCCATCGGTAGAAAGAATGGTGAAGTTGCGCTGGCAGGAGTACTGCATTGGGTCGGTGACGGAAACGCCGTTGATGCTGTCGCCGTTGTACTTGCCGCCGTAAAGCCTGCCGGCGGTGGCCAGCGCGCCTCGCAAGGGGGTGGAGTTGCTGGGGCTGGCCGCCAACAGCTTGGTGAACCATTGCGTTTTGTGTGTGCTGGCCGGCGCGGTGGTCTTGTCCTCAAAGGTGTCGAGGTTGAGGAAGTCGCTGCCGGTGTTGTTGTTCAGGCTCATGAAACCGACCCGGCGGTTATTGGCGACCGGCGCAAAGGCACGCGTTGCCGATGACTTCATCGACTGCATACGGGTGCGGTAGTAAGCGAACCAGTTGGCGAAATTGGTCATTTCTTCCGCGTGGCTGCAAGTCGCGCCGCTGCAGTCTGTGCGTGCCGCAACCTTGGGGTAGCTGGTCCGGCTGGCGACGATGTCAACGCGCTCGAAGCTGCCGGGGTAGGCGGCGGCCGTGTCCGGCACGGCCGCCTTGTAGGCCACGTAGGCACTGAACTGCGGCGTGGTCGGCGAGATCACGGTCATGCAGTTGCTGTTGTTGTCGGTGATGGTGACGGTTGGCCGGTTGATCACGTCCACCGGAGCGGTGATGGTGATGCTTGAGTTCGATGCCGTCGCTGAGTAGCGCGTGCTGGCTTTCGCCGCCTCGATCTGCGCCGCCACATTGCTGGCGAGTGTGGTGCTCGAGGAGGTGTTGGAACCGGGTGCTGCCAAGATATTGGCGCCATTGACCACCAGGCTGTTCAAGGCCAGGCTGCAGCTATTGTTGCTGCTGCTGCTCTTTTTCGGCGTGCCAAAGGTGATGGTGACCGTGGACCGTTTTTCTGGTACCTCAGCAGTTCCCCCCACGGCCGCCGACATGAACTTGGTCGGAAAACGTATGCTCGAATAGATGGTCGGGCCGGAGGTCGTGCGTACCGCCTGGCAAGCCCCGGCTGGCGGGTTCTTGGCGCGGGCATTGGTATCGCTATTGCACCAACGGATCGGGGCCGGGTGGGTGTAGATGCCGGTAGCGCTGCCGCTGAGCGTGCAGTTGCGCAGATTGGGCGCGTCGCAATACTCGCCCGGATTGATTTTGTAATAGTGCGGCCCAAAATCGGTGTTGGCCTGCAGGGTGGCGCTCTCCGGGCTGCCGATCGCCAGCTTGCCGCTGCCGCTGGCAGTCGTCGCCGTGAAGACGGTGTACGAAGTTCCGCCCACGGAGCCCGGCAACACATAGTTGCCGTTGCGGGCACACAAATTGGGATCATTGTCATTGCACCACATCGTGTCCGGGTAGCCGGTGACCAGATTGGTGGTTTCTGTGCTTTGAACCCCGTAGGCATCGATGGGCACCTTGGTCCATGTCGTCGTGTTGGCCGAGGTCATGCTTTTTTGGGTCACGCCGGCGGCATTGACGGGCGGCAGGTACAGCGTGGCCGGGTTGTAGGCGACGCCGTTCAAGCTATTGCTCATGAAGGGCGGTTGGGCACGCCGGGTGGCGGAGTTGTCGGTCCAACAGGTGCTGGTTGCGCTGCTGTTATTGGTGCAGCAGGCGCCGCTAAAGCTGCCGCTGCCGGTGCCTGTGGCGCCGGCGGAGCGGCAGTACTTGGCCACGTTGCCCTCGCGGTTGTGCACATGGTCGGGCATGAAGTCCCAGTCCATCGAGCCGGAGTCATCCAGCACGAACAACATATTGGCTTTCACGCTGCTGGGCGAGGCAACGATCAGCGGCGAGCTGGAGATGTCGGTGGCCGCGGCGCCAGTGGCGGTCAGGCCAAGCAAGGCGGCCATTGCCCAGGCTCGCAGAGGGCGATCGATGTGCTGGTACATAGTTACCTCTTCAGTGTTGGAGTGAGGCTCTGTGTTTCAAAGAGCCACCATCGCCTGCACAAAGCTGACCGCGTTGCGCGGCCCTTGAACTCTGACGGTGATGCGGTAATAAACTTGATCCGGCACTTGCAGCTTGATGCCGCCTGACTTGCTGCTGGACTGGGTCGAGCTGCTCAGCGTCGGTGAGGACTCGCAGGCGGAGCTGAGGCTGTCGCCGGACTTTTCGCACAGGCGGTGGATCAGGAACGAAACGGTGTTGCCGGCCGCGTCGACGGCCAAGGTATTGATCTGGTTGCCGGCCGCGACCTTGGTGTCCCAATAGGCCTGCCAGCTTTGCACGCGGCCATTGACAATGCCCGGGTCCTCGCGCATGGGCAGATAGTTGAAGGCCGATCCGCCGGATTTCTTCTGGGCTTGGAACAGGTCGTTCTGCAGCTGAGGTGGGTTGGCTTGCTTGAGCTCGCGGGTCTTTTGCTCCAGCCAGGCGATGGCGGTCTCGATGCCGACGTCGGCCGACTGTGTGGCCGACTGCTGAAAAGCCAGATTGCCGACGACACGGTTGCCGGTGAGGATGCTGCGCATCATGCCAATGCCTGCGATGGACATCGCCACCAGCACGATCAGCGACAGCATCAGCACCACGCCTTGTTGACGGCGCAGCCGCATGGCGGGGGCGGCCCGCTTGGGTTGGTGATAGTTCAGCATCCTGCAGGTGCTCCAGGCCAGCCCACATTGCGCAAAGGCACGGTGGATTCAAACGTTCTGTAGCGGTAGCGCTTCCAGTCGCTGCGGCTTGCGCTGAGCGAAATCGGTGCGCTGGCACTGCCCGCCCAGGTCGGGGCGGCGGCCGTGGCATCTTCTTTTTCAAGCTGGCCGCTGCGCGTCACCATCACCACTTGCGCCGCCAGCACGCAGGACCAAGCCGCCACCGTGGCGGGGGTGGTCTGGTCATAGGCATCAACAATGGCATCCGGTGTGCCGCTGGTGTCGCGGCCGTAAAGCGCGCGCAAGGCGACCACGCCGTCGGCAACTTCGCCCCAGTTGGCGGCACTATTGGACGTGCAGTTCTGGGTCAGCAGGTCACAAGTGGTCAGCCTCCCGCCGCGCACCGCGTAGGCGGTGATGCGCGGATTGCGCCCCAAGTTGAACAAGGTGCCATTGGCCATGCCGGCAACACCGGTGCTCACCGTCACATTGGGGGCCAGCGGGGCCACGCTGACCAAGTCCAGGCGCAACTGGCAGACCGCCGCGCGCGAGGCCGGCGTGGCCAGCACGCGGTCATTCTGGGCGAAGCCGGTGATGGTGCCGACCGAGTAGCTGTTGGCGGCCGGTTGGGCATTGATGCGGGCACCTTCGGGCGCGCCGTTGCCGCTGCCATAGGCGATCAACAGCGTGTCCGAGCCGGTGTCGCCGGCAGGAATGTCGGGGTGGTTGATGGTCAGCGGAGCGAGGCTGGTCAAGGCCGTGCCGCCGGTCAAGGTCAAGCCACACAGCAGCAGGTTGGGGCTCATCAGGCCTTGGCCGGCTTGGCGCAAATCGCGTTGCAAAACGGTCAGGGCGATGGTGCCGGTGGTTTGAGCGCTGTCCACGCTGCCGGTGGTGCGGCGAACGGCGTCGGAGGTCTGGTAGACCTGCATGACGACAATCACCGCCGCCATGCCGACCACCACCGCGACCAGCAATTCAATCAAGCTGATGCCGCGCTGGCCGCGCCGAACCGCAGGCTTGGCGTGACCCTGGTGGGCAGTTTGCGTTGTTGGGGTAAGGGCTGCTAGCACCACAAGCTCCTATTTGATCTCGGTCACGATGTCGAGCTTGTTGGGCGGCGCCGTGGCGGCATCCGCGGGTGACTTCCAGCGCACGCTGATGCTGACCCGGCTGCTGGCGGTCAGTCCCGCCGCAGAAGCGGCTGCGCCGGCCACGATGGCGTTCAAGGGCTGCACGGTGGTGATGGTCACCACCGGCGGATGGGTGGCTGCGCCGGGAAGTGCGGTTGTCACGCGGGCTTTCCAGGCGTTGTAGGCAGCGCCGCCGCCGGCACTGCTGAAGTTGGTGCTCAAGGCGGCGGGGCTGCGGTCGGCCACCCACATCTGGCCGATCAGCTCATTGGCCAGCAAGGTGGCGTCGGCGCGGTACTTGGCCTGGCCGGACTGCTTGACGGCATTCGCTTGCAAGCCCACCAGGCCCAACACGCCGAGTGCAAAGATCAGCAATGCGATCAACACTTCCAGCAGCATGAAGCCGCGCGCCGCATGCGACTTGCGCAGGCCGGACCGATCAGGGGAGTTTGTGTTCATGGCCGAAGAGCTTCCTAGTCGCAGGCCTGCGGGTCGCCGGCCGGGAATCTGGGGTTGCACATGCGGATCTGGCCGGCCGGCGACACCACGACACGCAAGCAGGTGAGATCGCCGGTGCAGCCGCCCGCGCTGGTGTTGCTGACTTCGATTTCGACCGGGGCAAGCGGCGCCGGTGTGAGGCGACCCAGGCCGTTGAACGTCAGCGCACTCTGCGCGGCTTCGACTGCACTGGTGCCCGAGCCGTCTTTGGCCGAGCGTATTTGCAGCAGGCGCGGCTCGGTGGTGTCGGAGAGGGCGTCGGCGCAATGTGTGGAGACTTCGTCCACCAGCGAAGCGGGGTCGACCAGATGGACGACCCAACTGGTGCCGGTGGTGCTGATGGCGCAATCGGCGTCGGCCGTGCTGGTGAGCTGGAAGCGCACCGCGGTGTTGCGCGCCGTGGCTTCCGATTTGGCGTACTGCAGGCCGGCCACGATGCTGTCGGCGGTCAGTCGGATCCGCGAGTTTTGCAGCCAGGTCGAAAACGACGGCGCCGCAAGCCCCATCAAGATGGCCGCCAGGGCAAGCGTGACCAGCAGCTCGATCAAGCTGAAGCCGCGCCGACGCGACCTGCCTAACATGTGCCGTCCTTCTTGGTTACCCAACAGGTGCTCGAGCTCGTCCAGCCCGACGGCACCGAGCTGGTGGCCTTGACGTTCGCCTGGTTGACGCTGTAGGTGAAGCTGGACATGGTGTTTTTGCCCGTGGCCGCCAGCGTAAATGCGCTGGCGGTGGTGGTGCCGGTGCAGGCAAAGTCAAAGTGCTTGCTGGTCGTGGTGTCGGAGCTGCAAGCCGGTGCGCCGACATAGGTGCGGTTGTCCTGGAAATACTGTTCCATCTGCACTTGCAGCGTGGCCAGCCGAGCCGTTGCGTCCGGGATGCGACCGCGCACCACATATTCGGAGTAGGCCGGCACGGCCACAGCGCCCAGGATGCCGACGATCGCCACGGTGACCATCAACTCAATCAAGGTAAAGGCGCGTTGATTGATTTGGCGGGCTGGCTTGTGGGGCTTCATGGTGGGAGTTCTCCGTTGCTTGGATGAATTGTGGATGGGCCCGAATCGGGGCGCTTGCCGCCTATCGCTGCGATGAATGCGCTCATCGGCCGGCGCTCGTCAGTTGTGAGAATCTTCACAAAATCGACAATTTGTTTCATCCCGGCTGCGGGCCCGAGCGCAGCTTTGAGGCCGAGGGCGGGAATCCGGGGCGCCAAACAGCTACCCGTACTTTCCCCTATGATCAAGCCCTTTGTAATTCGGGGCCTGCATACCTCGGTCTCGCGCCCCATGGCACTCAAGTCCTCTCTATCGGCAGATAACGCTGTGCCATTAATCGAATTGCGTGATGTCACTTGCGGCTACGGTGACCGCGTCATCCTTGAGCAAGTCAATCTGAAGATCACGCGTGGCAAGGTGCTGGCGCTGATCGGCACCTCGGGCGGCGGCAAAACCACGGTTTTGCGCCTGCTGGGCCGCCAGATCCGCCCTATCAAGGGTCAGGTCTTGTTCGACGGTGAGGACATCGGCCCCTTGAATCTGGACCAGCTGTATGCCGTGCGACGCCGCATGGGCATGTTGTTCCAGTTCGGCGCGCTGTTCACCGATCTGTCGGTGTTTGAGAATGTGGCCTTTCCTCTGCGCGAGCACACAAACTTGTCCGAAGCGATGATCCGCGATCTGGTGCTGATGAAACTCAATGCGGTCGGTCTACGCGGTGCGCGCGATTTGATGCCGTCCGAGGTTTCCGGCGGCATGGCGCGCCGGGTGGCGTTGGCACGCGCCATCGCCCTGGACCCCGATCTGGTCTTGTACGACGAGCCTTTTGCCGGCCTGGACCCGATCTCGTTGGGCGTGGCGGCCCGGTTGATCCGCGATTTGAACGACGCGCTGGGTCTGACCAGCATCATCGTCTCGCATGATCTGCATGAGACCTTTGCGATTGCCGACGAGGTCGCCATGATTGCCAATGGCCGCGTGGTCGCGCAGGGCACGCCGGACGAACTGCGGCGCAGTGAAGACCCGCTGGTGCGGCAGTTTGTCGGCGCCCAGCCGGAGGGCCCGGTGCATTTCCATCAGGCGGCATGTCCGGTCACGGATGACTTTGGTTTGGGTGGTCGAGCATGAGCACCAATCCAAGCCAGATTGGTCGGGCGTTGAGGCTGAAGCTGGCCGATATCGGCGCCGCAGCGCGTTTGTTCCTGCAGATCATGGCCCGCCTGCCGCAAAGCCTGCTGCGCTTTGGCCTGGTGCGCGATCAGATATTCTTTCTCGGCAACCACTCGGTGTCCTTGATCGGTGTGGCCGGCTTGTTTGTCGGCTTTGTGCTGGCCTTGCAGGGCTATTACACGTTGCAGCGCTATGGCTCGGCCGAAGCGGTGGGGCTGTTGGTGGCGCTCAGCCTGGTGCGCGAGTTGGGCCCGGTGGTGGCGGCACTCTTGTTTGCGGGCCGCGCCGGCACGTCGCTGACGGCCGAGATCGGTTTGATGAAGGCCGGCGAGCAGTTGACGGCGATGGAGATGATGGCCGTTGACCCGCTGACCCGTGTGCTGGCACCACGCTTTTGGGGCGGTTTGATTGCCATGCCCTTGCTGGCGGCGCTGTTCTCCGCCGTCGGTGTGATCGGCGGCTGGTTGGTGGCGGTGGTGCTGATCGGTATCGACGACGGCGCGTTCTGGTCGCAGATGCAGGGCGGCGTGGACGTCTGGGCCGATGTCGGCAACGGCGTCATCAAGAGTTTGGTGTTTGGTTTGACGGTGACCTTTGTGGCGCTCCTGCAGGGCTACACCTGCAAGCCTACGCCCGAGGGCGTGGCGCAGGCGACGACCCGCACCGTGGTGATTTCTTCTCTGGCGGTGTTGGCATTTGACTTTGTGCTGACCGCCATGATGTTCTCAATATAGTTTTTGTTGAATTTTGGAGTTGAGCATGCAACAAGCCTCCAGGCATGACGCAGCGGTTGGATTTTTTGTGTTGTTGGGCGGCGCCGCGCTGCTGTTTCTGGCCTTGAAGGCCGGCAATCTGCTGAGCCTCAATTTTGATGAAACCTATCAGGTCAGCGCCAAATTTGACAATATCGGCGGGCTGAAAAGCCGCGCCTCGGTCAAGAGCGCCGGCGTGGTGATTGGCCGGGTCGAGTCCATCACGTTTGATGACAAGAGTTATCAGGCCAAGGTGCTGATCAGCCTGAACAAGAATGTCGCGTTTCCCAAGGACAGTTCGGCCAAGATCTTGACCGCCGGCTTGCTGGGCGAGCAGTACATCGGCTTGGAGGCGGGTGCCGATGAGAAGAACCTTGGCGCCGGCGACGTGATCAAACAAACCCAGTCGGCCATCGTGCTTGAGAACCTGATCGGCCAATTCCTGTACAACAAGGCGGCCGATGCCGGTACGCAAGCGGGAGATGCAAAACCATGAGCACGCGCCGATCAAGCTTGCTGCCGCTGCGGGTCTTGCTGTTGAGCCTTGCCGTGGCACTCAGTGGCTGCGCCAGTATGCGCAGCGCACCGGGCAGCCCGGGGCAAAAGCTGGACCCCTGGGAGCCCTGGAATCGCAAGGTGTTCGCCTTCAATGAATCGCTGGACGCGAACATCCTGAAGCCGGTGGCAACCGTCTACAGCGAAATCGTGCCCGGCCCGATTCGGCAGTCGGTCGACAACTTCGTCAACAATATTGGCGACGCTTGGACGGCGGTCAATCTGGTGTTGCAATGGCGATTGAAAGCCAGCGTCGAGCAGGGCATGCGCTTTGCGGTCAACTCGACCTTGGGCTTTGGCGGCTTGATCGACATCGCCACCGAGGTCGGCATCGAGCGCAAGAACGAAGACATGGGCAAGACCTTCGGGCGCTGGGGCACCGGCACCGGTGCCTATATCGTCTGGCCCATTCTGGGCCCCTCATCGGTGCGCGACACGCTGGCGATGCCGTTTGACTGGCAAGTGTCACCGGCCTTTCTGTTCCGCGATGGCGGCAGCAAGGTGGCGATCTACAGCCTGCAGACGGTCAATGCGCGTTCCAACTTTTTGCGCGCCGGCGAGATGCTTGAGGGCATTGCGCTCGATAAATACACTTTTTACCGCGACGCCTTTTTACAGCGGCGCGGCAGCTTGGGCAGTGATGACGAGTTCGAGGTGCTGGTGCCGGCGAGCAAGGACGAAAGCAACCCTCAAGCCGGCCCCTGAGCCCTGCGAGAGTGAAACCAATCCCGGGCTGCAGCGTTGGATGCTCCAGCCTGTTGAAATGAAGGAACCGTATCAATGAACGCTAGCAATCTCTTTTTGACCAAACGCGCGGTGCTGGGCGCCGCCCTGGCTGTGGCCCTGAACTTTGGCGCACCGGCAATGGCCGCCGACGCCAGCGCACCCGACCTGTTGATTCGCCAGCTGTCGCTGGAGACTTTGGAGGCGGTCAAGGCCGACAAGTCGATTCAGGCCGGCGATCTGCAGAAGATCATTGCCCTGGTCGACACCAAGGTGATGCCGCATGTGAACTTTCAGCGCATGACGGCCTCGGCGGTCGGGCGCTTTTGGCGCCAGGCCACGCCCGAGCAGCAAAAACGCCTGCAGGACGAGTTCAAGACCCTGCTGGTGCGCACCTATGCCGGCGCCCTGACGCAGGTGAAGGATCAAACCATCGCGCTGCGCCCGCTGCGCGCCAGCGCCGAGGACACCGAGGTGGTGGTGCGTACCGAGATTCGCGGCAAGGGTGACCCGATTCAGCTCGACTACCGTTTGGAAAAAAAGGGCAGCGGTGTTTGGATGATTTTTGACGTCAATGTGCTGGGCATTTGGTTGGCCGATCAGTACCGCAACAGCTTCGCACAGGAAATCGGCGCCAACGGCATTGACGGTTTGATCAAGACCCTGGCCGACAAGAATCAAAAGGCCGCAGGCGGCGCCGCCGCCAAGGCCTGAGCATGACGGGCCAAATGCTCAAACTGCCGCAATCGGTGCGGGTGGACGCGGCGCCGGCGCTGTGGCTGAGCCTGCAGGCCAGCCTGCGCGCCGAGGCGGCCCAGGTCGGCAGCGGCGCGGGGGCCGAGCTGAGCATTAACGCGGCCGAGTTGCAGCAATTCGACTCGGCGGTGTTGACGCTCTTGCTCAGCGCCGCCCGGCTGTGCGCCGAGCTGGGCATGCGTTTGACAGTATTGACTGTGCCGGCCAAGCTACAGGAGCTGGCGCGCGTCTACGGCGTCGCCGAGCTGCTGTGGCCGGAGCTGCCAGCGCCCGGCCAAAGCGCTCAAACTGCCTAAACCGCTCAGACGTAGCGTTTGCTGCGCAGGTTTTTCTTGATCTCCTGCAGCATGGGCCGCAGGTTTTGACCCAGGCGCAAGGCGACTCCGGTGGTCAAGATGTCGATCGCGATCAAATGCAAAAGTCGCGACACCATCGGGCTGTAGCGATCAAAATCCTCGGGGTGATCGACCGCCAGCAAGACCTGACCCTGACCCAAACCCAGCGCCGCCAGCGGTGAGCCACTGGCCGTGATGATGATGATGGTGGCGCCTTTCTTGCGCGCGATCTCGGCGGCATCCAGCAGGTCGCGGCTGCGCCCCGAGTTGCTGATGATGACGGCGCAGTCGCCCGGCTGCAACATGGTGGCACTCATCAGCTGCACATGGCCATCGCTGCAGGCGGCGGTATTGACGCCCAAACGGAAGAACTTGTGCTGGGCGTCCTGCGCCACGATGCCTGAGTTGCCGACGCCGTAGAACTCGATCCGGCGCCCCGTGCGGCCGGCTTCGGCCAGCGCATTGATGGCGATCTCGAAGGCATGGCTGGCCGCGTCATTGCGGTAGTGCAGCAGGGCCGCAACCGCGTTGTCGACCACCTTGACGATCAGGTCGGCCGGCTTCTCGTCCTCGTCCACCGCCCGGTGCACAAAGGGCACACCTTCGTTGACGCTGCCGGCCAGCTTGCGCTTGAAGTCGGTCAGGCCGTCATAGCCGACGCTGCGGCAAAAGCGCACCACCGTCGGCTTGGATACATGGGCCCGGTCGGCCAACTCGCTGACCGGCAGATTGGCGAAAGAGCGCGCGTCACTCAGCAGTAGCTTGGCGACGCGTTGTTCCGCCGGCGGCAAGGCCGGCAATGCCGCCTTGACCCGCTCTAATATGCTCACTGCTCTTCCGCCCAGGCAAAACCATCCCGCGCCACTAGGGCGCTGGCCGCGGCCGGCCCCCAGGAGCCGGCCGTGTAGGGCCGAGGGCCGACACTGTCTTGCTTCCAGGCGTCCAGAATCGGTTCGACCCAGCGCCAGGCCTGCTCCTGCTCATCGCTGCGCACGAACAGATTGAGGCGGCCGGCGATCGCGTCCAAGAGCAGGCGCTCGTAGGCGCCGACGCGGTTGGCCGCAAAGGCTTTGTCGAAGTCCAGGTCCAGCGAGACCGGCGTCAGCGCCTCGTTGTCCGCGCCGCCCTTGTGGGCCAGCAGTTGCAGCTCCAGGCCGTCCTCCGGCTGCAGCTTGATGACCAGGCGATTCGGTTGATTGGTGCCCGGGAAAATCGGGTGCGGCACCGGCCGGAAGTTGATGACGATTTGCGCGTCGCGCTCGGTGAGGCGCTTGCCGGTGCGCAGGTAAAAAGGCACGCCGGCCCAACGCCAGTTCTGCACCTCGGTGCGCAGGGCGACAAAGGTTTCGCATTGGCTGTCGGCCGGCACCTTGGCTTCATCCAGATAACCCGGCACGGCCTGGCCATCGTTGCTGCCGGCGCGGTACTGGCCCCGGATCACATCGCGCGCCACGCTCTCGGGCGTGAACGGTTTCAGCGAGCGCAAGACCTTGAGCTTTTCGTCGCGGATCGCGTCGGCATCATTGGTCGAAGGCGGCTCCATCGCGATCATGGTCAGCAACTGCAGCGCATGGTTCTGGATCATGTCGCGCAAGGCGCCGGTCTCGTTGTAGAACGCGCCGCGCGTGCCCACGCCCAGGCCCTCGGCCAGCGTGATCTGGATATTGGCGATGCTCTCGCGCCGCCACAGCGGCTCAAATAAGGCGTTACCGAAACGCAAGGCCATCAGGTTTTGCACCGAGGGCTTGCCCAGGTAATGGTCGATGCGGAAGGCTTGCTCCTCGGCGAACACCGAGCGCACCACGCGGTTGATCTGCTGGGCGCTGGCTAGGTCGGAGCCCAGCGGCTTCTCCAGCACCACGCGCACGCGCTTCTCGTTCAGGCCGGCGGCGCCGAGCTGTTCGCAAATTTGCGTGAACAGATGTGGGCTGGTGGCCAGATAGAGCACCACGGTGTCGGCGGCGCGTTCGCCCAGCCATTCCTTCAGGCGCTGGTAATGCTCGGGCTGCGACAAGTCCATGCGGCGGTAGTGCAGCAGCGCGGCGAATTTCTCGAACTCTTCGTCATTCGGGCGCTTGGAGCCGTCAACTTCCCGGAAACGCTCTTTCAGCCATTCGCGGTAGCGCTCGTCGCTCATCTCGTCACGGGCCACCGCCAAAATCCGCCCGCCGGCCGGCAATTTGCCGTGGCGGAAGGCCTGGAACAGTGCCGGCATCAGCTTTCTCCAAGTGAGATCGCCGGTGCCGCCGAAGAAAACGAGATCGAATGACATGTGCCCAGGCCCTATCTATGGCTGCGCCGCTTGTCTGTTTTTCAAGCGGCACTTGATGTAACTAAGTTTCTAGTTTTATGATGCCGGAGTTTCTTGCAAAGGTCAAGACTGAAGTCCCTACTGGCGGCGTTCATGGGTGTTTTTCTCTGGCCGGCGATGTAACTTGTTGGCCCGCTGGGTCGGCGGGGCTGACATGCGCAGCGGTTCTAATACGGCCTGGCTCGACCTTTTGAATAAGCAAACAAACAAACAGACCATCATGAATCAACTGGACCAACTCAAATCGCTGACCACCGTGGTGGCCGATACCGGCAACTTTTTGCAGCTGGCGCAATTTGCGCCGCGCGACGCCACCACCAACCCGTCCTTGATCCTGAAGGCGGTGCAGTCGCCCGACTACGCGCCGCTGTTGACCGACACGGTCGCCGCGCACAAGGGCCTGGCGCTGGACGAGATCGTCGATCGGGTCTTGGTGCGTTTTGGCCTGGAAATACTGAAGGTCGTGCCGGGCCGAGTCTCGACCGAGGTCGATGCGCGGCTGAGCTTTGACAAGAGCGCCACGCTCGCCCGTGCCCGCCGCATCATCGGCCTGTACGAGGCGGCCGGCATCTCGCGCGAGCGCGTGCTGATCAAGATCGCCTCGACCTGGGAGGGCATTCAAGCCGCTGCTGAGCTGGAGCGTGAAGGCATCCATTGCAACCTGACCCTGTTGTTCTCCTTCTGCCAGGCGGTCGCTTGCGGCGAGGCCGGCATTCAGCTGATCTCGCCCTTTGTCGGGCGCATCTACGACTGGTACAAGAAGAGCGCCGGCGCAGCCTGGGACGAAGCGGCGATGTCCGGCGCCAATGATCCCGGCGTCAAGTCGGTCGCGCAGATCTTCAACTACTACAAAAAGCATGCGATCAAGACCGAGGTGATGGGGGCGAGCTTCCGCAATGTCGGCCAGATCCAGGCCTTGGCCGGCTGCGACCTCTTGACCATCAGCCCCGATCTGCTGGCGCAGCTGCAAAAGCTCGACGCCGCCTTGCCGCTGGCGCTGGACGCCGTTGCCGCTCAGGCGCTGGAGCTGCCCAAGGTTTCTCTCGATGAAGCGGCGTTCCGCTTCGCCCTCAACCAGGATGCCATGGCGACAGAAAAGCTGGCCGAAGGCATCCGCCTGTTTGCCGTCGACTCGGTCAAACTGGATCAGATGATTGTGAGTTGATATGTCCTTTTCTTCACCCGTCGCCTCGCGTTGTGACCAAAGCCCGGCCTGGGCCTTGCTGCAGGCGCATTACCAAACGGCGGGCCGGCAGTTTGATCTGCGCCAGGCCTTTGCCGCTGACGCTGGGCGTTATGAGGCCTGGACGCTGACGGCGCCCGAGGTGTTCGCCGATTTGTCCAAGAACCGCATCGATGCCAACACCATGGCCTTGTTGCTGCAATTGGCCAAAGACTGCGGCCTGGAGGCCAAGCGCGATGCGATGCTGGCGGGTGAGGCCATCAATCTGACCGAAGGCCGCTCGGTGCTGCACACCGCGCTGCGGGCGCCGGCGGGCCAAGGCTTTTTGTTCAGCGAGGAGGTGCAAGCCTCGTTGACTGCGATGCTGGCCTTTGCTGAAAGCGTGCGCGATACCGTAAAGAGCGGGTTTACCGATGTCGTCCACATCGGCATCGGCGGCTCGGACCTGGGCCCGGCCATGGTGGTGCGGGCCTTGCAGGCCTATACGCAGCAGGGCTTGAAGCTGCACTTCGTCTCCAATGTCGACGGCCATGACCTGGCGCCGGTGCTGCGCGACCTGAAGCCGGCCACGACGCTGTTCGTGATCGCCTCCAAGACCTTCACCACGCAAGAGACACTGGCCAACGCGATGGCCGCCAAGGCCTGGTTTGTGGCCGCCGGTGGCACGGACATCGCGCGCCACTTCGTTGCCACCAGCAGCAACACGGCGGCGGCCGGCACCTTCGGTATCACCACGACCTTTGGTTTTTGGGACTGGGTGGGCGGGCGCTATTCGCTCTGGTCGGTGATAGGCCTGCCGATCGCCATCGCGATCGGAGGCGCGAACTTCCGCGCGTTGCTGGCCGGCGCACATGCGATGGATCAGCATTTCGCCCACACGCCGCTGGAGCAAAACCTGCCGGTGCAGCTCGGTCTGCTGGACATCTGGTACCGCAACTTCCACGGCTTCAGCAGCCGCAGCGTCGCGCCTTATCACCAGGGCTTGGGCCGCTTGCCGGCCTATTTGCAGCAACTGGAGATGGAGAGCAATGGCAAGGGCGTCGACCTTGAGGGTCAGGCCTTGCCATATGCGACCAGCCCGGTGGTCTGGGGCGAGGCCGGCACCAATGGCCAGCATGCTTATTTTCAGATGCTGCATCAGGGCACCGATGTGATTCCGGTCGAGTTCATTGCGGTCAAGACGCCCAATTTCGGCGCCGAGGTGCAGGGCGAGTTGAAGACCTTGTTGCTGGATCAGCACCGCAAGCTACTTGCCAACTGCCTGGCGCAATCGCAGGCGCTGATGCAGGGCAAGTCATTTGACGAAGCGCTGCAGGAATCGGCACCGACGGCCTCCAAACAGCTGGACGCGGCGACCGTGGCGCGCCACCGCAGTTTCCCCGGCAACCGGCCGAGCACAACGCTGGTGCTCGAAAGCCTAACGCCAAGTTCCTTGGGAGCCTTGATCGCCTTGTATGAGCAACGCGTGTTTGTCAGCGGCGCGCTCTGGGGCATCAACAGCTTTGATCAATGGGGTGTCGAATTGGGCAAGGCCCTGTGCGGGGCTTTGCTGCCGCGCTTGAGCAGCGGCGACACGACTGGCCTTGACGGCTCCACCGCCGGACTTCTAAAACACCTGACAGCATGAACATCATTTTTGACTTTGGCGGCGTGCTGTTTCGCTGGCATCCGGCCAGCTTTTTGGCGCGGGTCTGGCCGCACAGGGTGGCCAACGCCGAGCAGGGTGCGGCCGTGGCGGCGCAGTTTTTTGAGAACTACGGCGGCGACTGGGGTGCGTTTGATCAAGGTTTAATCGATGCCGACAGCGTGATCGAGCGCATCGTCTTGCGAACAGGCTGGCCCAGGGCCGATGTCGCGCAGGTCGTGGCCGCGGTGCCGGATGAGCTGCAACTGCAGGTCGACACGGCGGCGCTGATTGCCGAGCTGAAGCAGGCCGGGCACCGGCTGTTTTACTTGTCGAATATGCCCGAACCCTATGCCGACCATCTGGAGCAAGCGCACCCGCTGCGCGAATGGTTTGAGGCCGGCGTTTTCTCGGGCCGGGTCAAGCATTCCAAGCCACGAACGGAGATCTTCAAGATTTCGGAAGAGCGCTTCGGCCTAGCGCCCGAGGCCTGCGTGTTTCTGGATGATCACCCGGCCAATATCGAGGCGGCCAATGCCTTGGGATGGCGGGGCTTGTTGTTCACCACGGCCGCTCAGGCTCGGCAGGACCTGGCAGCGTTAGTGCGGTAGCGAGTCGTCTTCGACTGGCGGGTTGGCCGGCATGGCGAAGCTCTCGCTGGCCCATGCGCCGAGGTCGATCTGACGGCAGCGTTCGCTGCAGAACGGCCGCCACAAGTTGCTGGGCGCAAAGATCGAGTCGCCGCCGCAGGTCGGGCAGCGCACTATCTTGGGTGCAGGGACGGGTGTCATCACGTTGTTGTCTGTATTGCCGAGTGGAACCCATGGAACCGGCTTTGCCGGGCCATCGGGCTAGCCCCCTTGAGGGGGTGGCGCGAAGCGCCTACGGGGGTGGGCCAAATCATGCGCACAGCGTCAGCTCAAAGCTGGCGTCCTGTTGGGTTGATTTGAGGCGGCCGTCTTCGTCCTGGCGCATCATGCGGATCGAGATCATCAGGCGGTGACCGCTGATCTCGGGCACCAGGCCCAAGCTGGGGTCTATGCGCATACGCAGCAGCTGGAACACCCGGCCGGCGCCCAGGCTTTGTTGAAACTGCCCGGCCACCGCCGCCACCTTGTGTGGGCTGCCGGAGTCGCGCAGCAGACCCAGCAACACTTGCAGCGCTTCGGCCAAGGGCATCAGGCTCTGCGTCCACTGCATCAGGTCGTTACGCCGGCGCACCGGCAAGAACTGCTGCCAGGTGTAATAGGCCGGCAGATCGAACTCGCAAGTGCCGCCGGGGATGCTGATGCGGCTGCGTATGCTCATCAGCCATTCATTCGTGCTCAGGCAGGCTCCGGCCTTGCCGACCAACTGGTTCAGCCCCGCATAGGCCTTGTCGATGCGGGCAATCACCTCGTCCAGCAGGCCCTCGGCCACGCCGGGATTGCCGCGATAGCTGGCCAGCTGGTTCTTGTGACGCTCCAGCTCCTTGAGCAGGTCCGACTTCAGATCGGCCCGCGAGGCCACATCGATGATCTCGAACATCGTGACCAGGGCGAAATGGTGATCGAGCGGAGTTTCGCGGGCCATCAGCTGACCGAGGCGGTCAAACAGATGCTCCAGACGCAGCATCGTGCGGATGCTCTCGTTGAATGGGTACTCGTAAAGGACCAAGGCGGTCATCCCTATCGGTCAGCTTGAAGGTCACGGTGCTGCGTCATAGTGCGCAGCGATTGCTGCAATTGTTTCACAGCCGGCGTGGCGTTCGCGAACAATGTCGAGTGGGGCTGCCTTATTCAGGCCGGCGCCACTGTGCCGCCAGGGTCAGGACTTGCGCTTTGAGTGCGTCCAGGCTCAGGCCCTCGTTGTAAATGATCGCATCAGCACAAGCCCGGCGTTGCGCCCGGCTGGCTTGCGCGGCCAGCACCGCCGCGGCGGAAGTGGCGTTCCAACCCGGCCGCGCGCTGACGCGGGCGATCTGCGTTTGTTCGCTGCAATCAACCACCAGCACTCGCTCAACGCGGCCTCGCCAGCGAGCTGACTCAACCAATAAAGGCACATCAAAGACGATCAGCGCTGCGCCCGCGGCCTGCGCCGCGTCGGCTTCTACGCGTGTTTGGGCGCCAATCAAGGGGTGCAGGATGGCCTCCAGCCGCTGTTTGGCGCTGCTGTCGGCGAAGGCCAGTTCACGCATCGCCGCGCGGTCCAGCGCACCGTCAGGGGACAGCATGGCCTGGCCGAATTCCGCCGCAATTGCCGCCATCGCCGCGCCGCCCGGGCCGCTGAGCTGACGCGCGATCGCATCGGTATCGATCAAGGCCGCGCCGGCCTCGCGCAAAAAACCGGCTACTGTGCTTTTGCCGCTGCCGATGCCGCCGGTCAAACCAATCTTCATGCCCAGCCTAGCCAGCCCAGGACTCGGGGAGCGCCCGCAAAAAGAACGACAAAGCCACCGCCAGCCAAGAACGGGCCGAAGGGCACATAGCGGCCCTCGCGCAGCTTGGCATTCATCTTCATGCCAATGCCGACGATGGCGCCAAACACCGAGGCCCCGAGCACGATGGGCAAGACCATCTGCCAGCCCAACCAGGCGCCTAAAGCCGCCAGCAGCTTGAAGTCGCCGTAGCCCATGCCCTCTTTGCCGGTGGCGAGCTTGAACAGCCAGTAAATCGACCACAGCGACAGGTAGCCGACCAAGGCGCCGGTCATGGCATCGGCCAAAGGAATGGTCAGGCCCAACAAGGCGGCGGCCAAACCGGCCCAGAGCAAGGGCTGGTTCAACGAGTCGGGCAGCAGCGTGGTGTCCCAGTCGATCGCGGCCAAGGCCAAGAGCGCGGCGCCGAAGCCGCACCAAAGCAGCGTGCTCGGCTGCGCGCCAAAGCGCCAGGACAGGGCGGCAAACAGCAGGCCGCAGCTCAGCTCAATCAAGGGGTAACGGATCGAAATCGACGTCTTGCAGGCCGAGCATTTGCCGCCCAGCCGCAGCCAGCCCAACAAGGGCAGGTTCTCATGCCAAGCCAATTGGTGGCCGCATTGGGGGCAGCGCGAGCGGGGCAGGGCCAGGCCCAAGGCCGGCAGCTTCTCCAAACGCGCGCTCAAGGCATTGGCGGCGCCGGCGAGCTTGTCGGCGTCGGCCTTGGGCAGGGCGCTGGCCCGGCTCAATTCAGCCGCGTCACCCAAATGGGCAGCCGCATCGCCGAGCCATTGGCGCTCAAGCATCAGCGGTATGCGGTGAATCACCACATTGAGAAAGCTGCCTATGCACAGGCCGAACAGGCCCAGCACCCAGGGTGAGAGTAGGAATTCGAGGTCAAGCATGGGCGATTTAGACGACTTGTCCGAGTTTGAAAATAGGCAGATACATGGCCACCACAATGCCGCCGATGATGGTGCCCAGGATGACGATGATGAAGGGCTCCATCAGGCTGGCCAAGGCGTTGACCGCTTCGTCGACTTCGTCCTCGAAGAACTCGGCCGACTTGGCCAGCATATGGTCGAGCGAGCCCGATTCCTCGCCGATGGCCGCCATCTGCAACACCATGCTGGGGAAGATGCCGGTGGCCTGCATCGAGGTGGTCAAGGCGGTGCCGGTGGACACATCGCGCTGGATCTTCTCGGTCGCCTCGGAAAAGACCGCATTGCCGGACGCTCCTCCGACCGAGTCCAGCGCCTCCACCAGCGGCACGCCGGCGGCAAACATGGTGGACAGCGTGCGGGTCCAGCGCGCCACGGCCGACTTGTAGAGCAGGTCGCCAAACACCGGGATCTTCAGCAAGAGCCGGTCCATCGTGGCCTGCATCTTGACCGAGCGCTTCCAGGACTGAAAGAAGAAATACAGCCCGCCGCCCAGGCCGCCGAAGATTGCCCACCAATAGGAGACGAAGAACTCCGACATCGCGATGACGATCAGGGTCGGCGTCGGCAGCGTCGCGCCGAAGGAGCTGAAGACATCTTTGAAGGCCGGCACCACAAAAATCATGATAACCGCCACCACCACAAAGGCCACCGACAGCACGGCGATCGGGTAGGTCAGCGCCGACTTGATCTTGTTGCGCAGCGCCATGGTCTTTTCTTGGTAGACGGCCAGGCGGTCCAGCAGCGACTCCAAGATGCCGGCCGCTTCGCCGGCCTCGACCAGATTGCAGTACAGCGCATCAAAGTGCATCGGATGCTTGCGCAGCGCGGTCGACAAGCTGGTGCCGGTTTCGACGTCTTGACGGATGTCGTTCAAAAGCCGAGTCATTTGGGGATTGGTGCTGCCGCGGCCGACGATCTCGAAGGACTGCAGCAGCGGCACGCCGGCCCGCATCATGGTGGCGAGCTGGCGGGTGAAGACGGCGATGTCTTTTTGCTTGATCGCCTTGCCGCCGCTGATGCGACGCTTTTTGACCTTGCTGACCAGGATGCCCTGGCGCCGCAGCGTGGCGTTGACCATGGCTTCGCCGCCGGCGCGCATTTCGCCGCGCACCAGCTTGCCGCTCTT
>JADMJQ010000077.1 GCA_018780415.1 Roseateles sp. | reverse complement strand
GGTAGGCGATCTTCTCGACCAGGAAGTTCAGCGAGGTGCAGACGACGACGGCGCAAGCCAAGCCGATCAGCATCATGGACCAGCCCGGCATGCCGGAATCGGCCAAGGCGCTGACCACGGTCCAACTGACCAGCGCACCCACCATCAAGATCTCGCCATGAGCGAAGTTGATCAGGTTGATGATGCCGTAGACCATGGTGTAACCCAAGGCCACCAAGGCATACATGCTGCCCAGCACCAGACCGTTGATGATCTGTTGGAAGAAGGTTTCCATTGAAGGCTCCGGTTTGGCGAACCGGCAGTGCCGGTCGCCCATTTCATTGGGCTGAAAGTTGAGCAAATAAAAAAGCCCGCCGCAAAGTCGGCGGGCCTTGATCGGCCATCAATTCCTGCAGGCTGGTCGGGATTGTAGGAGTGCGTGGCGAGCCCGATTCGCGGGTGTTTACCCGTATCGTCAAGGGCAAAAATCCTATCTATTCGCTGGCGGCCTGATGCGCTGCATTCAAGCGCCGCAACTCGGTCAAGCGCTCGCCAATTCGCAACTCCAAACCGCGGCCAACGGGCTCGTAAAAGCGCTGATCTTCCAGCCCCTCGGGCAGATAGCTCACGCCGGCGGCAAAGCCGCCCGGCTCGTCATGGGCGTAGCGATACTCGCGGCCATAGCCCAAATCGGTCATCAAACGTGTCGGCGCGTTGCGTAGATGCAGCGGCACCGGTCGGCTGCCGTCGGCCTTGATCAGCGCGCGCACCGCTTTGTAGGCGCTGTAGACCGCATTCGACTTCGGCGCCACGGCCAGGAACACCACCGCCTGGGCCAGCGTCAATTCGCCCTCGGGCGAGCCCAGGCGCTCATAAGTCTCGGCCGCATCCAGGCAGATGCGCAAAGCTCGCGGGTCGGCCAGGCCAATGTCCTCGCTGGCCATGCGAATCAGCCGACGCGCGATGTAGCGCACATCGACGCCGCCGTCCAGCATGCGGGCAAACCAATACAGGGCCGCATCGGGATCGGAGCCGCGCACCGATTTATGCAGGGCCGAGATCACGTCGTAGAACTGCTCACCACCCTTGTCATAACGGCGCAACTGCTCGCCTAGAGCGCGCTCCAGCATGGGCTCGTCGATCTCGGAGATCGACGAGCTCGTGGCCGGTGGCGCCAAGGCCACGGCCGCGTCGACGGCATTCAGCAGGCGCCGGGCATCGCCGTCCGCATAGGCGGCCAGGCGCTTGGCCGCGGCGGGCGTGAACGGCGGGCTGGCCAGCACTTGCACGGCCCGCTCGACCAGGGCCAGGAGCTCGGCCTCATCAAGCGACTTCAGCACATGCACGCTGGCGCGCGACAACAGCGCCGAGTTGACCTCGAAGGATGGGTTCTCGGTGGTCGCGCCGATGAAGGTGAACAGGCCCGACTCGACATGGGGCAAGAAGGCGTCTTGCTGAGATTTATTGAAGCGGTGCACCTCGTCCACAAAGACGACGGTGCGCCGGCCCTGCGCCGCCACCGCCTGCGCGCGCTCGACCGCCTCGCGAATCTCCTTGACGCCGCCGAGCACGGCCGAGATGGTGATGAACTGGGCGTCGAAGGCCTGCGTCATCAAACGCGCCAGGGTCGTTTTACCGACGCCGGGCGGGCCCCACAAAATCATCGAATGCAGGCGGCCCGACTCGAAAGCGACGCGCAACGGCATGCCGGGGCCGAGCAACTGGCGCTGGCCGATGACCTCGTCAAGCGTGGTCGGCCGCAGGCGCTCGGCCAAGGGCTGCAGCGGTGCCGGCGCGGCGGCTGAGGCAGCGGCTGGCGCGGGGCTCATTTCAGGAAACAGCGATTCAGAAGACATGCACCGATTGTCTCAGTGTGGCGCGGCGGGCTTCGTCACTTCCAGCACGCGCCGGGTCAGGTGTTCGGCCAAGCTTTGCTCGGCAACGAAGACCTCACCGAACTGGCCCTCGCGCAACAGGCGAGCCTCATCCTCGCTGCGGGCGCGCAACAGCACGCGGATACCCGGGTTCAACTGGCGCGCGGTCTCGACCATGCGGCGCGCCAGCAGGTCGTCACCGCCGGTCACGATCAGCACCGCAGCGCGGGCAATATGCGCCTGTATCAGCACGACCGGGTCGCTGGCATCGCCGCTGACAGCCGCAACACCGTGAGCACGCAGGTCCTCGACCAACTCACGCTGCTGCTCGGCCACCACCAAAGGCACATGCTGCGCGGCCAGGCTTTCGGCAATCTGCCTACCGACCCGGCCGAAGCCTACCAGCACGACCTGCCCCTGCAGATGGGCCCGGTCCGTGCTCGCCGGCAGTTCGGCCAGCGGATCATCCCGCATCTCCATGCGCCGTGCCCAGTTCGAGCGGCGCAGGATCCAGGCCTTGGCCGGTTCGATGGCGGTAAACAGCAGCGAATTCAAGGCGATCGAGATCAGCGCGCCGGCCAGGATCAGGCTCTGCCCTTCGCGGGGCAAGAGCCCGAGCGCAACGCCCAGGCCCGCCAGGATGAAGGAGAACTCGCCTATCTGCGCCAAGCTGGCGCCGACGGTCAGCGCCGTGTTGAGCGGGTAGCGCAGGGCCAGCACCAGGGCGATGGCGGCCAGGGTCTTGCCTAGCATGATGACGGCCACGACCCCCAATACCTTGAGCGGGCTGGTCAGCAAGACCTGCGGATCGAACAGCATGCCCACAGAAACAAAGAACAGCACCGAGAAGGCGTCGCGCAGGGGCAACGATTCATCGGCGGCACGGTGGCTGTACGCCGACTCGCGCATCATCATGC
>JADMJQ010000247.1 GCA_018780415.1 Roseateles sp. | reverse complement strand
CGCGCGCATCGCGGTGATGGGCGGCGAGCAGGCCGCCTCGGTGCTGGCGACGGTCAAGCGTGACGGTATCGAGGGCAAGGGCGGCAGCTGGACGGCCGCCGAAGAGGAGGCCTTCAAGGCGCCGATTCGTCAGCAGTACGAAGACCAGGGCCACCCCTACTACGCGTCGGCGCGGCTGTGGGACGACGGTGTGATCGACCCGGCCGACACCCGCCGGGTCTTGGCCCTGGGCCTGAGCGCCGCCCTCAATGCACCGATTGCTGAGACCAAATTTGGCGTATTCCGCATGTGACATGTAAAATGAGCGTAACAACGCACTTCGGTACACATCATGCGCACCAATATTGAAATCAATGACGACTTGATGGATCAGGCGATGAAGTCGGGCGCCTTCAAGACCAAGAAGGATGCGGTCGAGGCCGGCTTGCGCTTGTTGGCGCGGCAGGCCGCGTACCGGGAGATCCTGGCCTTGCGAGGCAAGCTGCGCTGGGATGACGCGCCGCGCGCCGCCGAATTGATCTTGAACGAGTCCGCCGGTGCCTCTTATCGGGCGCGGCCGGATGAAGATGCCGCGGCGCCGGATCCACAATGATTCTGGTTGACTCATCGGTCTGGATAGACTTTTTCAACGGCCGCGACAACGCCGGTGTGCGCCGTTTGAGCGATTTACTGGAGGACGCCGGCGCCCCGCTGGCGCTGGCGGATCTGGTCTTGTTCGAAGTCTTGCGCGGCTTCCGCGATGAGCGCGACTATCTGGCCGCCAAGCGGGCCTTGGGCGCGCTTGATGTGGTCGAGATTGGCGGCGAAGACTGTGCCCTGCGTGCTGCCGAGCATTACCGCGCGCTGCGCGCCGGAGGCTTCACCGTCAACAGCCCGGTCGATGTGTTGCAAGCCAGTTTCTGTATCGAGAATGACCACGCCTTGCTACATTCTGACCGTGACTATGACGCGATGGAATCGCTGCGCGGGCTGAAGGTCTGGCGGCATTGATGCAGTTTTTCGGAGCACGCCTGCATGGCTGAGTTGATGATCAGGGACCGCGCCACGCTGCTGTTGTCGGCCTGCCTCGCCTGCCTGTTCGCTGGCCCTCTACACGCCGAAGCGCCGATTGACGCCTCGACGCTGCACAAGGACATTCGCGAGGCCGTGCTGCGCGTGCCGGTCACCGTGCAAGATGCAAACGGTCGCGACGTCGCCGGTAGTTTGCTGGTGACCACCTTCAAGCCCAAAGGAGCCGGGCCCTTCCCCCTGCTCATCATCAGCCATGGCCGCAGCGGCGACAAACGCGGCGAGTACGCCCGGCAACGCTTCGAGTCGGCAGCGCGTTTTTTTGTACGCAAAGGTTTTGCGGTCGCAGCGCCGCTGCGCCTGGGCTATGGCGAGTTGGCCACGCTGGGCGACCCCGAAAACAGCTACAGCTGCGCCAGCCCCAGCTATGCGCCGGCGCTGGCCGCCGCCGCCCAGCAAATTATTGCCGTCGCGCAGACCATGGCGACGCAGGTCGATGTAGATGCCCGCCGTCTGGTCTTGGTGGGGCAGTCGGTCGGCGGCATTGCCAGCGTGGCGGCGGCGGCTTTGCGCCCGCCCGGCTTGGTGGCGGCGATCAACTTTGCCGGCGGCCATGGCGGCAGCCCCACCGAGCATCGCGGTGAGCCCTGCCAGGCGCCGCAACTCAAACGCCTGTTTCACAGCTATGGCGAATTCAGCGCCTGCGCCGCTGCGCCTGTGCCGACGCTGTGGATCTACACCGAGAACGATATGTACTTCGCCCCGCACCATAGCCGCGACTGGGCCGAGGCCTACCGCAACGGCGGCGGGCTGGTCGACTACCGGCTCTTGCCCGCCATCGGCGACGACGGCCACCGCCTGTTCGCCGCCGCCAATGATGTGTGGCAACCCTTGGTCGACGAGTTCCTGGCTCAGCAAGGCTTCAGCCAACCCGGCACCTTGAAGCCGCCGCCGAGTTCGGACTATGCGGCCCTGAAAGATGTGGACGCGCTGCCGCTGAGCTCCTGGGTCGCGCAAGAGAGTTACAAGAAATTCCTGATGGCCAAGCCACCTCGAGCGTTTGCCATCGGCAGCGACGGTGAATTTGGCTATGCGACCGGCGAGGATGTGTTGTCGCGTGCGCTTGGCTTTTGCCAAAAGCGCAAGGGCAAGCCCTGCCAGTTTTACGCCGTCGATAACAACGTGGTTTGGAGACCCGAATGAGCAGCCCGCACAACTATCAAACCATCTCGGTACAGCGCGAAGGCGCTCACGGTGATCTTGCCCGCGTCAGCCTCAAGCGCCCCGACGTGCGCAATGCATTCAATGAGACCGTGATTGCCGAGCTGACCGCCGCCTTTGCCGCCATTGGGCAAGACCCTGAGCTGCGCGTTGTGGTGCTGGCCGCCGAGGGCAAGGCCTTCTGCGCCGGCGCCGACCTCAACTGGATGAAGGCGATGGCTGGCTTCAACTGGGACCAGAACCATGCCGATGCGGCCCTGCTGGCCGAAATGCTGTGGACGATTTACAGCTGCCCGCTGCCGGTGATCGCCCGTGTGCAGGGCGACGCCTATGCCGGCGGCGTCGGCTTGGTGGCGGTTTGCGATGTGGTGGTGGCGGTCGAGTCGGCGGGGTTTTGCCTGTCCGAGGCCAAGCTGGGCCTGCTGCCGGCGACCATCGGCCCCTACGTCGTGCGCGCCCTTGGCGAGCAGGCCTCACGGCGCTATTTCTTGACGGCCGAGCGCTTCAGCGCCGCCGAGGCACACCGCCTGGGTCTGGTGCATGAATTGGCCACGGCCGAGAGCCTGGACGAGAGAGTCAGCGCCATCGCCACCGCCATCGCCGCCAACGGCCCGCAAGCGGTGCGCGCCTGCAAGCGCCTAGTGCAGGACGTGGCGCATACGGCCATCACACCGTCGCTACGCGATGACACCGCCCGCCGCATCGCCGACATCCGCGCCAGCGCCGAGGGCCGCGAGGGCGTGCAGAGCTTTTTGAACAAGAGTCGGCCAAACTGGCTGGCTTGAAATTGAATCTATTTCCCCGATGACGATCTCTCCCCAACAAGACTGGCAGCAGCGCAGCCTGGCCGCCGTCTGGCACCCTTGCACGCAGATGGCGCGCGCGGCTGTAGCTCCGCCCTTGGCCATCGCACGCGGCGCCGGTCCCTGGTTATATGACTTTGACGGCAAGCGCTATTTCGACGCCAACAGCAGTTGGTGGGTCAATCTCTTTGGCCACGCCGACGCTGGCCTGAATGACGCCATCAAGCAGCAGCTCGACACCCTGCCCCATGTGATGCTGGCCGGCTGCACCCATGCGCCGGCGGTGCGCCTGGCCGAGCGCTTGAGCGCGCGCACCGGTGGAGCTTTAGGCCACAGCTTCTTCGCCAGCGACGGCGCCAGCGCGGTCGAGATCGCGCTGAAGCAGAGCTTTCACAGCTGGCGCAATCTGGGCCGCAGCGACAAGCGCGAGTTCGTCTGCCTGAAGAACGGCTATCACGGCGAAACGATTGGCGCGCTGGCCGTCACCGACGTGGCGGTGTTCCGCGACGCCTACGACCCGCTGCTGATGCGCGCGCATATCGTCATGTCGCCCGACGCCCGGCTGGCTAACGAAGCCGCCGCACTGACTGCGATGCGCGAGCTGCTGGCCGCGCGCAGCGCGCAGATCGCCGCCGTGATCGTCGAGCCGCTGGTACAGGGCGCCGCCGGCATGGTGATGTATTCGGCCGACTATCTGCGCGGCTTGCGCCGGCTTTGCACGGAGTTTGAGGTCCATCTGATCGTCGACGAGATCGCGATGGGTTGTGGGCGCACCGGGACGTTCTTTGCTTTTGAGCAAACACAGCCGCAAAGCAAAGCCGACTGGCCCGATTTTGTGCTGCTGTCCAAGGGCATCACCGGCGGCACGCTGCCCTTGTCACTGGTGCTGACGACCGAGGCGGTTTATCAAGCCTTCTGGAGCGAGGACGTGGCGCGCGGCTTTTTGCATTCGCATTCCTACACCGGCAATGCGCTCGCCTGCGCGGCGGCGAATGCGGTGCTGGACCG
This sequence comes from Roseateles sp., assembly GCA_018780415.1. Taxonomy (GTDB): domain Bacteria; phylum Pseudomonadota; class Gammaproteobacteria; order Burkholderiales; family Burkholderiaceae_C; genus Paucibacter_A. The sequence continues at coordinate 20,144 of JADMJQ010000247.1, read as the reverse complement.
TTTTGACGCCGGCCAGCTCGACGCTAACTTGATTCAGGCACAGCATTTGAAAAATGCGTTCGCGCCGCTGGCCGTCGACGCCCGAGTCGAACACCTGCGCCAGCAAGGCATGGTCTTGGCTTTTGACGTGAAGGACGCCGGCCCGCGTTTTGCTGAACGCTTCCATCTCGCCGCGCGCGCCCATCAGCTGCTGATTCGGCCGATCGGCAACACGGTCTACCTGATGCCGCCTTATCTGATCGACGCGGCGACAGCGGCGTTCTTGTTCGACGCCGTGACCGCGAGTTTGAACGATGTTGCTTGACCACCTGAAGGCCAAGCTGGCCGCGATCGAGGCGCAAAGCCTGACCCGTTTCCTGCGCCAAGCCGAAAGCCCGACGGCGCCGCGTCAGCAGGTACGCGGTGCCGACGGACGCACGCGCGAGTTGCTGATGTTCTGCTCGAATGACTATTTAGGTCTGGCGGCCGAGCCGCAGATCACTGCAGCCTTGATCGACGGCGCAATGATTTATGGCGGCGGCTCGGGCGCGTCGCCCTTGATCAGCGGCCACAGCAAGGCCCATGAGCAAGTCGCTGAAACCTTGGCGGCCTGGCTGGCGCCGCACATCCCCGAGGCCAAAGCGCTGGGCTTTTGCACCGGCTATATGGCGAATCTGGCCGTCGTCACCGCTTTGGGCGACGAGCAGACCGAGATCTTCTCGGAGGCCTGGAATCACGCCTCGCTGATCGACGGCAGCCGACTCGCACGCGCGCAAGTGACGCGTTATGCCCACGCCGACGTGGCGCAGTTGCGCGGCCTGTTGGCGGCCAGTACCGCCAAGGTCAAGCTGATCGTCACCGACGCCGTCTTCAGCATGGACGGCGACCTGGCGCCGCTGCCCGAGCTGCTGGCCCTGGCCGAGGAATTCGACGCCTGGCTGATCGTTGACGACGCCCATGGTTTTGGCGTGCTGGGCGAGCGAGGCCGTGGGTCGCTGGAGCATTTCAAGCTCAGCAGCGAGCGCCTGATCCTGGTCGGCACGCTGGGCAAGGCGGCCGGGCTTGCCGGTGCCTTTGTCGTCGCCCACGCCACCATCACCGATTACCTGCTGCAGGCCGCCCGCAACTACATTTTTTCGACCGCCTCGCCGCCGGCCGTCGAGCATGCGCTGCTGACCAGCCTGGCCTTGATTGACAGCGAGCTCGGCGCCGAGCGCCGCGCCAATCTGCGCCGCCTGCAAGCGCAGCTGCGCGCCGGCATCTCGTCAATATTGCAGACCTACCCGGCCTTGGGCTGGCGCTTGGCGCCGTCCGACACGCCTGTGCAGCCGCTGATCATCGGCGGCAATGCCGAGGTGATGGCGCTGGCCGCAAGGCTGGAGAGCGAGGGCCTGCGCGTCCCCGGCATCCGCCCACCGACCGTGCCCGTGGGCGAGGCACGCCTGCGCATCACCTTGTGCGCGACGCATACCGAGGCCGATGTGAGCCGGCTCTTGGCGGCGCTGGCTGCGGCGGCCGCCGATCTGCAGGCTGGAGCGCTATGAAGGGCTTTTTCATCACCGGCACCGACACCGAGATCGGCAAGACCTGCATCACCGCCGGCCTGACCCACGCTTTCAGCCAGCAACAAGGCCTGCGTGTGGCGCCGGTCAAGTCGCTGGCCGCCGGCCAGGAGTTGATCGGCGGCCGCTGGATCAACGAGGACGTGCAGCGCCTGCACGCCGCGCAGACCCTTGGCATGACGCCGGAGCAGGTCGGTCCGCTGCAATTTCGCGCTGCCTGCGCGCCGCATATCGCCGCCGCGCTGGAGGGCCGCAGCATCGCCCGCACCGCCTTGCTGGCGGCCATCCGCGCCAGTGCATCCTTAGGCGAGCTGGCCCTGGTCGAAGGCGTTGGTGGGTTTCGCGTCCCTTTGTGTGAAGGCTGGGACACCGCCGATCTCGCCGTTGATTTGGGCCTGCCCGTCATCCTCGTCGTCGGCCTGCGCCTGGGCTGCATCAACCATGCGCTGCTGACGGCAGAGGCGATACGCGCACGCGGCTTGGCGCTGGCCGGCTGGGTGGCCAACACGGTCGATGCTGCAATGCCGCATCTGACCGACAATCTGGCCGCGCTGGATGCATCGCTGGATGCGCCTTGCTGGGGCCATGTGCCTCGCCTGACCGACCCTAGCCCGGCCGCCGTGGCCGCGCATCTGCACAGTTTTCTTTTGTAAGTTTTGGAATCGCTAGCTATGACCCAATCTCAAGCCGTCAATCAAATCAACACGCTGACGCCGACCACCGACGCCGAGCGTCGGTCTGGCAAAACCTGGACGGTCAAAGAAGTCGTGGCCCTGTACGACCTGCCCTTCAATGACCTGATGTTCCGGGCCCAGCAGGTGCACCGTGAGAACTTCGATGCCAACGCGGTGCAGCTGTCGACGCTGCTGTCGATCAAGACCGGCGGCTGCGAGGAAGACTGCGCCTACTGCCCGCAGTCGGCCCACTTCGACACGGGTCTGAAGGCCGACAAGCTGATTCCGCTGCAAGAAGTGCTGGAGGCGGCGCGTGCGGCCAAGGCCAATGGCGCGACCCGTTTTTGCATGGGTGCGGCCTGGCGCTCGCCCAAGCCCCGCCACCTCGAAGCGATTGGTGAGATGGTCAAGGAGGTCAAGGCGATGGGTCTGGAGACCTGTTTGACTGCCGGCATGCTGGGTGACGGCCAGGCCGAACAACTGGCCGAAGCTGGGCTTGATTACTACAACCACAACCTGGACACCTCGCCCGAGTTCTATGGGCAGATCATCACGACCCGGACCTATCAGGACCGGCTGGACACGCTGGATCGGGTGCGCAATGTGGGCTTGAAGGTTTGCTCGGGTGGCATCGTCGGCCTGGGCGAGACGCGCGGTCAGCGGGCTGGGTTGATTGTTCAGTTGGCAAATTTGAATCCGTATCCGGAGTCGGTGCCGATCAATAACTTGGTCAAGGTTGAGGGCACGCCGTTGGCCGACGCCGAGGCGCTGGACCCATTCGAGTTCATTCGCTCGATTGCGGTGGCGCGGATTACGATGCCGAGGGCGATGGTTCGTTTGTCGGCGGGACGGGAGGAGATGCCGGAGAGCATGCAGGCGTTGTGCTTCTTGGCGGGGGCGAATTCGATGTTCTATGGGGATAAGCTCTTAACGACGTCGAATCCTCAAGCCGAGGCTGACCGTAAATTGCTTGAGCGTTTGGGCATGCGCTGCGCGACGGAGGAGAAGTTGGTGCCGCAGGCTGCGAATGCGGATTGCGATTCGGTGTCGTTTCACGCGCACTGAAGTAGGGCGGATTCATGGGCATTGCTTTGCGGGGCAGGACCGTGCCGGGAGTTCGCCCCGGCGGGCGACCTTCTTTCTTGGGCGTCCAAGAAAGAAGGCAAAGAAACCGCCCCTGCCGCATGGCCCTTCGGGTTCGCTCCGTGCCAAGGCGCTTGCAAGCGCCTTGTCCTTCGCCAGGCGTCAGACAAGCCACTTGGCTTGTCTTCGGTCCTGTCTCAGTGCATCAGGTTTGCCGGGCCGCGCCCAACTCACTTCGCTACGCTGCGTTCAAACAAGGGGCGCGATTTCAGTCTTTGAAGTCGCTCCGCGACGCCCGCCAAACCTTCCGCTCCTCGCCCATGCAGAAGGGGAACCCCGGAACCTACACGCCTCGCTGCGCATCGGCTAGAAATCAAAAACTTGGAATGCTGTTGTCGCGCGGTCAATCCCTTCGTCCAGCAATCTAGCCGCATGGAATTCTCCAAACTTCTATCGATTGCTGGCTCTGTTTTTCTCGCGCTCAGCGGTGGCGCAGTCGTCGTATTTGCGCTCGCAAAGTGGATTGGTGGTGTATGGGCTGCGCGCATTCTTGAAAATGAGCGGCTCGCGGGCGCGCGCGAGCAAGAATTGCTGGTCAGGCGAAGGAACGTATATGCCAAATTATCTGTGTCATTGCGCGTATTCCTGAGTGCAGCCACCAGGAGCAATGAAGATGATCAGAAGCGTTTTCTGGAGGCATACGATGAAGCGGCTCTCTGGGCACCAGATGAAGTAATGAACCCAGTTGGTCATTTGCTTGATCTCATTAGAAAAAACACGGCTTCCCGTGGCTCAGTCACGGAGGAAGACCTTCAACTTGCGTATGCATCGGCAGTCCTTGCTATGCGCCAGGACTGTGGATTCCCGAATACTCAATTCCGTTATCGAGTCGTGAGCTTCTGATGCGCCAGTTGGGTAGTTTGGAATGAGCGAACGCGAACTCCGTCGATGGAGGCGATGAGAAGCATTTTTGTCACGGCTGGCTTAACTTATTTTCGAGCCGATGCGAAGCGAGGTGAGTGGTTTTTGGGGTTCCCCTTCTGCATGGGCGAGGAGCGGAAAGTTTGCAGGGCGTCGCGAAGCGACTTCAAGAACTGGTGTCGCGCCCCTTGTCTGAACGGAGCGTAGCGCAGTGAGTTGGGCGCGGCCCTGCAAACTTGAGCACTGAGCGGACCCGAAGGGCCATGCGGCAGGGGCGGTTTCTTTGCCTTCTTTCTTGGACGCCCAAGAAAGAAGGTCGCCCGCCGGGGCGAACACCCGGCACGGTCTGGGAGGGATAGTGATGTCGCAGCGAAGCCCCGGCGGAATGAAGATGTAGCGGCCTTCTCAGCAACCCTGGAAGTGCATGGAAAAGTTCAAAGTTCACGAGACTGGAGACAGAAGAAATGTTTAAAAAGATCCTCATCGCCAACCGCGGCGAAATCGCCTGCCGCGTCGCGGCCACCGCCCGCCGCATGGGCATCAAAACCGTCGCCGTCTACTCCGAAGCCGACGCCAAAGCCAAGCACGTGCTGGCCTGCGACGAGGCGATCCTGATCGGCGCCCCCGCCCCCCGCGACTCCTACCTGCAATGGCAACGCATCATCGATGCCGCCAAAGCCACCGGCGCCGAAGCCATCCACCCCGGCTACGGCTTCCTGAGCGAAAACTCGGAGTTCGCCACCGCCTGTGCGGCAGGCGGCATCGCCTTCATCGGCCCCTCCCCCACCGCCATCCAGGCCATGGGCCTGAAGGCCGAATCGAAGCGGCTGATGGAGACCGCCGGCGTGCCCCTGGTGCCCGGCTATCACGGCGCCGATCAAGACCCGGCCCTGCTGCGCGCCGAGGCCGAGCGGATCGGCTTCCCCGTGCTGATCAAGGCCAGCGCCGGCGGCGGCGGCAAGGGCATGCGTGCCGTCTTTCAGCTAGACGAATTCGACGCCGCACTGGCTTCCTGCAAACGCGAGGCGATCAATAGCTTTGGCGATGACGCTGTCTTGATCGAACGTTATGTGCAGCGCCCACGCCATATCGAGATCCAGGTCTTTGGCGACAATTTCGGCGACTGCGTCTACCTGTTCGAGCGCGATTGTTCGGTCCAACGCCGCCATCAGAAGGTGCTGGAAGAAGCCCCGGCACCCGGCATGACGGCCGAGCGGCGCGCCCAGATGGGCGGCGCCGCGGTGGCGGCGGCCAAGGCGGTCGGCTATAGCGGCGCGGGCACGGTCGAGTTCATCTGCGAGCAAGATGGCCGCTTCTATTTCATGGAAATGAACACCCGCCTGCAGGTCGAGCATCCGGTGACGGAAGCCATTACGGGCCAAGACCTGGTCGAGTGGCAATTGCGCGTCGCCTCCGGCGAGCCGCTGCCGCTGAAGCAAGAACAATTGACGATGAGCGGCCACGCGATCGAGGCGCGCATCTGCGCCGAGAACCCCGACGCCGGCTTCCTGCCGGCCACCGGCGCCCTGCATGTGGCGCGCTGGCCAGCGCATGTGAAATTCGAGCGCGGCAATGTCCGCATCGACGCCGGCGTTGACGAGGGCGACGCGATCAGCCCGTTTTATGACTCCATGGTTGCCAAGCTGATCGTCTGGGGCGAGGACAGGGCGCAGGCCCTGGCGCGCCTGGACGCGGCGTTGCGCGACACCCATATCGTCGGCTTGCAGACCAATGTGGCGTTCTTGCGCCGCTGCGCCGCCACCGCATCCTTTGCAAACGCCGACCTCGACACCGCGCTGATCGAGCGCGAGCGCGCGGCGCTGTTCGAGCAACCAGGCCTGCCCTTGAGCCTGAGCGCAGCGGCCGTGGTCGCCCATACGCTGGCGGCCGAGGCCTTGCTGCAGACCAGTGACCCCTGGAGCCGCCGCGACGGCTGGCGCATGTATGGCGCCTCGGCGCGCCGCTTCGATCTGGAGATCGCCGGCGTTCACCACGAAGTCTTGCTGTCGCGCCATCACCAGGGCGGCATGCAGCTGACCGTGGCCGGCGAGGCGATCGCCTTTGCCGCCAATTCGGCCAGCTTGGAAGCCCATGAGCTGCTGCTGGGCACCGGTCTGGCACAACAACGCATCATGGTCAAAACCTACGCCGAGGCTGAAACGGTGGCGGTGTTCGCGCCGACCGGGTCGGCCCTGGTGGTTGAGATCGACGTGATCGCCCGCGCCGGCAGCGGCCCGGCCGAGGGCGGCCGCCTGACTGCGCCGATGCCGGGCAAGCTGGTCGGCTTCCTGGCCCAGGTCGGTGACACGGTCACCAAGGGCCAGGCGCTGGCGGTGATGGAGGCGATGAAGATGGAGCACACCATCAATGCGCCGCGCGACGGCGTGGTGGCCGAACTGCTGTTTGCGGTTGGCGATCAAGTCGGTGATGGCGCAGAGTTGCTCCGCTTGGAGACAGCGCAATGAGTACGCTGCCTTCCCGCGTTACGCTCGTCGACGTCGGCCCCCGCGACGGCCTGCAAAACGAAAAAGAGCTGGTCGCCACCGAGCACAAGGCACAGTTGGTGGAGATGCTGTATCTGGCCGGCCTGCGCGAGATCGAGGTGACCAGCTTTGTCAGCCCGAAATGGGTGCCGCAGATGGCCGATAACGCGGCGGTGATGGCCGCGATCCAGCGCCAGCCCGGTGTGCGCTACTCGGTGCTGACGCCGAATCTGAAGGGGCTGGAAGCGGCACTGCCGACCAAGCCGGACGAGATCGTTGTCTTCGCGGCGGCGTCCGAGGCCTTCAGTCAAAAAAACATCAATTGCTCGATCGCCGAGAGCATCGAGCGCTTCGCCCCGGTGGTGGAAGCCGCCCACGCCGCGGGCATCAAGGTGCGCGGCGCGCTGTCCTGCGCGGTCGGCTGCCCCTACGAGGGCGACATCAGCGCCGATCAGGTCGAACGCGTGGTGCTGCTGATGAAGGGCATAGGCGTTGAGCATCTGGGCGTGGCCGACACCATTGGCGTGGGCACACCTCGCAAAGTGCAAGCGGCGATGGAGCGGGCCTTGAAGCATTACCCGCTGGTGGAGGTCAGCGGGCATTTCCATGACACCTATGGCCAGGCGCTGGCGAATATCTATGCCTGCCTGGAACTGGGCGTGCATAACTTCGACACCAGTGTGGCGGGCTTGGGCGGCTGCCCCTATGCCAAGGGCGCGACCGGCAATGTGGCGACCGAGGACGTGGTCTTCATGCTCAACGGCTTGGGGCTAGAGACCGGCATCGACATCGACAAGCTGGTCGACGCCGGCGCCTTCATCTCCGGCCTGCTGGGGCGTCCGCCGGTTTCGAGAGTGGCGCGGGCGCTACTGGCAAAGCGGCAGGGGTGACCGCCCCCTGAGTAGATAGGCCGTTTGGTCTAGCCAGGACATTCTTTGGTCACGAGGAGTCGGGAGACTGGAAAGACGACGCAGCTTGATTCGCATGCTGCGTCGTAACCCTTCCTTTTCCACTCCCGGAGAACATCCATGTTTGCACGCTCCCGAATCGCCGCCGCCATCGGTCTGCTTACTTTGATCGCCCAGGCACACTCTGCCACGCATTTCAGCAACTTCACCCCGCTGGGCGCCTCTGCTGGCCCCATCCCCGTCGGCGGTGCCGGCGAAGCCACCCCGGTCACCTTGTCCAGCGTCAACTTCAGCCAGAAGACGATCGCCGACCGCGCCACCCAAAACGCCTTGGTGCCAGGCTCCAATGCCGGCAACTGGGACATGATCACCGCCAATGAGAATGGCGCTGATGCGGGCCGCTACTTGTTCATGCCCTTCGAGACCGGCAACGCCGGTGTTCAGCGTGTCGACCTCTGGGACAACAACTACAGCACCCGCACAGTGACCATCGTCGCTCCCGGCGCCAAGGGCTTTGTGTCCGGCGACGCTTCGCGCTGGACGCCTTGGGGCAGCTATCTGACAGCTGAAGAGTCCTGGGGCACGGGCAGCAGCAAGGGCCGGCTGTTCGAAGTCAGCAATGCCACCACGGCAGCGGCCAATGGCGGCAACTTCATCCAGCGGAGCATCATCCCGCGTGTCTCGCATGAAGGCCTGGCTTTTGATAACGCCAAGTCCATGTACTTCATCGATGAGCTGAATGGCGGTTCGATCTACAAGTACACCTCGGGCAACGTCAACGCAGCCAATGGCGACGACTACTTTGCCAAGGGCCAGACCTTTGTCGCCAAGGTCAACGGCGGCAACAACGCCAATGCCGTGGGCGCCGTGACTTGGGAGGCGATCACCGACGTCAACGGCGCAGCGCTGGCCGGCGTGTCCACCGTGCTGGGCGATGGCACGATCGATGGCCGGGCCTCGGCCAACACCGTCAAGGGCACCGACTACCAGCGTCCGGAAGATCTGGACGTGAACACCCTGGCCAATGGCGACCAGGTCATGCTGGTTGCGACGACCTCGACCAACGAGGTCTATTCCTTCAACCTGACGACCAACCAGGTGTCGGTCTTCGCCAACCAAAGCACCATCGATCTGGCCACCGGCCTGGCGGTCGGCAATGGCTTGCTGAGCCCGGACAATATCGCCGTGGATGCCGACGGCAATGTCTACATCATCGAAGACCGCAACGGCGGGGTCGACAATGACATCTGGTTCGCGCGCGATCTGAACAAAGACGGCGATCTGCTGGACGCCGGCGAAGGCCTGGCTCGCTGGGCTTCGAACGGCACGCAGGGCTCCGAGTTCACCGGCCTGTACTTTGATAAGTTCAACGCCAACAAGGCCTATGTGAACATCCAGCACCCCAGCAGCGGTGTCGATCGTTTGATCGAAATCAGCGCCGTGCCTGAGCCAAGCACTTATGCCATGTTGTTGGGTGGCTTGGGCTTGATTGGCTTCGTGGCGCGCCGCCGCAAGGCCTGATCCGGGTTTCAGCCTTGGCAAGCCGGCGGTGCCTACAGGCCCGCCGGCTTTTTACTTGCGCAAACCCAATGCCCTTGGGCTCAAGCCGTCAACGTCCGCCGGAAGAATTCCAGCGTTCGATCCCAGGCGAGCGCGGCACAAGCCGCGTCAAAGACCTCGGGGCGCTGCTCGTTGAAGAAACCATGCTGTGCGGCATAACGGTACATTTCGGCTGAGGCCGGCAGCTTGGCTTGCAAGGCGTCCGCAGCGGCCGGCGTACACCAGTCATCTTGATCGGCAAAGTGGCCCTGGAACGGGATCTTGATCTGCGCGGGGTCGGCCAGCTCGGCCGGAGGGATGCCGTAGAAGCAGCTCGCTGCGCTCAACTCGGGCAGATGCACGGCGGCGGCAATCGTCAGCGCGCCGCCCATGCAAAAGCCGGTCACGCCGACCTTGGCGCAATGCTGGAGAAGGAAGTTCAAGGCGCCGGCCAGGTCTTGGTGGGTGGCGTCGGCAAAGTCCAGGCCGGCCTTCAAGTGTGTGGCCTCGTCGGCATTGCTGGCCAAGCGGCCGCGGTAGAGGTCGGGTGCCAAGGTGGTGAAGCCGGCGGCGGCGAAGCGCTCGGCCGTGGCGCAGATCTGCGGATTCAGGCCCCACCATTCCTGGATCAGGATCAGGCCCGGGCGTTTGAGGCCTTCGCTGCTGTCGGCCTCGGCCAGATAGGCAGCGCTGTTGGCGCCGTCCGGGCGTTGAAATTCGATCATCTGTCCCATGTGCTGCTCCTGCGTGCGTTAGGTTTGTGGATCACGCACGCGCTGCGTGAACCACCACATATGGCCGTCGGGGTCGGTGCAGCCATAGCTGCGGTCGGCCCAGTATTCGGCGCCGTAGTCATGCAAGGCGGGCTCGGCGATGATGACGGCGCCGGCGCGTCGTGCCTGCTCGCAATGGACGTCCACATCGTCCACAAAGAGCATCAGGCATTGGGTGTTGGCGGCCGCCGTATGCCGGGGGCTGCGACAGGGCGTACCGAGTTTGGGCGCTCGCTGCGCGCCGCCTTCGCCGACCATGATCATCGCTTCGCCATAGGTCAACTGGCTGTGCAGGACGCTGCCGTCGGGGCCCGGCACCAGCAACTGCAGCTCGAATCCGAACGCCTCGACCAGCCAGGCGATGGCGACGTTGGCATCGTCGTAGAACAGGCTGCTGCTCAGGCGTGGCCAACCGGCGGGAGGGCTTTTCATCACGGACTCCTTGTCATGTTGCGGCGGCAAATCTTAGCGTTGGATTGCCAAGCCCCGAAGTCGACTCAGACTTGAAAGACCTGCAGCGGCGCAGCCCGTCCGCGCAAAAATTGCTCGCCCAGCGGCGTGGCCTGCAAATTCGGGATGGCGGCATAGGTGCGCTCGCCAATCAGAATATCGGCCTCGCGCTCGGCGCACAAGGCCTGCAAGCGGGCCGCCAGATTGACCGCATCGCCCAGCACCGTGTAGGCGCGGCGCTCGTAGGAGCCGAGGTCGCCGACCACCACCTGGCCGGTATTGATGCCGATGCTGATGCGCAGCGCCGGCCAACCGCGCGCGTTGAAGCGGCGGTTAAGTGCTGCCAGGCAGCCCTGCATCGCGGTCGCCGCCTGCACCGCATGGCGGGCGTGATCGGGGTCGTCCAGCGGCGCGCCCCAGAAAGCCATCACCGCATCGCCGATGTATTTGTCGACCGTGCCGCGGTGGGCGCCGATGATTTGCGCCATCACGCTGAAGTACTCATTCATCAGCTCGGCCAGCTCCTGCGGGGGCATGCCTTCGGAGATGCCGGTGAAGCCGCGCACATCGGCAAACATCACGGTCAACTCGGCGTTACGGCTGGCCATTGAATATTGCTCGGGGCGCTGACTCATCTCGGCCACCAGGGCGGCCGGCACATAGTGGCCGAACAGCCTTGTTAAGCGGCGCCGCGCGCCGCGCTCGCCCAGATGGGCCAAGAGCAGATGCAGGCCGAACAGCGCCAGCAGCAGGGATAGCGGGCCGGCCAGCGGCCAGGCCTCGCGCCAAGTCTGCCAGGCGAACAGGTTCAGGCCCAGCGTGGCCAGCAGCAGGGCCAAGACCAAGAGGCTGCCGGCCGTCAGACTCAGCCGCGGCAGAGCCAGCAGCAGCGCACCGGCGATCAGCAACAGCTGCAGCGCCTGCAGCGCCGGCGCATAGGCCGGCTCATGCGCCAGGTTGCCGTCCAGCAAGCCGGCCAGCACGGTGGCCTGCACCGCCACGCCGGGATAGAGCGGCGCCAGCGGCGTGGCGCGTTGGTCCAGCAGGCCCGGCGCGCTGCTGCCCAGCAGCACGATACGGCCGCGCAGAGCATCCGCCGGCAGTCGGTCGCTGAGCAGGTCGGCGGCCGAGTAATGCTTGAAATCAGCGGACAGGCGACGGAACGGCAGCAGCACCCGGCTCTGGCCGTCGCTGGCGATCCAGCGCGAACCTCTTTTAGCGCCGTCCAGCTGCAGGCCAAGCAGGCGACCGTCAGGTGCAAAGCGCGGCAGCGTGGCCGAAATATTCAGCGCGATCTGCGCCAGCCGCAAGGGCAGCGAGGCAAACACCGCCTCGTCCTGACGGGCCAGCAGCAGGCTGCTACGGGTCAGACCGTCGCTGTCGGCGATGGCGTTCAAGAAACCGGCCTGCCCCGCGGCCGCCTGCAACTGAGCCAGGTTGCCGCCATGGCCGCGCCAGTCCGGCAGGGCCAGCAGGCTGCTCAAGCCCGGCGCGCCGGTGTCGAACAGCGGCGCCGGCAGCGCCGCGCTGCGGGTGTTGTTGGCGGCGGCGTCGGCGAGGTAAAAACCCAGCACCACCGGATGGCGGGTCAGCGCCTGGGCCAGCAAGCCGTCTTCATCCAGCGTCGGCCGCAAGGTCTGCAGTTGGGACACAAAGGCCGGGTTGTCGCGCAGCGGACCATTGGCCAGCCGCTCCAGCGCCGCCAGGCCCGAGCTGGTGTCGGCCTCGGCCAGCACCAGGTCCAGGCCCAGCAAGACAGCGCCCTCCTGCTCGAAGCAGCGCGTCACCAGCTCGGCCAGCAGGCCGCGCCGCCAGGGCCAGCGGCCATGTTCGAGCAGGGCGCGGTCGTCGATGTCGACCACCACGATGCGTGGGTCAGTCTCGTTAGGCGCGGCCCAAGCCAGGCGCTGGTCGTACAAATAGCGCTCCAGCGCGCTCAGGGGTTGCAGCTCCACGCGCTGCGTCGCATGGGCCAGCAACAGGAGCAGCGCGCCCAAGCCACTGAACCAGCGCAGCCAGCCTATCCGAGCCCGCGACAGGCCGCCGCTAGCGGAGTTTGATCTCGACACGGCGGTTGCGCGCCTCGGCCCGTTCATCGGCGCTGGCGACCAGGGGCTCGCGCTCGCCCCGGCCTGCAATGCTGATGGCCTGTGCGGCCACGCCCTGCTGGATCAGCAAATCGCGTACGCCGGCGGCGCGGGCCAGCGAAAGCTTGTCGTTCGCCTCCAGCGTGCCGACGCTGTCGGTGTGACCGATCACGACCAGCTCGCCGGCCTCTTGGCGGCCCAAGGCGGCCCGCACCTCGGCCAGCACCGGCAGGGTGTCAGCGGTCAGCCGGTTGGAGTTGCTGGCGAACTGGACCACAAAAATGCGTGGCCGCGGCGGCTGCATCGCCAGCAGCTGGCCATAGTCGCGCTGCACCGTGGCCGCGTCACTGCGGCTCAAGGTCAGATTCGATCCCGTTGCGTCGGCCTGCGCATAGGGCTCGGCCAACAACAGATGGCCATCACCGCCTGCGCTCTTTTTCACCAGCACCGCGCCGCTGCCGCTGCCGTCCGGCTTGGGCAGCAGGATCACCCGTTCATGCGGGAGCTGGGCACAGGCCGTCAGCAAAAGCGCGGCCGTTGTCGTCAACAATCGCCGCTGCATCATTCGTCCGCCCCGCCAATGTCGATGATGAACTCGGTGCCGCGCACGCCCAGCACCACGCTGCGGGCCTGGAAGTTGACCTTGTCGGGCGCCTTCTTGGCGATCAGGCCGCTCACCACATGCAGGCTGCCGCGCCCCAACTTGGCCTGCAGCTGGCCGTCGTGGGTGGTGGAGTCGAAGGCGAAGCTGCTGATCAGCAGGCTGCTGTTCGGGCCAGCGGTCAGCAGGCTGTCGTCGCTCAACGTGACACCGGCATGGCCGTCGGCGCCGGTGCGCAGGCGGTCGCCTTGCCGCAGGCTCATACCAGTCTGCGGAGTCAAGACCTGACCCCCACGGTCCAGCAGCACCTTGCCGCTGAGACGTTTGACCATGCCAATGCTGGGCGCCATCTCAGCCGTTTCAGCAGAGATCGCTGCTAGCGGCAGCAGACCCAGGAAGGCGGCGGCAATTGCCGGGAGAAAAAATCGCATCGTGTCAGTCCGTTTTTTGCATGATCTTGGCGACCGGATTGGGCCGCAGCCGAAACGCGTCCGGCATGCCTGAACCCAACAGCGGGCGCAGATAAAGGCGAAAGGCGTCGGTCACATCGGTGCCATTGGCGGCGATGAATTCGTCCTCCATCACGCGCGTCTTGCCGGCCACGTCGGTCAGCGCAAGTAACTCGTAATCCACCGAGTAGGTGCCGCTGCGCTTGATCGCGACCGAGCCGTCTCGTCCGGCATTGAAGGCGAACTGCACCGCTTTCTCGCCGACCTCGCGCGCCTCGCGCTGGTCGACGTCGGACACGCAGCCAATGAAGCTGCGCTGCAGATAGCCGAAGGTGTCGCCGCGCACGCGCTTGATGTTTAAGCGGGACTTGATCTCCTCGCACAGCAGATCGGCCAGCGCGCCGTTGCCGGACAGCTGCACATTGCCGTGGTCATCGCGCTCCAGGTCCTTGGCCAATTGAGCGGCGATGGGCTGACCCGAGGCGTCGTGGATGCCCTCGGAGACGGCGATCACGCAGCGGCCGTAGCGCTCATAAGTGGCTTTCACATCGGCCAAAAACTGCGTCAGCTCGAACACCCGCTCGGGCAGATAGATCAGGTGCGGGCCGTCGTCGGCGAACTTCTTGCCCAGCGCCGACGCGGCGGTCAGGAAGCCGGCGTGGCGCCCCATCACCACGCCGACGTAGACGCCGGGCAAGGCCGCGTTGTCGAGGTTGGCGCCGGCGAAGGCCTGGGCCACAAAGCGCGCGGCCGAGGGGAAGCCGGGCGTGTGGTCGTTGCCGACCAGGTCGTTGTCAATCGTCTTGGGGATGTGGATGCAGCGCAGCGGGTAGCCGGCCGCAGCGGCTTCTTCGCTGACGATGCGCACGGTATCGGACGAGTCATTGCCGCCGATATAGAAGAAATGCGTGATGCCGTGAGCCTGCAAGACCTTGAAGATCTTGTGGCAGTAGGCGGCGTCGGGTTTGTCGCGGGTCGAACCCAGCGCCGACGACGGCGTCTGCGCGACCAGCTCCAAGTTGTGGCTGGTTTCTTGCGTCAGGTCAACGAAGTCTTCGTTGATGATGCCGCGCACGCCGTGGCGGGCACCGTAGACCAGGCCGACCTGATGCTGGCGGCGCGCCTCCAGCACCACGCCGACCAGGGACTGGTTGATGACAGCGGTCGGGCCGCCGCCTTGGGCGACGAGGATTTTGGCTGATGACATGGACGTTCCTTGGCCGGGTTGACGGCAGATGACGAGTGCGTGGTGATTGTGACTTAGCTTCGCGACTTTAGCCGGCAGGCATAAGCATGGCTAATGGGCCTGTAGCGAAGCAAATCATGCTTGCCTTGTGAGCGGCCTTGGGCGTACAACAACGCACCACAACAAGCCATCAAAGCCCTCAGGGCCAAGGAGACAAGCATGAAAGTCGGATGCCCCAAGGAAATCAAGAACCATGAATACCGTGTCGGCCTGACCCCGGCCAGTGTGCGCGAGCTGACAGCACGCGGCCATCAGGTGCTGGTGCAGACCGGCGCCGGTGCAGCCATCGGCTTGCTGGACGAGCATTACGTGGCGGCCGGCGCCAGCATCGCGCCCGACGCGGCGAGCGTGTTCGCGCAGGCCGACATGATCGTCAAGGTCAAGGAGCCGCAGCCCCAGGAATGCGCGATGCTGCGCGAAGGCCAGATTCTCTATACCTATCTGCACCTGGCACCCGATCCCGAGCAGACCGCCGCGTTGGTCAAGTCGGGCGCAGTATGCATTGCCTATGAGACCGTCACCGGACCCGGCGGCGGCTTGCCGCTGCTGGCGCCCATGAGCGAGGTGGCCGGGCGCATGTCGATTCAGGCCGGCGCCGCGCATTTGGAGAAGAGCAAGGGCGGCATGGGCGTGCTGCTGGGCGGGGTGCCGGGCGTTGCACCGGCCCATGTGGTGATCATCGGCGCCGGCGTGGTCGGCACGCATGCGCTGCAAATGGCGGTCGGCATGGGTGCACGCGTGACCGTGCTGGACCGTAACGTCGACCGCCTGCGGCAACTTGATCTGGTCTTCGGCAACCGCATCAGCACCGGCTATTCGAATGCGCAGAGCCTGGAGGAGTCGGTGCTGGCGGCCGACTTGGTGATTGGCGGCGTCTTGATCCCCGGTGCGGCGGCGCCCAAGCTGGTCACGCGCGAGATGATTTCGCGCATGAAGAAAGGCGCGGTGGTGGTCGATGTAGCGATCGATCAAGGCGGCTGCTTCGAGACCTCGCATGCCACCACGCATGCCGACCCGACCTTCGTGGTCGACGGCGTCGTCCACTACTGCGTCGCCAATATGCCGGGCGCCGTGGCGCGCACCTCAACCTTTGCGCTGAACAACGCCACCATCGCGCATGCGGTGGCGTTGGCCGACAAGGGTTGGCGTCAGGCCCTGAATGACAGCCCCTATCTGTGCGCGGGTCTCAATGTCGCCCTCGGTCAGCTGACCTATGAGGCGGTGGCCCGCGATTTGGGCTATGAGTATGTGCCGGCCGAGGGTCTGCTGAACTGAGATGGCGAGCTCGGCCAAGCTATCGCAGCATGCCCGCTTATTGATACAAATCAGTGCCCCGCTAGCCATCCGTCTAAAACAGGTGTTAAGTTACGGTTTCGATGTTTTGTAGCCAAGGAGAGCATTGCCATGTCAGAAATCAACCAAGCCCACAAGGATCGCCTGATGAGCGATCTGCACTCTGTTGTGTCCGAAGCCGAGAGCTTGCTGCGTGCCACCGCCGGCGCCGCCGGTGAGGGTGCGTCGGAACTGCGCGCCAAGGTGCAGGCCAGCCTGGACCGTGCCAAACACAATCTGGCGGACCTGCAGGATGCCGCGGTGGAGAAGGCCCGCGCCGCCGGCCGAGCCACCGATCTCTATGTGCACGAGAAGCCTTGGCAGGCGATGGGCCTGGCAGCCGGCGTCGGCCTGCTGCTGGGCATGCTGATCAGCCGCCGCTGAAGTAAGTAGCGCCGGAGCCCATGCTCCAGCACAGACCGGCGCCAGCCTACGCGGCGCCGGTTTTTGATTGCAGCATCCAGGCCTCAAGTTGCTCGGCGGGCATCGGGCGCGCGAACAAATAGCCCTGCCCTTCATGGCAGCCCAAACCGAGCAGTTGCAGGCGCTGCTCCTCGGTTTCTATGCCTTCGGCGATCACCGTCAGGCCCAGGCCGCGACCTAGATTGATGACCATCTGAGCGATCGTGGAACCGGCGGTCGAGGTCTGCGCCTCGCGCACAAAGGCGCGGTCGATCTTGAGTCGATCGACATCCAGCTGGCGCAAATGACTCAGCGATGAAAAGCCGGTGCCGAAGTCATCGATCGCCACGGTGATGCCGAGCTTCTTGATATCGGCCAGGATGTGCATCACCAGCTCGGTATCTTCCATCGCCATCGATTCGGTGATCTCGAGCTCCAGATTGCGGCCGACCACGCCAATATCGCGCATGGCGTTGTTCAGCACATTCAAGAACTCGGGATGGCGGAACTGCGCCAAGGACACATTCACGCACATGCGGAAGTCTGCAAAGCCGAGCTCGAGCATGCGTCTGAGCTGATGGCAGGACGTGCGCAAGACGAACTCACCAATGCTGATGATCAAGCCTGATTTCTCAGCCAGAGGGATGAACTGATCCGGCGGCACAAACTTACCGTCCTCGGTGCGCCAGCGCAGCAGCGCCTCGGCGCCAATGGCCTGGCCGGTCGGCAGGTCGACCTGCGGCTGATAGACCACAAACAGTCGATGCTCTTCAAAATCGGCCCGCAAGCCTTTCAAGAGTTTGAAGCGCTCGCGGGCATCGGTACCCATGGCGGGCGAGAAATACTGGGAGGATCCGCGGTGCTGCTGCTTGGCTTGCTTGAGCGCTATTTGAGCGTCCAGCAAGAGTTCCGACCCCACCGCGGCAGACTCGGTCAAGCGCACCAGCCCCGTGGTGGCCGACAACTGCAAACGCTCGCCGGCCACCGAGAACGGTTCCAGGAAAACGTCTTGTATCGTTTCGCCGCACACCACCGCGCTCTCGCCCAGCAGGCCGAAGGTATCGGAGCCTATGCGCGCCATCGCGGTGCTCAGCCCTAGCTTGCTGCCAAGCCTGGCAACCACGGACTGCAGCACCTGATCCCCAAAATGGTGACCGAAGGCATCGTTGATGTCCGAGAAATCGTCCAGATCAATCAACGCCAACGTGATGCCAGCCGGATCCTTGAGGTTTTTGTCCAGCAGTTCGACGAAGCGATTGCGGTTGGGCAGCTTCAGCAGCTGGTCGTTATAGGCCTGATCCAGCAACTTGCTGTACAGCACCACGTTCTCGAAGCCGACCGAAATATTGGAGCAAAACGCCCGCAGCAACTGCTGGTCAAGCTCGCTGAGCTTGCGCCCCACATCGACCAAGGCGGCCATCGGCCGCCCATTGGAAAGTCCGAAATACAGGCAGGTGCCCTCGTCATAGATGTTCTCGCGCTGGCTCAAGCAGCGCTGCAGGCGCTCTCGCACCGACTTGATCTGCACCGAGGCGAGCGAGCAGTTGATCAGCCCGCTGTACTGCCCGGCCGCCGCCACGATGCGCACATCGGCGTTGGCATCATTCTCCATCTGCGCGCACACCATGCCCTCGGGCAAGATGCCCAGCATCGCGCAGAGCTGCGTCACAACCCCCTCGGCAAAGCGGTGCAGGCCGCGCAGCCGGCTCAGCTCGGTGCTGGCCTCGACGATCATCTCCAGGCCGCGCCGATTCGAGTCCAGCGAGCAGATCTGCCGGTAAGAGCGGATCGCCGCCGTCAACACCGTGTAAAGCCTTGTGCGGGTCAGCTCGGACTTGGTCTTGTAGTCGTTGATGTCATAGGCCTGCACCGTTTCGATCTCGGGCGCATAGCCGGGCTGGCCGGTGCGCAAGATGATGCGCACGGCGCCGAGCTGCAAGTCGTCGCGAATGAAACGCACCAACTGCAGGCCGGCGTCCTCGGACTCCATCACCACGTCCAGCAAGACGACGGCGAGGTCGCTTTCGCTGGCCAGCACCTGCCTGGCCTCCGCCGCCGAGTTGGCGTGCAAAAAACTCAGTGGCAAACCCTCAACCAGCAGGCCCTGCATGGCCAGCTCGGTGGCCTTGTGAACATCGGCGTCGTCGTCAACGATCAAGACCCGCCAAGGCTGGCTCGACGAGAGATCGCTGGCTTCTCCGTGTTCCGGGCCATCCAAAAATTCCAATAAATCGTCTTCGTCCTGATGATCGGACTTGGCCGGACTGTTTGTCTCGCGCATGAGGGCCTGTGCTCCAGCCGATGGATTGACAATAGCTTTAGAGTATTTCATTTTGCGCCCTGCCACCATCAGCGCAATTGCCTATGAGGCAACGCGCTTGTTGGCATTGTTTGCGGTTATAGACGATTTGCAGCAGCATTGATCCGCCCAATTGCGCGGCATTGTGTTTTTTGGAGAAAAAATTATGACGACCGAGCAAGAGCGCGGGCCAGGGAACGAACATCAAGCGGCGCCGGCCTCCGGCCTTATGGCGTCTTTGCGGCGCATGCTCAGCCACAGCATCGAGATGTTGCAAATCCGCGTCGAGCAGATTTCCTTGGATTTGGAGGCGGAGAAGCTCAGGCTCTTCAGCGTGCTGGCGCAGTCGCTGCTGGCGCTGCTGATGGCGGCGGCGGCGTTGGGCATGTTGAGTCTGTGTGCCTTGCTGCTGACGCCGGAAGCCTGGCGCTGGCTGACGGCCTTGGCCTTGGGCCTGCTCTATCTTGGCTTGTCCTGCTTGTTCTGGCGGCGGGCGCGGCAGAATTTGAGCCAGCCGGGCGGCGCCTTCGCGGGCACGGTGGCCGAGCTTGCTCGTGACCGCGGCGCCCTGGAGCCTTGACCATGTTCACACGCGAACTGAATGAGTTGAAGCAACGCCAACTGGCCCTGCGCCTGCGAAATATCGAGCTGCGCGCCGCGCTGCGGGGCGATGCCTCGAACTTGGCCCGCCCCATGGGCTGGTTCGGAGCCGCCGGAGGCATGGCCGGCGCAGCCCTGTTGCTGGCTGGGGCCAGACGGCCCGGCATGGTCGGCAAGTTCTTGGTCTTTACTCAGCTGGGCCTGCGCCTGGGCCGTTTACTGGTCGCCATCCGAGCCAAGCCCTGAGGACCTACTTCTTTGCCAACGGGCGTCGAGCGCTAGCGCTGGCCGTTCCGCGTGACACCGTCGTGCCCGGCTTGCCGGAATTCCGCGGTGCCGGCCGCGACCCGTTATCCCGCGGAGGCAGGCCAGTATGCTGGGTCAGGATCTGCCCGGGGCGTGGCTTGACGGCCGCCGGCTTGCTGACGCCGGTCGGCGTCGAGTTCTTGCGCCGCGCACTTTCATAGCTGCCATCGGTGACCGGCTGGTAGGTCGGGATCAGATGGTATTTGCCGTTGCCGATCAAGTCGGCGCGGCCCATGGTCTGCAAGGCTTCGCGCAAGAGCGGCCAGTTGTTCGCATCGTGATAACGCAAAAAGGCCTTGTGCAGGCGCCGACGGCGGTCGCCGCGCACGATGTCCACCGTCTCGCTGGTGTCGGCGCTGCGGGTGATCTTCTTCAGCGGGTTCTTGCTGGTGTGATACATCGCCGTGGCGGTGGCCATGGGGCTGGGGTAGAAGGTCTGCACCTGGTCGG
>JADMJQ010000212.1 GCA_018780415.1 Roseateles sp. | reverse complement strand
TGGCGGGAGGTAACGCGGCTGAACCACAATATGGGCAAGATCCACGACGTCGAGACGGCCAGCTTCGAGCTGCGCTACTTTGACGCCTCGGGAACCAAGCTTGAGCGCACCGAGCGCCTCGACATCCCCGGCAGCACCTTCCGCAAAGAAGGATTGGGTAAGGATGTCACCGACAAATTCCTGGCCGGCCTGCCCGGCATCCAAAAAGAAGGCTGCGACGGTTTGATCACCAGCGCACGCTGGGTCGTGCACAAGATGCCGGCTCACGTGCGCACGGTCTGCCTGGAGTTCTTCGGCAACCCCAAGGACTGCGTGCCGGCGATCGTCGACATCAAGGACTTCATGTTTGCCGAAGCGAAGCGCCCCGGTGGCGCG
The DNA here is from genome assembly GCA_018780415.1 of Roseateles sp. Lineage (GTDB taxonomy): Bacteria > Pseudomonadota > Gammaproteobacteria > Burkholderiales > Burkholderiaceae_C > Paucibacter_A. The sequence continues at coordinate 23,867 of JADMJQ010000212.1, read as the reverse complement.
GTGCTGGCTGGCCTAGAGCATCTGGATGATCGGTACCTCAAGGCGGTGGGATACAGCACCAAGAGCAAGCGAGTCAATCTGGCCGGCGCGTCCTCGGGCGGCTTGCCCAAGATGGTGCTGGTGGGCGACATCGTCGGCGAGGATGCCGATGCGGTGGCGCGTGCCACCTCCGAGGTGGTGCGCTTGGCCAATGGCCGCAACGGCGAGGGCTTCGTGGCCATCTCCGCCGATGCGCGCAAGAAATTCTGGCTCGACCGCAAGCGCACGGCGGCGATCTCCAAGCACACCAATGCCTTCAAGGTGAACGAGGACGTGGTGATCCCGCTGCCGCGCATGGGCGAGTACACGCTGGGCATAGAGCGCATCAATATCGAGCTGAGCCTGCGCAACAAGTTATCTTTCGTCGCCGCCTTGAAGACGCTGTTCAAGCAGAGCAGCCTGCCGCTGGGCCGCAGCGATGACGCCGGCGATATCCCCAGCGCCGAACTGCTGGGCGACCGCGTTCAGCAGGCCTTGAGTCTGCTGGACGGCGTCGAGGCGCTATGGCAGCAGTGGAAGGATGGGCTCGACGTGCTGCAGGCCGGAGGCCTGAGCTTCTTCGACCAGTTGCAAGACCACAGTTTGCGCGCATCCTGGAAGCTGCAAATCCTCAAGCCATTGGAGCTGATCTTCAACGGCGGCGCGTTCGCACCCATCCTGGATGAGTGCAAGCGCATCCACAAGGAGGTCCTGCGCGGCCGGGTCTGGATCGCCCTGCATATGCATGCCGGCGACGGCAATGTGCACACCAATATCCCCGTCAACTCCGACAACTACGAGATGCTGCAGACGGCGCATGAGGCCGTCGCCCGCATCATGGTGCTGGCGCGCAGCCTCGACGGCGTGATCTCGGGCGAGCATGGCATCGGCATCACCAAGCTCGAGTTCATGCTGGACTCGGAGTTAGCGGGTTTTGCCGGCTACAAGGAAAGAGTTGACCCTGAAGGGCGATTTAACAAGGGCAAGCTCTTGCGTGGCGGCTTAAATCCGGCCGACTTGACCAACGCCTACACGCCGAGTTTCGGCCTGATGGGTCATGAGTCGCTGATCATGCAGCAGAGCGATATCGGCGCGATCAGCGATTCGATCAAGGACTGCCTGCGCTGCGGCAAGTGCAAGCCGGTCTGCGCCACCCATGTACCGCGCGCCAATTTGCTCTATTCGCCGCGCAACAAAATCCTCGCGACCTCGCTGCTGGTCGAGGCGTTTTTGTACGAAGAGCAGACCCGGCGCGGCATCTCGATCAAGCATTGGCAGGAGTTCGAGGATGTGGCCGACCATTGCACGGTCTGCCACAAATGCCTGAGCCCTTGCCCGGTCAAGATCGACTTCGGCGAAGTGACCATGAATATGCGCAACCTCTTGCGCAAGATGGGTCAAAAAACCTGGCGGCCCGGCAATGCGGCGGCGATGTTCATGCTCAATGCCTCCAACCCGGAGACCATCAAGCTGGCGCGGGCGGCCATGGTCGGCGTCGGCTTCAAGGCCCAGCGCCTGGCCCATGATGTGTTGAAGCGCTTTGCCAAAAAGCAGACGGCAGCACCCCGCGCCACGGTGGGCGCAGCACCCATCAAGGAGCAGGTGATTCACTTCATCAACAAGAAGCTGCCCGGCGGCCTGCCCAAGAAGACGGCGCGCGCGCTGTTGGATATCGAGGACAAGGACTACGTCCCCATCATCCGCAACCCGGCCAGCACCACGTCAGAGACCGAGGCGGTGTTCTATTTCCCCGGCTGCGGCTCGGAGAAGCTGTTCAGCCAGGTCGGGCTGGCGACGCAGGCAATGCTCTGGCATGCCGGCGTGCAGACCGTCTTGCCGCCGGGTTATCTGTGCTGCGGCTACCCGCAGCGCGGCTCGGGCCAGTTCGACAAGGCCGGGTGCTCTTCCACCGCGTCGCCAACACGCTGAACTACCTCGATATCAAGACGGTGGTGGTGTCTTGCGGCACTTGCTATGACCAGCTGCAGGGCTATAAGTTCGAGGACATTTTTCCCGGTTGCCGCATCATCGACATCCACGAATACCTGCTGGAGAAGGGCATCACGCTGGGCAGTGACAAGAGCTATCTCTATCACGACCCCTGCCACACGCCGATGAAGCTGCAGGCGCCGATGAAGACGGTGCAGGCGCTGGTCGGCCCGAACGTGGTCGAGAGCAAGCGTTGCTGCGGCGAGAGCGGCACGCTGGGCGTGACCCGGCCCGACATCTCCACCCAGGTGCGCTTCCGCAAGGAAGAAGAGCTGCTGAAAATGGAGGCCGAGCTGCGCGGCAGCGGCAAGGTGGCGGCAGCAGAAAACCTGAAGATCCTGACCAGCTGCCCGAGCTGTTTGCAAGGTCTGAGCCGCTACGGCGATGACATGGCCAACGGGCTGCTGGAGGCGGATTACATCGTCATTGAGATGGCCAAGGTGATCTTGGGTGAGAACTGGATGCCGGAATATGTGGCCAAGGCGAATAGCGGCGGCATCGAGCGAGTGCTGGTATGACGGGCGCCGCCTTGAGCGCTTCAAACGCCTGCCCGCTCTGCCTGGAGGCGGGCGGCCTTGTCGTCGCTCAAACACCGCTGTGGCGGGTCGTGCGGGTGGTGGACGCCAACTTCCCGGCCTTTTACCGGCTGATCTGGCAAGCCCATGTGGCGGAGTTCAGCCAGCTCAGCGAGGCCGAGGCGCAGGCCTGCATGGCGGCGGTGACGGCGATCGAGCGGGTGCTGCTGAGCGCCCTGAGTCCAACCAAGATCAATCTGGCCACGCTTGGTAATGTGGTGCCGCATCTGCACTGGCATGTGATTGCGCGCTTCGACTGGGACAGTCATTTCCCCAACCCGATCTGGGGTGCGGCCCTGCGCGAGACCAGCGAGCCGGCCGAGTTGCGTCTGGCCGTGCCGCTGGCTGAGCTCGATGCCCGGGTCGCGGCGGCGCTGCACAAGCTGGCGGTTTGACGGCGCTGACTGCATGAAGCGACGCGAGCTGGCGGGCATGGCGGTGGCGGCGCTGCTGGCCCCAGTGCAGGCCCAGGCGCAGGTGCCGGTGCCAGCCTTGCAGGGCTATACCGAGAATTTGCCGCCGCTGAACTATGCCGGCGCGGCCGGCACCAGCGGCTTCAGCGTCGAGTTGCTGCGCCTGATGGCCGGCGAGGTGGGCCTCAGCCTGGACATTCAGGTCCAGCCCTGGATACGCGCGATGCGCTCGGCCGGGGAGGCCAGCAACACGGTGCTGTTCTCGCTCGCCCGTCTGCCCGAGCGCGAGGCCTTGTTCCAATGGGTAGGGCCGATCAGCGAGCGGCGCATCGTGATTTACCGGCTCAAGCGGCGCGCCGATATTCGCTTCCCCGGCCTGGAACAATTGCAAGGCCTGCAAGGTCTGCATGGCCTGCGCATAGGCGCCGTGCGCGAGTCGGCCGCAGCCAAGCGTTTGCTGGCCCTGGGTCTGCTGCCCGAGGTCGATATCGAATGGGCGCTCGATGACGCCAGCAATCTGCGCAAGCTGCTGGCGGGTAGGATGGATCTGCTGGTGATGCTGGATTGGGCGGCGGCCTGGCATCTGCGCGAGCACAAGCTGCCCTTTGCCAGTGTGACCGAGGTGGCGGCGTTGGACACCAGCGTCTCCTACTGGTTTGGCCTGCATCCGCATGGCGACCCCGCCATCCGGCTGCGGCTGCAGGCGGCGCTGGACCGCCTCAAGCGCGACGGTCGCTATGCCAAGCTGCGAACGCGTTATTTCGACTGACCAAGTTTCAGGAGATCTGCCATGACTGCCGAAGCCCTGCCGCATACCGAGTTTGAGTCCGCTCACAGGAACACCACGGCCTTGCTGGAAGCCGAACAGTTCGAGGCCGGCCTGGCGGCCGCCCAGCAATGGCTGGACCGAATGCCACTTGAACCGGATGAGGCATTGCGGGCGCTGCAACTGCGGCTGCTGATGGCGCGCGTGGTGGCGCTGATCAAGCTGGACCGTTTCGACCAGGTCTTGCAAGACTGCGCCCGCATGCTGGATCTGGTCTCGGTCGACCAGGCCTCGGCCGAGCGTGCCGGCGTGATGATTCAGCTGTCGTTTGCGCAGGCCAATTTGCTGATGCCTGAGAACGCCTTGCGGGCAGCCCAAGTGGCCTTGCAAGACGGCCTGCAACTGCACAGCAGCTTGCTGACCGCCCAGGCGCTGGAGCGGCTGGCGATGGCGTATTTGTCGATGGGCGACGGCGGCGCGGCGCTGAGCTTCATGTTCCAGGCGCTGGAGCATATGGATCAGAGCAACTCGGGCTACGAGCGGCTGCGGCGCTACTCGAACGCGCTGCACCTGATCTGCAGCTTGTTCGATGCGTATACCGACGCCGGGCAATGCAGCGAGGCGGCGGCGGTGCGCGAGCGTGCCGCTGTTTTCAATCAGCAGGCCAGCGCGCTGGCGCCACAGGTGAGCAGCCACTACATCGTCAGCATGTGGCAGGCCAATCTGGCACGCTGGCAGCGGCGCTGTGGGCTGGCTGAACTCGCGCGGGCGGCCTTTGTTGAGCTGGAGCAGCGCGCCGCTGCCGCCGGCTGGCATGCGGTGCGGCGGCCGGTGCAACTTGAGCTGGCGCTGATGGAGGAGGAGCAGGGCCGCCCGCAACAGGCGCTGAGCGTGTTGGCCGCGGTGTTTGAGCCCGCCGACCTGCGGGTTCGCGATGTGGTGGCGCTGCCGAGCTTGCGGGCGCAGATGCGCTGCTTTGCCGCCACCGGGCAGGCCGCGTTGGCGGCGCTGGCGGCCGAACAATGGGCGGCCAGGCAGGCCTTGCGGCGCCAGGCCGAAGGCCGCGCCAGGGCCCAACTCCCCGGGCTGGATCAACGCATCTTGGCCGGCTTGGCCGCCGCCGAGCGGGCGCGCCTGGATGAGGTCGTGCGGCTACTGCGGGCGCAACGCCAGCGCGGCGCCGGCCTCAAGCTGCTGGATCACGACTGGAGCGACCCCATTGCCTAAGCCGCCTGCAGCGTCGGCACTGGCACGACGGCCAAGCCGAGCTGGCCGAACAGGTTCTTCGGGTCGGCCATGGTCGGGATCAGGCTGACGTCTTGGCCCAGGCCCAGCTCGCGCGCGCAGTCATGTAGCAGGCGCAGCGCCGAGAAGTCCTCCAGCGCGAAGCCGACCGAGTCAAAGAAGGTGATTTGCTCAGCGCTGTCACGGCCGCTGCTCAAGCCCTTCAAGACGCGCCAGAATTCGGTCACTTCGAACTCCGCCGGCATTTGTTGCAGGTCGCCCTCGATGCGCGACTGCGGCTCGAACTCGACAAAAACCTTGGCCGCTTCCAGCACGCCGCGATGCATCTCGGTCTTGCCGGGGCAGTCGCCGCCGACGCCGTTGATATGCATGCCGGCCTCGACCATCTCGGGCGTGATGATGACGGCATTGCGCTTGTCGGCGGTGACGGTGGTGATGATGTCGGCGCCGCGCACGGCGTCCGCCGTGCTGCTGCAGACCTTCAGCGTCAGGCCCGGCAGGTTTTGCAGATGGCTGACCAGCTTGGCGGTGGCGGCGGGGTCGATGTCGAACAGGCGGATCTCGTTGATCCCCAGCAGGTAGTGAAAGGCCAGCGCTTGGAATTCGCTCTGCGCGCCGTTGCCGATCAGGGCCATCGACTTGGCATCCTTGCGGGCCAGCTTGCGGGCGGCCATCACCGAGGTCGCGGCGGTGCGGATCGCCGTCGTCAAGGTCAGCTCGCTGACCAGTTCCGGCCGCCCGGTGGCCACTTCGGCCAGCAGGCCCACGGCCATCACTGTCGGCAGGCCCAGCCGGGTGTTCTTGGGGTGGCCGTTGACGTATTTGAAGCTGTACAGCGCGGCGTCGGCGATGGGCATCAACTCGATCACGCCGTCCTCGGTGTGGCTGGCCACGCGGGCACTTTTGTCGAACTCAAGCCAGCGCAAAAAGTCGGCCTCGATATAGCCCACCATGCGCTTGAAAACCTCGGGCAGACCCAGGGTTTGGCTGATGCGGGCGACGTCATGGGTGGTTAAGAGGGTGGTCATGAGGGTCTCCGTTTATTTGAATGACTGGATTCTGGCCAAGCCCGCTGCTAGCGAGAAGAGCAAAAAACGATCAAAAAGTCAGAGGAAACTATCATTTAGTCAGATGTATCTGCCGAAATGGCAAAATTGAGCGCGAGCAAAGCAAACAAGGATGGGCGAGCTATGGATACTTTGGACCAGCAATTGATCGCCTTGCTGCGCCTGGACGCACGCGCCAGCGTGGCCACCTTGGCGCTGAAGTTGAAGGTTTCGCGCGGCACCGTGGCCAACCGCATCACCAAGCTGGAGGACTCCGGCGTGATCAATGGCTACACCGTCAAGCTGCGCCCGGACGCGACGCCTAACCAGATCTGCGCCTGGATGAGCATTGCGGTGGAGGGCAACAAGACCCGCGAGGTGATCAGCATCTTGCTCGGTGAGCCGGGGGTGTCGGGTCTGTTCGATACCAATGGGCGCTGGGACCTATTGGCCGAGTTGAGCGCGGCCAGCCTGGGCGAGTTGGCCAATGTCCTGGAGCGGGTCCGCCTGATCAAGGGCATAGAGACCACCGAGACCAGCATTCATTTGCAGAGCTATAAAGTGTCTTGATCTGCCCTTAACGGGCCGAGGCGTGGCTTAAGATGAAGGGCACAAAGCTGCGGCAGTTCAGCCCGCAGAGGGAGCGCTCAAATGGTGAATCTCTATGCCTGCCCGGGCTGGTATTGCGCCGGTGATGTGCGATGAAGCGGCGCCTGTGGGGCGCGCTCACTCTGTTGCTAACGCTGATAGCCCCTGCCACGCAAGCTGCCGAGTATTTTGACGCCTATGGCCTGGCGCCGGCCTCGGCGGCGCTTGATCTGGGGGCGCAACCGCTGGGCTACCCATCCGGGGTGATCAGTGCCGTGATGGCACGCGACCGCATTCTGGCCAAGGCCTTGGTCGCGGCAAAGCGGCCTCTCAAAGTTCATTTTTTTCGGCGCGGTGCGGACATCGTGCCAATGCTGGCCGACGGCCGGGTTGACGCGGCCTTGCTGGGCGATATGCCGACCTTGCTGGCCGCCGCCGAGGGGCGGATCTGGATCGCCGGCTTGGTCAAGCAAACCTCGACCGCCATCGTCGCCAAGGGTGGGCTGCAGGTCAGTGACCTGGTCGGCAAGCGGATCGCCTATGTCGAAGCCTCAAGCGCCCACCTGACCCTGCTGCAAGGCCTGGCAGCGGCGGGCATTTCGCAGACCCAGGTCAGGCTGGTGGCGATGGGGGTCAGCGAGATGCCTGCGGCCCTGCAGCGCGGCGAGATCGATGCCTTTGCCGCCTGGGAGCCGGCCCCGACGATTGCGCTCGGGCACAGCGAGAAGAACCATATTGTTTTTCGCAGCCACAGCAGCGATTACTTCGTCATCCGGCGTGATCTGGCTCAACAGTCGCCGTTGGCGGCCCAGCATTTGTTGGCGGGCTATTTGCGTGCGATTGAATGGATGCGGCGCGCGCAGCCCAATCTTGAGCGGGCGGCGAGCTGGGCCTTGGCCGATACGCGGGCTTTTGCACCCCTGCCAACCATCCCCGGCAAGGCGGGTAGAGAGAGTCAGTCGGTCACGCTGGCCCAAATTGCCGCCATCACGCGGCGCGAAATACTGGATGTGCCCTCGGCACCGGTGATCGTCTTCAATCCGGCGGAGCCGCCGCTGCGCAGCGAATTCGAGTTCCTCGTCAAATTGGGCAAGCTGCCGGCGCAGGCCCAATGGGCGGAGGTGCAAGCCGCTTTGGCCTACCCGGGGCTGGCGCAGGTGCAGGCCCAGGCGCGCGCGTTCGCGTTGCTCAGTTTTGACTATGCAGACTGAGACCGGCATGGCGCGCCAAGCCGGCTCGATGGGCAGCCGCATCGCGGCCAGCTTTGCGGCGCTGTTTCTGGCGCTCGTCGGTGCGCTGTTTGGGCTTTGGTACTTTGGCCTGCCCAGCGCGGGCTTGGTCGGCGAACGCGATCAGCGTGTGGCACAGGCGATGCATGTCCTGGAGGCGCGTGCCGATATGCAGCGTGGCTTGATCGTCGAGGGCATCAACGAGCGGCGCGGCGATGTTTTTGTCGCGGCCCAAAATGCCGTGTTGGCGCAGCAATTGGCCTCAGGCGACCCCGCCGCGCAGGCTACCTTGCTGCGCATCTTTGATCGCTGGCAGCGTGCTTATCCCGACCGTTATGAGCGCCTGCGCGTGCTTGACCCGGCCGGGCGGGTGCTGGCCAGCAGCGAGCCGGCCGAGCTGGGCGAGCGCATTTTTGGCGAGGCGGAGTTTTTGAATCGCGCGCGCCAACCGGGCGCGGCCGAGTTGCTGGTCCAGCTGGCCGAGCCCAAGGCCGGACTGGCCGTGGTACGGCAAATTCGCACCGTAGACAAAGACGGTTATCCCAGCGAAGAATTGGCCGGCATCATGGTTGCCTCGCTGGACATCCAGCAGTTTGTCGCCGCGGGTCAGCAAGAGCAACTGGCCGGCGCCGGCGCGAATGTGCAACGCATGCTGATCGATGCGTCCGGGCGCGTGCTGGCGCATTCGCTGCCGCAGCAACAGGGCTTGGAGATCGTCAAGACGGCGCTGGCGCAGACCTTGAGCAGAAGGTTCGAAGGCTCGGTGCTGCAACAAAGCGTGCAGGGCGAGGACCTGATCGTTGTTTACCGGCCGGTGCAGCTGAATGCAGTGCAGGGCTGGACCCTGGTTCATTTGGCGGCCAAGCAGGAGGCGATGGCGGGCTTGAGCGACAAGGTGCAGAGCCTCGCCTGGGCGGGGGTTTTGATGACCGTGCTGGCGCTGGCCTTGACCCGCTGGGTCGCTTACCGCTTGACTCGGCCCTTGAAGAGTTTGGCCACCGTGGCCGTGCAACTGGGCACCGGCGACCGCGCGGTGCGGGCCAGCACCGAACCCACCCAAAGCCGCGAGCTGCTGGTCTTGGCGGACGCCTTCAACCACATGGCCGCCGCGGTGCAAAAAGACCAACAAGCGCTGGAGGCCGCGGTGCTGCGCCGCACCGCGGAGTTGCAGCATTCCGAGGCTCGCCACCGGACCTTGTTCGAGGCCAGTGCTGATGCCGTGCTGCTCTTGAGTCATGAGCGGGTGATCGATTGCAATCCGGCCGCCCTGCGCTTGTTCGGTGTCATGCGGCGGGAGGATTTGCTGGGCCGCCACCCGTCCGAGTTGTCGCCGCCGGTGCAGCAGGACGGTGAAGCGTCACACGTCGCGGCGATGCGGCAGATTCAGATCGCGATGCGACAAGGCAGCCTTGGCTTTGAGTGGCTGCATCAGCGCCTGGACGACGGCGCCATCATCGTTGCCGAAGTGTTGCTGAGTCGGGTGGAGCTGGAGGGTCAGGTCTTGATGCAAGGCGTGGTGCGGGATATTTCGGCCCGCAAGCAGGCCGAGGAGCGCCTGCGCCTGAGCGAAGAGAACCTCGCCATCACCCTGCAGTCGATCGGCGACGCGGTGATCGCGACCGACCCGCAGGGGCTGATCACGCGCATGAACACGGCCGCCGAGCGTTTGACCGGTTGGCCGCTGGTCGAGGCGCAGGGGCGCGCCTTGAGCGAGGTGTTCCGTATCGTCAACGCGCAGACCCGCGAGCTCTCGGTCAGCCCGGTGCAGCGGGTGATCGAAGATGGCCGGGTGGTGGGCCTGGCCAATCACACCACGCTGCTGGCTCGCGGCGGAGAAGAATTCCAGATTGCCGACAGCGCCGCGCCTATCCGTGATGTGGCAGGGGCCATCGTCGGCGTGGTGTTGGTGTTCAGCGATGTCAGCGACGATTACCGTTTGCGCGAGGCGCTGGACCGTTCGGTGCAACTGCTGGCACGCACGGGCGAGTTGGCGCAGGTCGGTGGCTGGGAGCTTGAGGTGACGACGCTGGCCATGGTGTGGTCCGAGCAGATGTTCAGCATCACCGGCATCGAGTCGGCGCAAGCGCCCTCGCTGTCGACAGCGTTGGCCTTGTTCGATGCAGGCGCGCGGCCGCTGCTCGAAGCCGATTTGCAGGCCGCACGCGAGCGCGGCACCGCTTTCGATCTGGAACTGCCCCTGACCAGCGCCACCGGCCAAGCTAAATGGGTGCGCGTGCAGGGTTTTGCCGAGCGCGAGGGCGGCATCACCGTCAAATTGGTCGGCACGTTTCAAGACATCACCGAGCGCCGTGCAGCCCAAGAGCAGATCAAAAATCTGGCCTTCTATGACCCGCTGACCCATCTGCCCAACCGGCGTTTGCTGATGGACCGCCTTCACAAGGCGCTGGCGATGGCCTTGCGCCACCGCAGCCTGGGGGCCTTGTTGTTTGTCGATCTGGACAACTTCAAGAACCTCAATGACACGCTAGGCCACGAGCGCGGCGACCAGCTCTTGGTGCAGGTGGCGCAGCGTTTGTTGACCTGTGTGCGCGAATGCGACAGCGTGGCCCGCTTGGGCGGCGACGAGTTTGTGGTGATGCTGGAGGACCTCAGCGCCGACCCCTTTGAGGCGGCCGCCCAGGCCGACACGGTGGGCCGCAAGATCCTCGCCTTGCTCAGCGACACCTATTCGCTCGTCAGTGACGAGCATCACAGCACGCCCAGCATCGGGATCACCTTGTTCGGCGAGCAGCCAGAAGGGATTGAAGAGCCGCTTAAACGGGCGGATCTGGCGATGTACCAGGCCAAGGCGGCCGGCAAAAACACCTTGCGGGCGTTCGACCCCGCGATGCAGGCGGTCGTGAGCGCCCGCGCGGCGATGGAAGCGGGCCTGCGCTTGGGGCTGGCCCAGGGGCAGTTCTTGCTGCACTACCAGCCGCAGGTGACGTATGACGCGCCGGGCCGCCCGGACCGCATCATTGGCGCCGAGGTGCTGCTGCGCTGGCTGCACCCGCGCCTGGGGCTGGTGTCACCGGCCGAGTTCATCGCCTTGGCCGAGGACACCGGCCTGATCGTGCCGCTGGGCGAGTGGGTGCTGGAGACCGCCTGCCTGCAACTGGCCAGCTGGGCCGGCCAGCCGCAGATGGCCGACCTGAGCCTGGCCGTCAACGTCAGCGCCAAGCAGTTTCACCAAGACGGCTTTGTTGAGCTGGTGCTCGCCTTGCTCGCCCGCAGCGGCGCGCGCCCCGAGCGCTTGAAGCTGGAATTGACCGAGGGGGTGCTGATCACCAACGTCGAGTGCGTAACGGCCAAGATGCACGCATTGAAAGCGGCCGGCGTGGGCTTCTCGCTGGATGACTTCGGCACCGGCTATTCCTCGCTGGCCTATTTGAAGCGCTTGCCGCTCGATCAGCTGAAGATTGACCAGGGCTTTGTGCGTGATATTTTGGACGACGCCAACGACGCGGCGATTGCCCGCATGGTGGTGATGTTGGCCGACAGCCTGGGGCTGGCGGTGATCGCCGAGGGCGTGGAAACCGAGGCGCAGCGCGACTTTCTGCGCGCGCAGGGCTGCCCCGCCTACCAGGGCTATTTTTTCAGCCGGCCCCTGCCACTCGAAGCCTTTGAAAAACTATTGCTGCTGGACGCTGGCGTTTAGCCGGTGCCGGGCCGGGCCGGCCAGCAAGGGCGTGGCCTTGCCCGCAGCCCAGTCCTGGTGGCCGGCCCCGTAGAACGGCGACAGCGGATGGCCGCTTTGACCGCCCGGCATCGACAAAGTGGCTTCGGCCTCCAGTCCGGGCGATACCACCAAGCGCTGTGACTGCCCAAAATCGGGCCTGGCCACCAAGGGCATATGGGCATCGCCGCCTTGGCTGTGTGTCGGCATGTCCAGCCAGCCCGACAGCGCCGGAATCGCTTTGGACATCACATGCTGGATGCGGCTGCTGTTGGCTTGGCCCCAGGTGGCCTGGGCCAGCGCTTGCTTGCCGTCCAGCGTCATCTCCTGCAGTGCGGCATCGACCTGCGCCAGCAGCAGCGCATCCCAGCTTGCGAAGTCTGCGGGCAGCAGATCCGCCGGGCGCTCGTTCAGCGCTTGCACGGCGCTGTATTCAAACTGCGCGCTGGGCTTGAAGCGCCGCTTGTTGTCGGACTGCAGGGCGCCCAAGAACGGCGTGGTGTAGGCGTACCAGAGTGTGTCCAGCGTGCGCAGGCGTACCGCGCGAATCAAGCGGTAGCCGACCTGGTCGATGTCGGCACGTCCATTCCATTGCTTGAGCTGTGCGGCGGCCTCCGCGTAAGCCGGGCGGCCGGCCAGCAAGGGCTGCAAGCGCTCGCCCCAGGTCTTGATGAAACGGGCCTCGGTGTCGAAATGAATCGCCCCCAGGCTGGCCTGATCGTGCAGCGCGCGCTCGCTCAGGCGAGCGCGTATTTGCTGCGCTCGGGCGCCCAGCGCAAAACCGCCGTCGCCGATCAGCTCAGCCTGTGGCCCGCCCAGTTGGCGGTTGTTGGCGGTCCAGAGTAGACCGTCGGCGGGGTTCAGTAGCTGGGGGTAGGCGCTCGCTGCCAGCCATTGAGGGGTCGCAACTTGCGGCGTTTGAAAGCGCGCATAGCTGTGTTCCAGGGCCGCCTGCTTCCACAAGCGGCCGGCCAGGGTCCAGCCGATTTGGCCCTGCGCGTCGGCAAGCACGATGTTCTGGTGCGGGATGCCGGCCGTCTGCGCCAGCTTCAGTGCGGACTGCACGTCGCTTGCCCACAGCATTTCGTCCAGCCCCAGGTTGTAGGCCTCGCCTTGGTGGGCAACCCAGCGCAGCGCATAGCGTTGGCCGTCCTGCGTGCGAACAAGGGGTGCGCCGTCCAACTCCAGCACTTCCAGCGTTTGCGCCGGCGCGCCCTTGACGGCAATGGTCTCGGTGAAGGCCTGCAAGCGCGCCGGCGGCAAATCGGCCGGCAGCTTGATCCAGTCGAACCACTGGCCATAGGCATTGGTGAAGCCCCAGGCGACTCGGCCGTTAGCCCCCACCACCAGGCTGGGCGTGCCGGGTAGGCTCAAGCCCGCCGCGCGCAAGACCTGACCCTGGGCGTTCTTGATCTCGAGCTGGGTGCGGAACCAAATGCTGGGCACGCCCAGGTCCAGGTGCATATCGTCGGCCAGGATGGCGCGGCCGTTGGCGCTGCGGCTGGCGGAAACGGCCCAGTTATTGCTGCCTCTGAGCTGTTCTTCGTCGCCCTGCTCAGCGCTTGCCGGCATCTGCAGCGCCAGCCGCGTGCGCAGGTCCAGCTGCGCCGGCGCGGGGCTGGGGGCCGGCGGCAAAAGGCTGGCGTCCAGCGCGGCATCCCAGGGGCCGCCGCGCGGGTTCAGCCATTCGAACACCGCGTCCCCGCTGCGTTCGCGCAGATAGGCGCGCTCGAAGCCGGTCTCTATGCTTTTGCCCTGCAGCATCCAGAACATCTCGCTGACCACCAGCAGCGAATCCACCGGCTCCCAAGCCTCGGGTTCGGCGCGCAGGATCAGGTATTGCCAGGGCCGCAGCTTGAGTTGCCCCAAGCCGGCATTGATGCCGTCGGCATACGCTGTTAGCAGGGCGCGGTCGGGCGCCGACAATTGGGCCAGGCGCTCGCTCATGCGTGCGCGCATGCGGTGGGCGCGGCGTTCCTTGTCGCGCGGCAGGGCCTTCTCCCCGAACAGGGCCGACAACTCGCCGGCCGCCGAGCGGCGCGTCAGGTCCATCTCAAAGAAGCGCTCCTGCGCATGCAAAAAACCCAGGCCGCGCGCGAGGTCCAGTCGGTTCTCGCCGCGCAGCACGGCGGTGCCCAGCGCGTCGCGCTCCATGCTCAGCGGTGCGCTCAGGCCGGGCAGCGTGATGGCGCCGTCCAATTGCGGCAGGCTGGCGCGCAGCGCGAGCCAAGCGCTCAAGCCGGCCAATAAAAACAGGCTGACCAGGCCCCAGAAAAGGCGGCGGGCCCAGCGGCGCGGTCGGGTAGGGGTGCTCATGGCGGGCATTGTGGCCGCGCCATGTGTCTGCTTTGGGCTGGGCTTTCCCTGCCTTGTCGCCGACCTAAATCTTATGCACCACGGTCAACAACAGGCTGCTGTCCAGCTCTGCCACTACCGCATGGGCTTCGTTGGCGCGCAGCACGGTCAGCTGGCCGGCGCTGAGCGGCAACTGGGTGCCGGCCATGTCCAGCCGCACGCGGCCGGCCAGGCATTGAATGCACAGCTCACCGGCCAGCTTGTGCTGGCTCAGGTGTTGGCCGGCCGGCAGTAACAGGTGCAGCAGCTGCAGCTGATCGGCCTTGATCAAGCTGGTGCTTTGGGCTTCGGCGTTGTACTCGGTCAGCGCCTTCAGGTCTATCAATTGGCCGAGGCTTGCGTGTTGGATGGCCATGCGGTTCTCCTGCTGCTTGTGTCCTGGGCTTGATTGTGGTGCAGGCTTCTAGAATCGGCCATGAGCTTTTCATTTTTCTCCGCACCGGCGCAGCCGCGCTGGCGCCGTTGGCTGGCGCTGACCTTGTTGACGGTGTTGTGTGTTGCTTGCAGCAACGCCCCATTGGCGCCGCCGCCAACGCCATCGGCGCCGCCGCCGGTCGTCCTCACTCCCATCCTTCCCGCCATGCCAGTACCGCCCCGCATCGGCCTGGCCCTGGGCGGCGGCGCGGCGCGCGGCTTTGCCCATATCGGCGTGATCCAGGTGCTGGAAGAGCAGGGCATCAAGGTCGACCTGGTCGCCGGCACCTCGGCCGGCAGCCTGGTCGCGGCGCTCTATGCCTCGGGCCTGAGTGGCCGTGAAATGGCCAGCCTGGCCGAGAACATGGACGAAGGTGCCATCACCGACTGGGCCTTTCCGACCCGCGGCCTGATCCGTGGCGAGGCCTTGGCGCGCTATGTGCGCGAGAAAACCGGCGCCAAGCAGATCGAGCAGATGAAGCTGCCGCTGGGCATTGTGGCCACCGATTTAGCCGACGGCAGTGGCATCTTGTTCCGCCGCGGTGACGCGGGCGCCGCCGTGCGGGCGTCGAGCTCGGTGCCGGCCGTGTTTCAGCCGGTCAAGATCGGCAACCGGGAATATGTGGACGGCGGCCTGGTCGCACCGGTGCCGGTCCGTTATGCGCGCCAGATGGGCGCCGAGCTGGTGATCGCGGTGGACATCAGCTCACCGCCGGACGAAAAACCCGGCAGCGACGCCGTCCGTATGCTGCTGCAGACCTTCTCCATCATGGGGCGCAGCATCAACAACTTCGAGCTGCGCGATGCCGATCTGGTGATTCGGCCCAAGCTGGACGGCGTCGGCAGCGCCGACTTCGGCGCACGCAAGCGGGCGGTGCAGGCCGGGCGCGAGGCGGCACTCGCCGCGTTGCCCCAGCTGCGTGCCAAGATCAGTGCCAAAACCCATTGACCCATTGACCTTGCCGCAGCTGCCATGAACCCGCTCGTGATCCCTTTGTTTCCGCTGCAATCGGTCTTGTTCCCCGGCGGCTATTTGCAGCTGCAGGTGTTCGAGCCGCGCTATCTGGACATGGTCGAGCGTTGCCACAAGGCCGGCCTGCCGTTTGGGGTGGTGAGCCTGCTCGAGGGCGGCGAGGTGCGCCAGCGCTTGAGCGGTCGGGCCGGTTTTGCCCTTGAGCGTTTCAACTCGCTGGGCACCTTGGCCCATATTGAGGCTTTGGAAAAACCACAGGCCGGCCTGTTCAAACTGCGCTGCGTCGGTGGCCAGCGCTTCAAACTGCTGAGCAGCGAGTTGGCCCCGCATGGCCTGTGGTCGGGCCCGGCCGAGTTGTTGGCGGCCGACAGCGAAGTGGCGGTGCCGGCCGACTTGGCGCCGGCGGCCGAGCTCTTGCAGACTCTGTTGCACCAATTGGAGCAGGGTGCGGCCGCGATCGATCTGCCCTTGCAGCCGCCCTATCGCTGGGGCGACTGTGGCTGGCTGGCCAACCGCTGGTGCGAACTGCTGCCCCTGGCCGCCGACGAGCGGCAGCGCCTGATGCAGCTGGACAACCCCTTGTTGCGGCTGGAGCTGGTGGCCGACCAGTTGGACCGCTTGCAGATTCGGCCCTCATAAAGCAAAAGGCCCGGTGCAAGCACCGGGCCTTTATTCAATCAGTAAAACCGATTGCTTAGGCAGCGCGCTTGGCGGCGCGGGCGCCGGTTTGCGAAGCCTTGACGGCCGAGTTGGTGGCGGCCTGGAAGTTGGCGGCGGCGACGTCAGCGGCTTGCTTGCCGGCCTTTTGCACCGACTCCAGCGCGTTGTTGGCGGTGGTGATGGCGTTCTTCACCAGGGCAACCACGTTCTCGGAACCGGCCGGTGCGTTCTTGGCGGCGGTTTCGATCAGCGCGGCGAACTTGCTTTGTGCATCGGCCACCTGTGCCTCAGCAACCTTGGCCACTTCGGCGCTGGTGCTGCTGGTGATTTCTTGCACATGGCGGCTGTACGAAGCGGCCTTTTCGGCGCTTGGCTGCAGCAGCGTGGCTTGCAGGCTCAGCAGTTCTTGAGCGTCCTTGACCGACATGACGGCCTGGCTCGACTCAACGGCTTCGGCCAGGGCGGTCTTGGCGACTTGCATATTCAGTTCGACCAGCTTCTCCACGCCTTGGAAGGCGGTGGTGGTCAGGCCGAAAAGAGTTTCGACATTGGCTTTGTGGGCGGCGAAGAATTGTTCAGCTGTCAGCATGGTGTGCTCCTGTGAGGGGGGCGACCCCCGGTTGATTGCAAAAAGAAATCCGTCTCGCGCTGCGCTGCCTAGTTAAATGCTGCGCTGCAACAAAACGAATTGTAGAGACTCGAAAATCTTTTGCAAGCGTTATTTGCTGCGCCGCAGCAAATAACTAGAGACACTGACGGCAGATGACGCTCAGTGCCAGTTCTCCAGCACCACCTTGCCGACCGTCGTGCCCGACTCAAGCAGCGCATGGGCGCGCTTCAGATTGGCGGCATTGATGCTGCCCAAGCGCTCGGCCAGCGTGGTGCGCAGCAGGCCGGCGTCGACCAGCTCGGCCACCTCGTTCAGCAGGCGGTGCTGGGCGATCAAGTCATCGGTGCCGAACAGCGAGCGAGTGAACATCAGTTCCCAGTGCAGGGACACGGCCTTGCGCTTGAGCTTGGTCACGTCCAGCGACAGCGGGTCGTCGATCAGGCCGACCTTGCCCTGCGGTGCGATCGCTTCGACGATTTGCTCAAAATGCGCATCGGTATGGGTCAGGCTGGCGATGTAGTCCACCGTCGGGAAACCGATGCGCTTGAGTTCCTCGGCAATCGGCCGGCCATGGTCGATCACATGATGGGCGCCCAAGTCTTTGACCCAGGCCTGTGTCTCGGGCCGCGAGGCGCTGCCGATGACGGTCAGGCCGGTCAGGCGCCTGGCCAACTGGGTCATGATGGAGCCGACGCCGCCGGCGGCGCCGATGATCAGCAAGCTCTTGGGGTTGGGCTGCTTGCCCGGCGCGATGCCAAAGCGGTCGAACAGCAGTTCCCAGGCGGTGATGGCGGTCAGCGGCAGCGCGGCGGCCTGGGCAAAGTCCAGCGACTTCGGCGCATGGCCGACGATGCGCTCGTCCACCAACTGCAGCTCACTATTGCTGCCCTGGCGTGCAATCGAGCCGGCATACCAGACCCGGTCGCCCGGCTTGAACAACGTGACCTCGGGCCCCACGGCCTTGACGATGCCGCTGGCGTCCCAGCCCAGCACCTTGTAGGCCTGACCCTCGGCCGGCGCGGCGCTCTTGCGCACCTTGGTGTCCACCGGGTTGACCGACACGGCCCTGACCTCGACCAGCAGGTCACGGCCGGCCGCCACCGGCGCGGGCAAGGTGATGTCAATCAGCGAGTCGGGCTGGCTGATGGCTTGGGGGCTTTGATATCCAACGGCTTTCATCTTCGTCCTTTCAAATGGGTCAACGGGTTCGGGCAGCGGCGATGCGCTGTGATGTCCGATGCACGCATGTTCGCTTGTTTGCCTGATTTGAAAAACCAGCGTGGCTTTGAAGCGGCTTTCAAAAATTGTTTGAAAATAGCGATTTGGCGATGCCGCCCCAGGCTCAGGCGATGAAAGCTCTGCAAGACCTCGACATCTTTGTGCGCACGGTGGACAACGGCAGTCTGTCGGCCACCGCCCGTGCGCTCGACCTGAGCCCGGCCGCCACCAGCGCCGCGCTGAAACGCTTGGAGGCGGAGCTGGGCGTGCAACTGTTTGTGCGCTCCACCCGCAGCCTGCGCCTGACTCAGCAAGGTGAGTGGTTTTTGGCGCAATGCCGGCCGGCGCTGCTGGCATTGCAGCAGGCCGGCCAGCAGGTCGCCGCCGGCGAGCAGGCCTTGTCTGGCGTGCTGAAGCTGGCCGCGCCCTCGGACCTGGGGCGCAATGTGCTGCTGCCCTGGTTGAACGACTTCCAGCAACTGCATCCGCAGGTCGACATCCGGCTGCAGCTGTCGGACCGGATCGCCAATGTCTACAGCGAGCCGGTGGACGCGGCTTTTCGCTACGGCAAGCCGCCGGACTCCGGCCTGGTGGCGCTGCCGCTGGCGCCGACCAACCGGCGGGTGCTGTGCGCTTCGCCCGACTATCTCGCCCGCCGGGGCGTGCCGGCCACACCGCAGCAGCTGACGGCGCATGACTGCCTTTGCTATATGTTGGGCGACGAGGTCCATGACAGCTGGCGCTTCTCGTTCGCCGGCGCGCCGGCGATCAGCGTGCGCGTCAAGAGCTTCAATGTCTCCAACGACGGCGACGTGGTGCGCCGCTGGGCGCTGCTGGGCAAGGGCATTGCCTACAAGGCCGGCCTCGACGTTGCCGACGACTTGCTGCAGGGTCGGCTGATCGCCTTTTGCAGCGACTGGACGACCGATGCGGTGCCGCTGTTTCTGGTGGTTCCCGGCCGGCGCCAGCTGACGCCTTTATTGCGTTGCCTGCGGGATTTCATTGCCGAGCGCACGGCGGCCTTGCAGCACCAGGTGCGGACGTAAAAAAGCCCGGCGCTGGACCGGGCTTTTGACTTGGGCTGCCTTGCTGGGCTTTAAGCCGCGGCGCGCTTACCGTTGCGAGTGGCGGCTTGCGTGGCTGTTTGCGAAGCCTTGACGGCCGAGTCGGCGGCGGCTTCGAAGTTGGCCTCGGCCACTTCGCTGGCTTGGCGGGTGGCTTGCTGGATGGACTCGAATGCGCTGTTGGCGGCGGCGACGGCGGTCTTGACCATGGCGACGGCGTTCTCGCTGCCGGCCGGTGCGTTCTTGGCGGCGCTCTCGATCACGTTCGAGAACTTGGCCTGCACGTCGGCGATTTGGGCCTCGGCGACCTTGCTGACGGCCGCATTGGTGCTGGTGGCGATGTCATACAGATGACGGCTGTACGAAGCTGCCTTCTCGGCGCTGGGCTGCAGCAAGGTCGTTTGCAGGGCCAGCAATTCCTGGGCATCCTTGACCGACAACACGGCCTGGCTGGACTCCATGGCCTCGGCCAAGGCGGTCTTGGCGACTTGCATATTCAGCTCGACGAGCTTTTCCACGCCTTCGAAAGCCTTGCTCGTCAGGCCAAACAGCGTGTCGATATTGGCTTTATGGGCGGCGATGATTTGTTCTGTGGTCAGCATGTAGCACTCCTTGACTGGGGGTGTACCCCGAGATGTTGGTCTGTTGAATTGCTTCGACAGCGGGATTTGTTGCGCTGCAACATGGCAAAGTATATGGACGCGCAATATCTTTGCAAGGTATTTTTGTTGCGCTGCAACAAGTTAGGGGGCTTGGTTGTGTAAGGCCTTGACCCCCTGCAACCGAGCTTGCGCGCGCCGCATGTCTTGCGTATGACAGGCTGGGTCAGCCAAAGCGGCTATGGTGTCGCCATGCTGGCCTTTCACTCCGATGCACATAGCCTGGCGCTGCCGCCTCAGCACCCATTTCCGCAGTCCAAATACCGGCTGCTGCGCGAGCATTTCGAGGCCCAGCCCGGCTTGTTGCGTATGCAGGCGGCGCCAGCCGCCAGCGAAGCCGAATTGGCCCTGGTGCATACGCCCGACTATCTAGACGCGGTTCTGCTGGGCCGCTTGTCCGCCGCGGCGCAGCGCGAGATCGGCTTCCCCTGGTCGGCGCAGATGGCGCTGCGCTCACGCCATTCGGTTGGCGCCAGCATCGCGGCGGCGCGGGCCGCGCTGCAAGAGGGCGTGGCCGCCAACATGGCCGGCGGAACGCACCATGCGTTCGCCGACCGCGGCTCCGGCTACTGCGTCTTCAATGATGTGGCGGTGGCGGCGCGGCTGCTGCAGGCCGAATGGCATCGCCGGCATCGCCAATTGCTGCGTGTGCTGGTGATTGACCTCGACGTGCACCAGGGCAATGGCACGGCGGCGATCTTCCAGGGCGACCCCAGCGTTTTCACCTTCTCGATGCATGGCGCCAAGAACTTCCCGGCCCGCAAGGAAGCGAGTGACATGGATGTGGAGCTGGCCGATGGCTGCGGCGATGGCGAGTATCTGGCCGCGCTCGAAGCCGCGTTGGACCGCATTTGGACCCTGCAGGGCCAGACGCCCCCCGGCTTGGTCTTTTATCTGGCCGGCGCCGACCCGCATGAGGGCGACCGCCTGGGCCGGCTCAAGCTGACGACGGCCGGCATGCTGGCGCGCGACCGGCTGGTGCTCGATGCCCTGCACGCGCGCCGCATCCCGGTGGCTTTGAGCATGGCGGGCGGCTATGGCCATGACATTGCCACCACCTTGGCCTGTCAGGTCAACACCCTCAACGCGGCGGCGCAGAGTTGGCAGCAATGGGGTGAGTCGAGACCGTCGGCAATGCAAGAATCGCAGCCATGAACAGCCACGCCCGCCCCGCGCCCGAACCCCGCAGCGTCTACGCCCGCTTCGAGCCCTTGAGCACGCGATGGATGGACAACGACATCTACGGCCACCTCAACAACGTTGTCTACTACAGCCTGTTTGACACCGCGGTGAACCAGTACCTGATCGCCGCCGGCGCGCTCGATATCCATGCCGGCGCGGTGATCGGTCTGGTGGTGGAGACGCAGTGCAACTACTTCGACGCGCTGGCGTTTCCGCAGCGTATAGACGCCGGTATCCGCGTCGCTCGGCAGGGAGCCTCCAGCGTGCGCTACGAGATCGCCCTGTTCGCCGAAGGCGCCGAGCTGTGCGCGGCACGCGGCCATTTCGTCCATGTCTATGTGGACCGCCAGACGCGCCGGCCGGTTGCTGCCTTGCCATCCGAATTTATTTCAGCTTTAGAAGGATTGATGCCGTGAACCTATTTGATCTCCCCAGCCCGCAAGACCAGGCCGCCGTAGACAAGGCGATAGAAACCCGCCGCTCGATGCGCGCGTTTTTGCCCACGCCGGTGCCGCGTGCCCTGATCGAAGAAATCCTGCGCGTCGCCGCCCGCGCGCCGTCCGGCACCAACACCCAACCCTGGCAAGTCCATGTGCTGACCGGTGCGGCCAAAGAGCGCCTGAGCGCACGCATCCTGGCCGTCCATAACGACCCGGCCGAGCTGAGCACACACAGCCAGGAATATGCCTACTACCCCAACGAGTGGGCCTCGCCCTATATCGACCGGCGCCGCAAGGTCGGCTGGGATCTGTACGGCCTGCTGGGCCTGGCCAAGACCGACCGCGCCGGCATGCACGCTCAACATGGCCGTAACTACCAGTTCTTCGACGCGCCGGTCGGCCTGATGTTCACCATCGACCGGGTGATGGAGCAGGGCAGCTGGCTGGACTACGGCATGTTCTTGCAAAGCATCATGATCGCGGCCCGCGGCCATGGCCTGCACACCTGCCCGCAGGCCGCCTTCACGCAGTTCCACCGCTTGATTGCCGAAGAGCTGAGCCTGCCGCCGGCGCAGATGCTGGTTTGCGGCATGGCGCTGGGTTATGCCGATCCAGACGCGATCGAGAACACGCTGGAGACCGAACGTGCGGCGGTGGCCGACTTCACGCGTTTTCTGGAGGATTGAAGCATGGCCGCTCGTCTCAAGGTGCTGCTGGCGCGGCGCATCTTCCCCGATATCGCCGCGCGTCTGGCCGAGCATTTCGAGCTTGAGGAGCCGCTCGATGATCAGCCCTTGCCGCAACCCGAGCTGATCCGGCGCCTGGCCGGCAAGGCCGGCCTGTTCGCCACCGGCACCGAGCTGATTGACCAGACGCTGTTGGCCGCCTGCCCGGAGCTGCGCGCCGTCTGCCTGATGACGGTGGGCCATAACAATGTCGACCTGGACGCCTGCAGCGCCCACGGCGTGCGGGTCACTAACGCGCCGGATGTGCTGACCGAGACCACGGCCGACTTCGGTTTCGCCTTGATGCTGGCGGCGGCCCGGCGCATCACCGAGGCCGAGCATTACCTGCGCGCCGGCCGCTGGGGGCAGTGGACGATTGATCTGCTGGCCGGTGCCGATGTGCATGGCACGACGCTGGGCGTGTTGGGCATGGGCCGCATCGGCCAGGCGATCGCCCGGCGCGGCGCCCTGGGCTTCGGCATGAAAGTGATTTATCACAACCGTAGCCGCTTGAGCGCAGAGTTAGAGGCGCCGCTCGGCGCGCAATGGGTGGCGCAGGATGAGCTGCTGAGGCGCGCCGATCATCTGGTGATTGTGTTGCCCTACACACCGGCCGCCCACCACCTGATCGGCACGCGCGAGCTGGCGCTGATGAAGCCGACCGCCACCTTGACGCACATCGCGCGCGGCGGCGTGGTGGACGATGCGGCCTTGGCCGAGGCCTTGGCCGCCGGCCGCCTGGCCGCCGCCGGCCTGGATGTGTTCGAGGGCGAGCCGGCCTTGAACCCGGCTCTGCTGGCGCTCAGCAATGTGGTGCTGACGCCGCATATCGCCAGCGCTTCCGTGCCCACCCGACGGGCGATGTGTAACTTGGCGGTCGACAATTTGATCGCCTTGCTCAGTGGGGCTCAGCCGCTGACACCACTTAACCTCGGAAAAACTTGATCGCATGAACGATTCATCCAACTCCTACACGCCGCCCAAGGTCTGGGTCTGGCAAAAGCCCAACGGCGGCCAGTTCGCTAGCATCAATCGGCCGGTGGCCGGCCCCACGCATGAGAAAGCCTTGCCGGTCGGCCGCCACCCGCTACAGCTTTATTCGCTGGCCACACCCAATGGCGTCAAGGTCACGGTGCTGCTGGAGGAGTTGCTGAGCGCAGGCCACAGCGGCGCCGAGTACGACGCTTGGGCTGTCCGCATCAGCGACGGCGACCAGTTCGGCAGTGGTTTTGTGGACGTCAACCCTAACTCCAAGATCCCCGCCTTGCTGGACCAGGGCGGAGAGCAGCCGATACGGGTGTTCGAGTCCGGCGCGATTCTGCTCTATTTGGCCGACAAGTTCCGCGCTTTCATCCCCGGCGACACCGCCGGCCGAACCGAATGTCTGAATTGGCTGTTCTGGCAGATGGGCAGCGCGCCCTATCTGGGCGGTGGCTTCGGGCATTTTTATGCCTATGCGCCGAGCAAGATGGAATACCCGATCGACCGCTTCGCGATGGAAGCCAAGCGCCAGCTCGATGTGCTGGACCGGCGCCTGGCCAACAGCGCGTATCTGGCCGGCGACGACTACACGATCGCCGACATCGCCGTCTGGCCCTGGTATGGCGCCTTGGCCTTGGGTCAGCTCTATGACGCGGCCGAGTTCCTGCAGGTCGACAGTTATGTCAACCTGCAGCGCTGGGCAAAACAGATCGCCACCCGGCCGGCGGTGCAGCGCGGCCGCATGGTCAACCGCACCTGGGGCGAACCGGCCGAGCAGCTGTGGGAGCGTCACGAAGCGAGCGACTTCGACAGCAAGACGCAGGACAAAGTCGTCGCGGCGACCGGATCGACCGGATGATTTGTAGCCTGATATCTGGGATGTGAAGGCCAGTTGACGTCGTTCAGGCGAGGTCAGCTCAGTGCCCGGAGCCGACCGTGGTTCTTTCGCGTGAGGCACGGCAACCTGGGCCGTCGCCGGGCTCATAGTTCGGGGGTCGGCCCTGGCGGGCCGACTACCTTGCGCTGCTCGCCACTTGGGGC
>JADMJQ010000016.1 GCA_018780415.1 Roseateles sp. | reverse complement strand
AGCGCGCCAGCCAGATGCAGAAGAACCTGATCGCGCTGCTGCGCGCCAGCATGCCCACCATGCGCGAGACCGGCAGCGACGGCAACCGATCCCGCGACCTGGGGCGTGAGCTGGCGGTGATCCGGCCGTACCTGGAAATCCTGAAGGTGCGCATGGAAGAACGCCTGGCCACCGAGATCGACGTGCCCGACGGCCTGCTGTCGGCCGAGTTCCCGGCCATGATGGTGCAGACCCTGGTCGAGAACGCCATCAAGCACGGCCTGGAGCCCAAGCCCGAGGGCGGCAAGCTGAGCCTGAAGGCCGAGGTGGTGCACGGCAAGCTCACCGTCACCGTGGCCGACACCGGCCTGGGCTTCGGCCGCGCCGCCACGGCCGGCACCGGCGTGGGCCTGGCCAATATCCGCGAGCGCCTGATGCTGCTGTACGGCGCCAAGGCCAGCGTCACCGTCAGCGAAAACCAGCCCAGCGGCACCAAGGTGATGATCACCGTGCCCTACCGCAGCCGCGCCCATGATTCCGATGGCGAACCAGGAGTTCACGTATGAAATCGTTCTTCAAATGGCTATTGATTCTGAGCATAGGCCTGGTCTTGCTGCTGATGTTGGCGGGCGGCTCACTGTGGTCTGAGCTCATCAGCGGCCCGGGTGTCAGCATCAGCATCAATGGTGAAGATCTTGACTTCGGTGGTCTCAGCGACGTGCCTTGGTACAGCGCGATCTTCGGCATGCTGGTCGCCGGCGTCGTGGTGTGCATCTTGTTGCCGCTGGTCTTGCTGTTCAGCCTAGGTCTGCCCCTGCTCTTGCTCGGCCTGACCCTGGTGTTTGTCTTCATCGGCACCATAGGCCTGGGCTCCTTGCTGTTCTCGCCGCTGATTTTGCTGGTGCTGCTGTTGTGGTTGATCTTCAGAAACAAGCGCCCGCAACAGCCGCGCCCGGCCAAGCCGGCGTCAAAACAAGCTAGCATGCACGGATGAAGCCAATGCAAGCCAACGAAGCCCCGCGCGTACGCGCCGTCCTGGCCGACGATGAGCGCCTGATGCGTGAGCAATTGCGCGCCCGACTGAACGAGGTCTGGCCCGATCTGGAGATCGTCGCCGAGGCCAAGAACGGCCTGGAAGCCGTCGAGTTGGTGCGCCAGCACCGGCCCGACCTGGTCTTTCTGGACATCCGCATGCCGGGCCTGACCGGCGTCGATGCGGCGCGCCAGATCGCCCAGATGGGCGGCGGCGACGATGTCCCCGAAGGCGAAGACTGGCAGGTGCCCGAGATCGTCTTCATCACCGCCTATGACCAATATGCGGTCGAGGCCTTTGAGCAAGGCGTGGCCGACTATGTGCTCAAGCCCGCTGAGCGTGAACGTTTGGCGGTGACGGTGCAGCGCATCAAGAAGCGCTTGGCGCTGCGCGACGGCGGCACCGCTGTGGACGCACATGACGACGGCCATGACCCCGATGACAGCAAGGCGGCCGCACCGCTGCAGCAGCTGCTGCACAAGCTATCAAGCCAGATCAACCCCGGCTCGACGCCCAAATACCTGCAATGGATTCAGGCCACCGTGGGTCAGGCGATCCAGATGATCCCGGTAGAGGATGTGCTGTTTTTCATCAGCGACGAAAAGTACACACGCGTGCAAACCGCGCGCGTCGAAGCGCTGATTCGCAAGCCGATCAAGGAGCTGGTCGACGAGCTGGACCCGGCGCTGTTCTGGCAGGTGCATCGCTCGACCTTGGTCAACGCCCGCGCGATCGACGGCATCACGCGCGACTTCCGCGGCCGCCAGATGGTCGGCGTCAAAGGCCTGACCGAGAAGCTCGAAGTCAGCCGCAGCTACACGCATTTGTTCAAGGGCATGTAAGCCCCGCTGGTCCGATTTAACCCGATCTAACCCGATTGGCCCGCGTTGCAGCCCATGCAACTCGGGCCAAACTTTTTGCAGTGTGTCGCATCCCGCTGGTCGGGCGAAAGCAGGTCTTGCAAACTGCCTGCACTCATCGCTCACACCCAAGCCGACCCATGCTCAAACTGTCCAAACTCACTCACATCTACCCCAACGGCACCAAGGCGCTGGACGGGGTCAATCTTGAAATCCCCAAGGGCATGTTCGGTCTGCTGGGCCCCAACGGCGCCGGCAAGTCCTCGCTGATGCGCTGCATCGCGACGCTGCAAACCCCCAGTTCAGGCGGCATCCAGTTTGGTGCCATTGACGTGATCAAGCAGCCCGAAGCCTTGCGCGCCACGCTGGGCTATTTGCCGCAGGACTTCGGCGTCTACCCGCGCGTCTCGGCCTATGAGCTGCTCGACCATCTGGCCGTCCTGAAAGGCATCGCCGACAAGGGCTCCCGCCGCGACACCGTCGAGACCCTGCTGGCGCAGGTCAATTTATGGGGCGTGCGCAAGAAGGCGGTGGCCGGCTACTCGGGCGGCATGCGCCAGCGCTTCGGCGTCGCTCAAGCCTTGATCGGCAACCCCTCCCTGGTCATCGTTGACGAGCCGACCGCCGGGCTCGACCCCGAGGAGCGCAACCGTTTCAACAATCTGCTGGCCGAGATCGGCGAGAACGTGGTGGTGATTTTGTCCACCCATATCGTCGAGGATGTGGCCGATCTTTGCCCGCGCATGGCCATCATCAATAACGGCCGCATTGTGCTGACCGGCGCGCCGCTTGAGCTGAGTCGTGAGTTGAAGGGGCGGGTCTGGCGGCGCACCGTCGACAGCGCCTCGCTGCCGCGCTACCAGGTCGAGCTGAACGTGATCTCGAACCGCCTGCGCGGCGGCCGGACCGTCATCCATGTGCTGGCCGACAGCGCACCTGAGGCCGGCTTCGAGGCGGTGGACGGCGATCTCGAGGACCTCTACTTCGCCACGCTGATGCAGGCCCGCAAGGCTGCCGCCTGAGAGGCCCCCTATGCTCAGCAAAATCTTCGCCTTCGAGGCGCGCTACCAACTGCGCTCGCCGCTGTTCCTGATCAGCTTTGTGATCTTCTTCCTGATGAGCTTTGGCGCCATCACTTCGACCGATATCCAGATCGGCGGCCCCAAAGGCAGCAGCCATCTGAACTCGCCCTACGCCATCCTAGAGATGATCGCCACCATGAACCTGATGGCGATCTTCATCGTCACCGCCTTTGTGGCCAACGTCGTGATCCGCGATGAAGAGTTCGGCTTCGCGGCCATTCTGCGCTCCACCCGTGTCAGTAAATTCGACTACCTGGTCGGCCGCTTTTTAGGCGCGATGTTTGTGGCCTTTTTGGTCACCACCGCCGTGCCCTTGGGAGTTCTAATCGGCTCGTTGATGCCCTGGTTGGACGCCGAACAGCTCGGCCCCTTGGTGCTAGAGCATTACGTGTTCGGACAGCTGGTGATGAGCGTGCCGACGCTGCTGGTCTTGGGCGCGGGCTTTTTCGCGTTGGCCACGATCACGCGTTCGATGATGTGGAC
The DNA here is from genome assembly GCA_018780415.1 of Roseateles sp. Taxonomy (GTDB): domain Bacteria; phylum Pseudomonadota; class Gammaproteobacteria; order Burkholderiales; family Burkholderiaceae_C; genus Paucibacter_A. The sequence continues at coordinate 21,210 of JADMJQ010000016.1, read as the reverse complement.
TTATGTCGGCGCCGTCGCCTTCATCGTCTTGTTCGGCGCCTCGCGGGTCTTGTTGAAGGACCCGTCGCTGGACATGGCCTCCGGCTTGGCCGACCCCTTTGCCATCGGCGCCTTGAACCGCGTCACCAAATACTGGACCGCCGCCGACCGCAACACCCTGCTGCCGAGTTTGAGCGGCATGCTCTTGTACAACCGGCTGATCTGGCTGAGCGTCGCCGCAGCGCTGTTCGCGCTGGCCTACCGCTTGTTCCATTTCGAGACCGCCGCCAAGGCTGCGGCCAAGGCCGAGAACGGCAGCAAGAATGACACGATGCCAAGCCCCAAGCGCTTGGCTAACCCCAGCCACGGCGGCCGCACCGCCTGGCTACAGCTGCGCGCGCTGACCCGCTTCGATATGCGCTTTGTATTCAAGAGCCCGGCCTTTTTTGTGCTGCTGGCCATCGGCGTGCTGAACGCGCTGGCTGGTCTGCTCTTGACCACATCCGAGCGCGGCGTCGCCTATTTGCCGGTCACCCGCTCGGTGGTGGATGCGCTGGAGGGCAGCTTTGGCATCATCCCGCTGCTGATCGCGATCTACTACGCGGGCGAGTTGGTCTGGCGCGACCGCGAGCGCCGCATGCACGAGATCGTGGACGCCAGCGCGGCGCCGAACTGGGCCTTTTTGTGCCCCAAGGTGCTGGCCATCAGCGGCGTGCTGCTGGCTTGTTACTTGACCGCCATGCTGACCGGCATCTTGTTCCAGCTTGGCAACGGCTTTACCCAAATTCAGCCGGCCGCCTATCTGCTTTGGCTGGTCTTGCCGGGCCTGATTTCGGCCGTCTTGCTGTCCATCCTGGCAATCTTTGTGCAAGCGATGGTGCCGCACAAATTCGTCGGCTGGGCGCTGATGATGGTCTTGATGGTGCTGGGCATGGTGATGGGCAGCCTGGGGTTTGAGCACAGGCTCTACACCTTTGCCGGCATGCCGGAGGTGCCGCTGTCGGATATGAACGAGATGGGCCGCTTCTGGATTGGCCGCGCCTGGCACCAGGCCTATTGGCTGGCTTTTGGCGCCATGCTCTTGGTCGCCACCCACCTGATGTGGCGGCGCGGGGTTGAGACCCGGCTGCAACCGCGCCTGAGCCTCTTGCGTCAGCGCCTGGCCGGCACACCGGGCCTGTTGCTGGGTGCGGCCACGCTGGCCTGGGTCAGCACCGGCGGCTATATCTACTACAACAGCAATGTGCTGAACGAGTACGTCACCGCCCCCGCAGAAGAACAGCGTCAAGCCGACTACGAGAAGACCTTGTGGGGTTTTGCCGAGCTGCCGCAGCCGACCATCACCGACGTCAAGCTCAAGGTCGAGCTCTACCCGAAGCAAGCTCGCGCCGATATCGCCGGCAGCTATCAAATGGAGAACCGCAGCGGCAGGCCGATCAGCCAGGTGCATGTGCAATGGGCGCCGGGCCTGCAGGTGCAGGCGATGGCGCTGGACGGCGCCGTGCTGGAGAAGGAATACAAAGACCTGGCGCACCGCATCTACCGGCTCAGCAAACCGCTGCAAGCGGGCGACAAGCTGGGCCTGAGCTTTGCTATCCGCATGGAGCAAGAAGGCTTCGTCAACAGCAAACCGCAGACGCAGATCGTTCCCAATGGCAGCTTCATCAGCAACCAGCAGTTCGCGCCTATGCTGGGCGTGCCGCGTGGCCTGCTGCTGCAAGACCGCGCCAAACGCCGCAAACATGGCCTGCCGCCAGAAATGCGCGTCGCGCAGCTGGAGGACAACAGCGCCAACGCGCACAACTATCTGCGCCATGACAGCGATCTGGTCAACGCCGAGATCACGCTGAGCACCGATGCCGATCAAACCCCGATTGCCCCCGGCACCACCGTCAGCGACAGCACCGCCAACGGTCGACGCACGATCGTCACCCGCAGCGACGCGCCGACCGCCCACTTCTTCTCGATGCAATCGGCACGCTACCAAAAAGCCAGCGACAGCTGGGCAGGCAAGGACGGCAAAACGGTGGCGCTGCAGATCTACCACCACCCTACACATAACACCAATGTGCAGCGCATGTTCACAGCGATGAAGGCGTCCTTGGATCTGTACAGCGAGCAGTTCTCGCCCTACCAGTTCAAACAGGCCCGCATCATGGAGTTCCCGGCCTATGAACGCTTTGCCCAAGCCTTTGCCGCCACCGTGCCCTTCTCCGAGGCGATCGGCTTTATCCAGAACTTCAAGGACGAGGACAGGGCCGAGAAGGTGGACCTGGTCACCTTCGTCACCGCACACGAGATGGCGCACCAATGGTGGGGTCACCAGATCAATAGCGCCGAGAAGCAGGGCATGACCTTGCTGAGCGAATCCTTCGCCCAGTATTCGGCGCTATTGGTGATGGAAAAGCTCTACGGCAAGGAACAGATCCGCAAGTTCCTGAAGTTCGAGCTAGACCGTTACCTGAGCGGACGCGCCGGTGAGGCGGTGGAAGAGCTGCCGCTGGCCCGGGTCGAGAACCAGGCCTATATCCACTACCGCAAGGGCGCCGTGGTGATGTACTCATTGAAGGAAATCGTCGGCGAGGCGGCGGTCAACCGGGCGCTGCAAAAGCTACTGGCCGAGTTCGCCTTCAAGCCCGCGCCCTATGCCGACACGCGCGACTTCCTGCGTCTTTTGCGGGCCGAGGCCGGGCCGGAACATGAAGCCTTGATCGTCGATCTGTTCGAGAAGATCACGCTGTTTGATCTGAAGGCGACGGACGCGAAAGCCACCCGGCGCGCCGACGGCAAATTCGAGGTCAGCTTCACGGTCGACGCCAAGAAGCTGTACGCCGACGGCAAGGGCAAGGAGACTGAGAGCCCGCTGAATGAGGCCCTGGACATCGGCGCCTTCAGCGCGGAGCCGGGCAAAAAGGGCTTCACACGGGACTCGGTGTTATTGATGGAGCGCCGGCCGCTGAAGTCGGGCAAGCAGCAGATCACCTTGCTGCTCGACAAAGCCCCCGCCTGGGTCGGCGTTGACCCCTACAACATGCGGATAGACCGGAACTCGGATGACAATTTGACCAAGGTTCATCTCAACTAAGTCCGCGCGACAACAGCAAGGCCCCGCACAGTGAAGTGCGGGGCCTATTTTTTTGCACCAGCGTGAATCAGGGCGTGCTGATGCCCAGCAACTCAACCTCAAACACCAGCGGCGTGTTCGGCGGGATTTCGCCGCCACCGGCGCCACGCTCGCCGTAGGCGATGGCGGACGGGCAATGCAGGCGGGCCTTGCCGCCGACCTGCATCAGCTGCACGCCCTCGGTCCAGCATTTGATGACGCGGTTCAGCGGAAACTCGGCCGGCTCGCCGCGCTTGATCGAACTGTCGAACTCGCGCCCGTCCAGAAAGCGGCCGACGTAATGCACGCGCACCTTGTCGGTGGCCGTCGGATGGCGGCCGCTACCGACAACCAAGGGCTCAAAACGCAGGCCGGAGGCCGTCGTCAGCGACTGCGGCGCGCTGGCGGCGGGCGCCGGCGCGGAAGCGGCCTTGGCCGGCGGTTTGGCAGCAGGTTTGGTCGCAGCGGCGGCAATAGCGCTGAAGCAAACGATCAGGGCCAGGGCGGCCAGCTTTGACTTGGACATGGTTGATGCTCCAACAAAATACCCATCATCGCAGGCCCGCCCGCCATCCAGCCACAAGCTGCCCTTGCGCTTGGAGCATCGACTTGGACGGGAAGCCGGCCCCGGCTGTTTACAGATCAATGCCAAGCTTCGGAGGCAGCACGCAGGCGCTCGGCCAAATGCAGCGCCATATTCCGGTAGAGCTGGCTGCACAAAGCGGGGTCGGTGGCGGCCAATGAACTCAACCCCTCGGTGCTCAGCAAAAACACCTCGGCATCCTGCTCGGCCACGGCATTGGCGCTGCGACCTCGGCCATCCAGCATCGCCAGCTCACCCAGCATAGTGCCGGCAGAAAAGCTCATAAAGCGCTGCCCGCTGCTGTTCACAATGCTGATTGACCCACGCGTTAGCACATAGACGCCGTTGCCGGGGTCACCCTGCTTGAACAGCCATTCACCGGCCTGCAGCCGGCGCGCTTGCAAATGCGGCAACAAGGCCGCTTGCTGCGGCGCGGACAGGTCGCGCAGCAGGCTGCAGGCGCCCAAGGGCACGGCGTCGCCCAAGCGCTGATGGGGGCTTGAGCCTGCTTGCAGCAGCTGCAGCTCGGCGGCCTCCAGCGCATGATCCAGGTCCGCATACCCATGCGCCAAGCCGGCGGCGGCACCGCTGCCCGCCCAGCAGGCCAAGATTTGGCGGCGTTGCGCGGTGGCGGGCCCCACGCCAGCCAACAGCAGGGTGCAATGCTGCCGCGCCAGTTGTGCGGCGAGCTGCTGCAGCGCGAGCGCGCCGGACTCGTCTATCGTCAGCACCCGCTGCAAATCAATAATCATGTAGCGCGTGCCAGTGGCCAGGTGCTTGGCTTCCTGAAGGACCCGATCGGCATTGCCAAAGAACAGCGCGCCCTCCAGCTCCAAGACATGGATATGGGACCGCGCCGTTTGCAACAACTGTTCCGCCTGCGGTGGGTAGACCCGCCGGGACGGCCGTTGCTGCGCGGTAAATCGCGCACGCAGCAGCGAGCGATTCAGGCCGCGCAAAAACAGCAGCATCGACAGCAGCAGGCCCAGCGCGACGCCCGCACCCGGGCCCTGCAACAGCGTCAGCAAACACACCAGGCCCATGGTCAGCAAGCCCTCTTGGCTCACCGGGCTGCCCCGCAGACGCAGGCCTATTTGGCGGATTGAGCGGCGGTCCACCAAATTGATGGCCACGCTGAGCATCACGCCCGCCAAAACAGCCCCGGGCAGATAGTCCAGCCAGGCGCCGGCCAAGCCGACCAACACGGCCGAGCAAAGCGCAGCGCCCAACGCAGCGACGCGCCCGCGCCCGCCGGCCATTTGGATGGCCGTGGCGCGGCTGCGGGACTGCGCCATCGGCAAGGCACCCATCAGTCCGCCGCCTAAATTTGCAAGCCCCAGCGCCCACAGCTCACGGCTCTCATCACTGTGTTCACCGCTGCGTTGATCGGCAGCGCGCAGATTGAGCAAGGACTCCAAGCTGCCCACCAAGGCGAGTAAAACAGCCGTTAGGCCCAGCGGCCGAGCGTACTTTGCCAAAAGCGCCATGGTTGCATCCGGCTCGGCCCACAGCGCCAGCAGCCCCGGCCAGAACTGTGTCGTATCAAGCGCGCCCAAGGTGGGCCCGAGATCAAGCGCGGGCCAGGTAGCCCGAGCCAAGTGATAGCCCAGCAGCCCCAAGACCATGGCCGCCAAGGCCGCCGGCAGGCGCGGCGCGCGCCAAGCCAGCAGCCACACCAAGCCGGCCGTGGCCAAGCCCAGAGCCAAGGCGCCACCGTGCATCTGCTGCAGCGCCTGCCAACCCTGCACAGGCCACAGCTCGGGCGCCACACCCATCAGGGCCGGCAGTTGCCCAAGCACGACCAAGACGGCGACGCCATTCATGAAACCGGCCAGCACCGGCTGTGGCACGAAGCGGGCCAAGCGCCCCAATTGCAAGGCGGCCATCAGCATTTGCAGCAAACCCATCGCCATGACGGCCGCACTCAAGACCGCCAACACGACGGTCAGCGCCACCGCGCTGCCGCCGGCCTGCTCTTGCTGCAGCACCTGGCTGAGCAGCAAAGCAATGATCAGCGCCGTCGGCGAGCTTGGGCCACCCGCCGCACTGCTACTGCGACTGAACAACGAGTAAAGGCTGGCGCTGACGATCACGCAAGCGAACGCTGCGGGCACGCCCAGCTGCGCCGCCCGGCCACCCAAGGGCGCCAACGCCAACACACCCAAGGTCAAGACGATGGCAAGGCAAACGATGGCACCGACGGCGCCGCCTAGCATCGAGCGCAAGCCCGCAACCGCGGGGGCGAAGTCAAAGCGGCTACGCACAGCAGTCATTGCTCAGGGCCTCGGCTTGGCCACAAGCATGGACGCCCACGACGGGCCCCGGCTGCGGCTGAGGGCAAGACTTGACCCTGTTTTGACCACCGCGTCAAGCCAGGCTAGCCAGTACCCGCCGCCCCCGCATCGAAGCTGACGAACCGCGTTCGCCCAAGGTGCGCGGCGCGGGCGTTGATCAGGCAATCCGCGAAGTCGGCGGCGGGATGCTGAGCCCAGACGTAGAGCGCTTCCTCCAGCGACGCCTCATGCTCGATGAGCACGTCTTCGCTTTCCAGCAGCTGCGCAAAAACGCCGGCAATCACCCGCTTGGATAATTTGTAGCGGCGGCGCAGCACCCACTCGGTTTCCAGCAGCGCGCAGAGCACGATCAGAACCGGCGCGCCGGCGGCACCGGCCTGCTCGACCAGGCGCTTGGCCGCGGCAAACTGTGCCTCGTCGTCGTGCACCAGCAGACGCACCAGCACATTGGTATCGATGGCAATACCCATCGGCGACCGTCAGGAATTGAAGGGATTCATCTGCTCGATGCTGACGCTGGGCTGCCCCGGCCGGGTCAAGCTGCCCGCGAGATCCAGCAGCCGCCGGGTCTTGGCGCGCATGACCACGGTGCCGTCGCTGAGCATCGTGAAGACCAGCTTGTCGCCGGCCTCAAGACCGAGCCGGTCGCGGATCTCCCTGGGGATGGTGGTCTGTCCCTTGGCCGTCAGCGTTGCGTCTGCCATGATGATTCCTTTCGATATGACGAATTGTAAGGAATGCCGGCGAACTGTGCAAACATCAGCGCTATTTCGAGCTGTCGGCTGCCTTCGCCGCATCCGACACCGCGCCCTTGGCCGCTAGCGACTCGCGCAAGCGCTTCAGCTTCTCGCGCGGGTCTTCCTTGCCGCTGCCCTCGTTCAGCCGCATCTCGGTGATAAAGCGGCTCGGTATACCCATCACCAGCTCACGCGACTTTTTGCGCCGGCGCAGCGTGCCCACCGCCAGCGTGCTGCGCGCCCGCGTGATGCCCACATACATCAGCCGGCGCTCTTCCTCCAGCCGCTGGGCCGTCATCTCTTCATCGTCGGCCTTGAAGGGAAGCAGCCCTTCGTTGACGCTGGCCAGAAACACATGCGGCCACTCCAGGCCCTTGGACGCATGCAGCGTGGTCAAGGTGACCTGATCCTGCTCTTCATTGCGCTCGGACAGCGAGATGATCACGCTGATGGTCTGCGCGACCTGTAGCACGGTCTGCTTCTCGCTCTCGAACGTTGAGCCGCCGTCCTGCGTGACCTTGCCGCCGCAGCGTTTGGCGACCCAGTCGATGAAATCGAGCACATTGTTCCAGCGCGCAATCGCGACGTTCTCGTTGTCCTCGCTGCCCAGCAGATGTTCCTCATAGCCGATGTCCTTGACCCATTCCAGCAGCAAAGCCTTGGCGGCCTCGGTGCCCTCGGTGTGCTTGGCGCGGAACTCCAGATCGGTGATGTAGCGGCCAAATTCATGCAGCGAACCCAGCGCCTTGGCGCTCATCACCTCGCCCAGCGACTCGGCAAACAGCGACTCGAACATGCTGGATTTCCAGCGCCCGGCAAACTGGCTGAGTGAGCCCAAGGTCTGGTGGCCGATGCCGCGTTTGGGCGTCGTGATGGCGCGCAGAAAGGCCGGGTCATCGTCCTGGTTGACCAGCAGGCGAAGCCAAGCGCAAAGGTCCTTGATCTCGCTCTTGTCGAAAAAGCTCTGGCCGCCGCTGACCTTGTAGGGGATCTCTGCCCGGCGCAGCGCCTTCTCGAAGGTGCGGGCCTGGTGGTTGGCGCGGTAGAGCACGGCGAAGTCGCTGAAGTTCTGCGCCTTGCCTTCCGCGCGCAGGGCCTGGATACGCTGCACCGCGCGCTCGGCCTCGTGCTCTTCGCCGTCCGACTCGATCAGCGCGACCGGATCCCCATCGCCGAACTCACTCCACAGCTTCTTCTCGAAAATCTTCGGGTTGACGGCGATGACGTTGTTGGCGGCGCGCAGGATGGCGCCGGTCGAGCGGTAGTTCTGCTCCAGCGGGATCACCTTCAGGCGCGGGTAATCAACCGGCAGCCGCTTCAGGTTCTCGATCGTGGCGCCGCGCCAACCGTAGATGCTCTGGTCGTCGTCGCCCACCGCCGTGAACATCGCGCGCGGGCCGACCAGGGCCTTCAGCAAGTCGTATTGCACCGCATTGGTGTCCTGGTATTCGTCCACCAGGATGTAGCGCAGCTGATCCTGCCAGCGGCCGCGCGCCTCGGCATGCTCGCTCAGCAAGCGCAGCGGCAGGCTGATCAGGTCATCGAAATCGACCGCCTGATAGGCCGCCAAGCGCTCTTGATAACGCGCCATCACGACGGCAGCGGCGCGCTCATGCTCGTCCTTGGCCATCGCCAGCGCCTGATTCGACGTCAGGCCCTGGTTCTTCCAGCCCGAGATCGTCCATTGGTAGGCCTTGGCTTGATTCGCATCGAGCGTGCCGCCGGCGTCGCGCAAGACGCCCAAGACATCGTCGCTGTCGAGGATGGAGAACTGCTCCTTCAGCCCGACCAGCGGGCCCTCGCGGCGCAATATGCGCACGCCCAGCGAGTGAAAGGTCGAGATCGCCAGATCCTTGGCGGCGCGCGGGCCGATCAGGCTCTTGGCGCGCTCGCGCATCTCCTGCGAGGCCTTGTTGGTGAAGGTGATGGCGCCGATGTGCTTGGCCGCATAGCCGGCCTGCAGCAGGCGAGCGATCTTCTGCGTGATCACGCTGGTCTTGCCCGAGCCCGCGCCGGCAATCACCAGGCAGGGGCCGTCCAGGTGATGGACGGCTTCGAGCTGGGCGGGATTGAGGGTGGTGGCGGGTTTGGTGGACATGATCTGGGTCGATCTGGATCGGGGGCAACTGGGCATGATAGCGAGGCCCAAGAATTGCCACTGCATAATCGTTCGCACGATGCGGCGCTTGACGATTTGGCTAGTTTGTATTTTGGGCGCGGCCTTCACGACGTCGGCGCAAGCGCGCGACTTGCTGGCGGTGGGTACGAATTTCCCGCGTGTCTTTATGGCCGACGCCAGCGGCCAACTGAGCGGCCTGGCCGTCGATCTGCTGCGGCGCGCTGCCCTCAGCCAGGGCCTGAAAATCCGCTTCGAGACCTACCCCTGGGCCCGCGCGCAGGCCATGGTCGAGCAGGGCCAGGCCGACATCTTGATCGGGCCCTACCGCACGCCCGAGCGCGAGCGCCGCTTCCTATACTCGCAGCTGGCCTTTTATGAGGATGCCCTGGTTTTTTATGCCAAGCGCTCAACTGCTGAGTTATGGCGTGGCGACGTCGCGGCGCTGCGCGGGCGCTCGATCGGCCTCGTGCTGGGCTGGTCCTACGGCACTGCGCTTGAGCAGGCGCGCCCCAGCTTCAGCGTCAGCTCACCCGGCGATGTGGCGACCGGCCTGCGCATGCTGCAGCGCGGCCGCATCGAGTTGCTGGCCAGCAATGAGCGCAACACGCTGCCGGTGCTGGAGACCTTGGGCCTGAGCCAGGAGCTGGTCGCTTTGCAGCCGCCGATCACGGTGCTGGGTGGCCACTTCGCCTTCACCCGCAATGCGGCGGGCGAAAACCTCAAGCGCGGTTTCGACCAAGCGCTGGAACAGCAGCGTGCGAGTGGCGCCCTGCTGGAGTCGGCCCGCCTGTGGAAAGTTCGCAGTCCCGAATGAACATGGATGGCGCCCGGCTATGCTGCGCGGCATGAGCCTCTTTCCCCCCGCCGACTCACGCCGCCGCCAGCTGCTGCAAGCCGCGCTCGCCGCCGGCAGCGCGCCGCTCTTCGTTCGCCATGCTGCTGCCGACGACCCCGCCTTGCGCTTCGCCCTGGGCCTGGCCTCGGGCTGCCCGCGGCCGGGCGGCATGGTCCTGTGGACGCGGTTGACCGGCGACGACCTGCCCGCTCAGGCCGAAGTGCGATGGGAGCTGGCCGAGGACGAGGGCTTCACTCGCATCGCCGCCCGCGGCCTTGAACAAGCGGTCGCGGAAGACGCCCACAGCGTGCACGCCGAGCCCGCCGGGCTGAAACCAGACCGCTGGTATTGGTACCGCTTCAGCGCCCTGGGCGCGCGCAGCAGCGTCGGCCGCACCCGCACGGCGCCGGCGCTGGACGCCGAGGTCAGCCATTTGCGCTTCGCCATCGCGTCCTGCCAGCGCTGGGACCATGGCCGTTATGCGGCATGGGGCGATATGGCCAAACAGGATCTGGACTTGGTGCTGTTCCTGGGCGACTATATCTACGAGTACGGCGCTGTGCCCAATGCCTCGGCCAGCGCCCCGGCGCCACGCGTGCATCTGGGCGGCCTGTGTCGCACGCTGGCCGACTATCGTCAGCGTTATGCCCAGTACAAAAGCGACCCCGCCCTGCAGGCCATGCATGGTCGCGCGCCCTGGATCATCACCTGGGACGACCATGAGGTCGACAACGACTGGGCCGGCGCCAGCTCGCAAGGCCTGGAGGCCGACTTCCCGGCGCGCCGCGCCGCCGCCGTCAAGGCCTATTGGGAGCATCTGCCCTTCCCCAAGGCGATGCGGCCCAGCGGCTTCGATATCCGCATCCATGAGCGCTATGACTGGGGCAAGCTGGCCCGCCTGATCACGCTGGACTGCCGCCAGTACCGTGACCGCCAAGTTTGCCCCAAGCCCGGTCGCGGCGGCTCCAACACCTTGTCGCTGAAGGACTGCCCTGACTTTTTGGACCCCAAGCGCAGCTTGCTGGGTGCCGCGCAAGAGCAATGGCTGGCGCAGAGCTGGGACGCCTCGCGGCCCTGGAACCTGCTGGCGCAATCCACCCTGATGGCGCAAATGAACTGGCAGTTGAATCCCGACCAGCCGCGCGTGCACTGGACCGATGGCTGGGACGGCTACGGCCCGGCGCGCAGCCGCCTGCTGCAAGGCCTGGTCGCCAAGAAGTTGCCCAATACCGTGGTGTTGGGCGGCGATGTGCACGCCAACTATGTCTGCGATCTGAAGCTGGACTTCAACGACGCCGACAGTGCGGTGATCGCGACCGAGTTTTGCGGCACCTCGATCAGCAGCCAGGGCCTGGATCAGCAGCGCCTGGACTTTGCCCGGCCGCACAACCCGCATATCCGCTACAGCCGCAGCGACCAGCATGGCTATATGAGCTTTGTACTGCAGCAGGACAGCCTGCAGGTCGAGCTGCGCACGGTGCGCGAGTTGTGGGATGCCAACAGCCCGGTCGATGTGTCGGCGCGCTTTGCGGTGGCCGCGGGCCAGGCCGGCGCGCGGCCACTCGCGATGAAGTAGGCCTATTCGCCAGTTCTGCCACTACTGCCGCTGCTGCCGCTATTGCCGGCGTCCCCTGTAGTAGCCAGGCCTGCCGCGGAGGCAGCGGGCGCTCCCGCAACAGCGGCGTCGGCTTGAGCCGGCGTGGGGCTGCGTTGCACCAGCGGCTTGAAAGCCGGCTTTGCTTCGACTTGGGCAGCCGGCGCCGGCTCGGGGGCTATTTCTGCTTGCGCAGGCGGCGTGTCAAGCGCATTCGCAGCCAGCAACTCGGGCTTGCGCATGGGGGCGGCCAATTTGGCGGCGACGCCGGCGCCGCTTGGCTGCTGGCCCAGGTTGCTTGCTGCCAGCCCCTGCGGCCAGATTTGCGGCCAGAATTGCGGCGCCAACCAGGCGCCAACCGACAGCGCCGCCAGCGTCGACAAGGCCAAACCGGCCCACAGGGCGCGGCGGCCCGCAGACGGGCGCGGCGGCCAGGCTGGCACGCTGGATTCATACGTCATCGCGTCCGTCTCAGCGCTGGCTTTGCTCAGCAGCGGCATCGGCGTCAACACCAAGGCCGAATGGTCCTCGCCGGCCAACCAGCAACGCAAATCTTCCGCCAACGCCTCGGCGCCCGCATAGCGGCGGGCGGCCTGCGGTGCGATCGCCTTGGCGCACAAGGCGTCCAGGCTGAAGCGCTCCAAGGCCGTCAAGCCCGGCCACGATGCCGCCGGAGAATGCCCGTCATTGCTGCCGTCAAGCTGATTCGGCAGGCGCCCGTCCACCAAGAGGCAGAGCAAGACGCCCAGGCCATAGACCTCGCTGGCAAAGCTGGGCGGCTCACCGGCCAGCGCCTCGGGGCTGGCAAAGCCGGGCGCCGAGGCCAGGCTCAGACCACGCTCGAAGGGGTCGGCCGGGTCGGGTATGCGCAGCAAGCCCATGCCCATCAGGGTGAGCTGGCGCTCCGCATTGACCCATAACAAGGCCGGGTCAAACTCGCCCAGCAACCAGCCCTGCTGGTGGGTGTAGCGCAAGGCCTCGCACAACTGAACGACCAAGCGCAGGCGGTCCCGCAAGGGCAAGGTGGAGCAGGCTCGCACGATAGGCTGGCCGTCGCTGCTGTCAAAAATCAGATAGGGCTGGCCGCCCGGGGTCACGCCGCTGTCGTTGGGCACCTTGATGGCGGGGTGGGCCAAGGCACCCAGATCGCCGACCTGGTCGCCGAAGCGCAGCATGATGCCGGCCGAACGCTCGCAGCGCGGCAACACCAGCACATTGCAATTGCGGTCGGCGGCCATGGCATGGCGGGCGCTGTACCACTGGCCCGCCGAGCTGCCTTGCAGCGCATCGCGGCCATGCAAGGCAGCGCGCAAACGCCAAACGCCCAGCACCGCGCCTTCGCGCAGCAGGGCTTGGGGCGACGGAGGGGGGAGGGTGAGTTCGGGCATGCGCATAGGATTTGTGCCGGGATCGTAGAGGAGGTCTGTGTCATTTCCGTGCCGGCCTGGCCCCGCAAACCGGGGGTCGCTGCGCATTCACTCACGCGACCTGCGCATTTGTTGGCACCTGTTGGCAGTTGTCACCGGCGCCGCTGGCGCCAAAGCGCATTCAGCCGCCAGCAAGCCAGGCTTGCGATACTGCGGCCACCCATGCAAGCCATACTCGCCGTCACCCTGCCCTTTTTCGCGCTGATCTTGTGTGGCTATCTGGCGGCCCAGCGCGGCGTGCTGGCGGAGGCCGCCATCCCTGGTCTGTATGGCTTTGTGCTCTTCTTCGCCCTGCCCTGCCTGCTGTTCCGCTTCGGCTTCAGCATGCCGCTGGCCAGCTTGCTCAACCCCGCCGTGCTGAGTGTCTACAGCGCCTGCGCGCTGATCGTGGTGACGCTGACCATTTGCTTGAGCCTGTCCACGCGGGTGCAGATGAAGGACGCGGCCTTCGGCGCCTTGGTGGCCGCCTTTCCGAACACCGGCTTTATGGGCGTGCCGCTGCTGGTGGCACTGCTGGGTGAGGCGGCGGCCGGGCCGGTCATCTGCACCATCCTGGTCGATCTCTTGCTGACCAGCTCCTTGTGCATTGCGCTGGCGCGCGGCCATGACGCCGGTGCGGGCAATCGCGGCCAAGCACTGTGGCAGGCCTTGCGCGGCGCGCTGTCCAACCCGCTGCCCTGGTCAATTGCGCTGGGTCTGAGCGCCGCCGCCCTGGGCCTGACGCTGCCCGGGCCGCTGGCGAGCGTGGTCAAGATGCTGGCCGACGCTGCGTCGCCGGTGGCGCTGTTCACCATCGGCGCGGTGTTGTGGCGCGCCGGCCAGCATGCGCACAGCCGCACGCCGGCGGCCTTGTACCTGCCGGTCGCGCTGATCAAGTTGCTGGTCCATCCGGCCCTGGTGATGGGCCTGGGCATGGCGGCGCAGGGCTTGGGCGCGCCGTTGAGCCACTTCCAGTTGGTGGTGCTGACCCTGGCCGCGGCCCTGCCCAGCGCCAGCAATGTGTCACTGTTGGCGGAGCGTTACGGCGCCGACAACGGCCGCGTCGCCCGCATCATCCTGGCCTCGACGGTGCTGGCCTTCGGCAGCTTCTCGACCCTGGCCTGGTGGTTGAGCGCCAAAGTGTCTTGATCTGATACGCTTGCCCGCCATGTTCTCGCCACAACGCCTAGCGCTTACCCTCACTCTCGCGCGTGCCCTCGGCCCTGTCCTGCTGAGCTGCGGCCTGACCCTGCTGGGCGCTGCCGCGCTGGCCGCGCCACAGCAAAGTGGCTACCAGCAGCCCTCGCCGGCGGTGCGCGAGCTGCTTGACGCGCCGGCCAGCCCCAGGCATCTGATCGCGCCGAACAAGCAGACCCTGGCCCTGCTGGAACTGCGCCGCTTCAGCAGCCTGGCCGAGCTGGCCCGCCCGACGTTGAGGCTGGCCGGCCTGCGCTTTGATCAGGCCAGCGGCGTGCCCAGCCAAACCGCCGCGATCGAGCGCCTGCGCCTGCGGCCCTTGCTGAATGCGCAGGCGCCGGAGCAAAGCGTGGACCTGAGCGCCGGCGGCCCGTCCGGCAAAAGCTATTTCCACAGCTTCAGCTGGGCGCCCGATGGCCAACGTTTCTTGCTGGAGCGGCGTACCGAGCAGGCCAATGAGCTATGGGTCGGCGACGCTGCCAGTGGCGAAATACAAAGAATTGCCGGCATCAGCCTGAACAACGCCTTGGCGCAGGGTGAGCTGGCCTGGCTGAGTGCGACCGAGCTGGTCGTGCTGGCCAGGGCCGAGCGCCGCGGCCCGGCGCCCCGGCTGCCGGCGGTGCCGAATGCGCCACTGATCCACGAAACCTCGGGCCGGGCCTCGCCGGAGCGCACCCATGCCGACCTACTGCAAACCCCGCATGACGAACGCCTGCTTGACTATCACGCGCTGTCGCAGCTGACCCGCGTCGATCTGCGCACCTTGCAAAGCAGGCGGCTCGGCGAGCCGGGGCTGTTCTTCAGCGTGGCGCGCCTCGGCGACGGCGACACCTTGCTGACCGAGCGCATCACCCGCCCCTTCAGCTACAGCCTGACCTGGGACGATTTCCCTCAGGTGGTGGAGGTACGCCGACCGGACGGGCGCGTGCTGCGCGAGATTGCGCGCCTGCCGCTCAAGCGCGGTGTGGCCATCAACGGCGTGCTGGCGGGGCCGCGGCTGTTCTATGCCTCGCCGAATAAGGACGCGGCCATTTACTGGGTCGAGGCCCTGGACGGCGGCAATCCGAACAACCGCGTCGCCCACCGCGACCGCCTGATGCGGCTGGACGCGCCCTATACCGGCGACGCCCAGGAGCTGCTGCGCCTGCCGCAGCGCTTCAACAGCATGCGCTTTCTGGACGATGGCCAACACGCCTTGGTCAGCGAAGACGACGGCCTGCGTGCCTGGACCCGCAGCTATTTGCTGGCGTTGCGCGGCGGCAGCGTCCGCACCGTGTTTGATCACTCGATGCGCGAACGCTACGGCCACCCCGGCGCCCCGCTGATGCGCATGTCGGCCAGCGGCCATAGGGTGGCGCAGACCTGGGGCGGCGGCCTTTTGCTGCAAGGGGCCGGCGCCAGCCCCAAAGGCGACCGGCCGTTTCTGGATCGGCTGTCACTGCGCGACACCACGGTGCAACGCCTGTTCCAGTCCGGCGAAACCATCTACGCAGCGCCGCTTGAGCTGCTGAGCAACGGCCAGTTGCTGACGCTGCAAGAGAGCATCAACCAACCGCCCTCGCTGCATGTGCAGTCACTGACCCAGCCTAATAGCGCCGCCACCGCGCTGACCCGCGCCCGCGCGCCGCATCCGCTGATGCGCAAGATCCGTCGCGAGCTGGTCAGCTTCAAGCGCGGCGACGGCGTCGAGATGTCGTTCTGGATGTATTTGCCGCCCGACTACAAAGAGGGCGAGGCCCGCCCCACCCTGGTCTGGGCCTATCCGCTCGAATTCAACGATGCGGCCCTGGCCGGTCAGGTGTCGGGGTCGCCCAACCGCTACCCCAACTTCAGCGGCATCAGCCCCTTGATGCTGGTGCTGGACGGCTATGTAGTGCTGAACGACGCCACAATGCCCATCGTCGGCGATGCCAAATCGGTCAATGATGAGTTCATTGAACAAATCAGCCTGAGCGCGCGCGCCATCATCGACAAGGCCGAGGACCTGGGCGTCACCGACCCGAAGCGGGTGGCCATAGGCGGCCACAGCTATGGCGCCTTCATGGCCGTCAATCTGCTCGCCCATACCGATCTGTTCAAGGCCGGCATTGCACGCAGCGGTGCCTACAACCGCACGCTGACGCCGTTCGGCTTCCAGAGCGAGCGGCGCTCGATCTGGGAGGCCCGTGACACCTATCTGAAGCTGTCGCCGTTCTTGTATGCCAACCAGATCAAGGAGCCGCTGCTGCTGGTTCACGGTGACGCCGATGACCGCGCCGGCACCATTCCGATGCAGTCCGAACGGCTCTACCAGGCGATTGCAGGCACCGGCGGCACCTCACGTTATGTACTGCTGCCGCTGGAAGCCCATGGCTACAACGCACGCGAGTCGGTAGGCCATGTGCAGTGGGAAATGCGCCAGTGGCTGAAAAGCCATCTGGGCGACCCGAAGGCGGCGCGCTGACCGAGAACCCTAAGGCTCAGGCGTCCAGCGGGAAATGCGTGCAGCCCAGCTTGCTGGAAATATCACGGCTGGCGGCCGTCAACATGGCGATGATTTCCGGCGCTTTTTGCTCGTCGTAGCGGAAGGTCGGGAATGAGATGCTCATGCCGGCAATCGGCTGATTCAGACGGTCGAAGATCGGGATGCCCAGGCAGCGGATGTGATCATCAAACTCTTCCCGGTCTTCGCCGAAGCCTTGCGCCTTGACGCGGGCCAACTCGGCCAAAAACGGCTCGCGCTCGACGATGGTCTTGTCGCGGAAGCGCTTGAACTCGGCGCCGTCCAGGATGCGGTCGCGGCGCTCAGGATGCTCCCAGGCCAGCAGCACCTTGCCGATGGCGGTGCAGTGCAGCGGCGCGCGCCGACCGACCTTGGAATACATGCCCAGGGTGTGGCGCGAATCGATCTTGTGCACATAGATGATCTCGCTGTCGATCAAGGTGCCCAGGTGAACGGTTTCGCCGGTCTTGTCGGCCAGCATCTGCATATGGTGCTTGGCCAGGTCGACCAGATCCGGATATTGCAGGGCCTTGGCGCCTAGCTCAAACGCCCGCATGGTCAGGCCATAGCGTTCGCTGTCGGCCTGCTGGCGCACATAGCCCAGCGTCATCATGGTTTGCAAAAAGCGGTAGACGGTCGCTTTGGGCATGGCCAGACGCACGGACAAATCAGAAATGCCGGTCTCGCTGCGTTCCGACAAGGCCTGCAGGATCGCAAAAACCTTCAGTACCGCGGCAACCGATTCCGGTTGCTTGGCATCACTTGAGTCATCATCCATTTGTTCCGAATGCCTTGGTATAGCGTTTCAATTGCTTTGAATTATCCCTGACTTAGGGTCTTCTTCAGACCAAATCGACCAGATAGAGCGCCGGCTCGCCCTCGGCATCCGAGCTGAACAAGACCTGTTTTTGGTCCGGCGTGAAGCTGGGATGCGGATGGGTGACCTGGCGGTTGCCCTTGTAGACGCGCCAGCTGCTGTCATGCCGGGCGATGGTGCGGCGGGTGCCGGCCTGCAGATCGAACAGATGCAGATAGGGGTCGTTCTTGATCTCGTGGCCGCTGGCATTGGCCACGTCGACCGGCGAACCGCTGCCGTCGCCGACCAGCAGCGTGCCGTCGAAATTACTCATTAAATGCGAGCAAGGCGGCATGGCGGTGATGCGGCGCGATTGCAATGTGACCGGGTCCAGCGTGCAGATCCAGCGCTCGGTCTGGCCCTCCAGATAGGACACGAACATCATCTGCGAGCCGTCCGGCACCCAGAACTCATGGGTGATGCTCTCGCCCTTCTCGTGCTCCTTGCCGCACCGCATATTGCTGCCGTCCTCATTGATGAACCACATGCGCGCGTCGATCAAGTCATGCGGGCCTTCGTGGCAATAGGCGACGGTGTTGTCATCAAATGGGCGGTACTGCGGGTGGCCGAGCCAGCCGTCCTTCTCCAGGATCACCTCGCGCGCGCCCGTCGCCAGGTCGATGCGGATCAAGCGGCAGCGCGGCTTCTTGTGGAACATATCGTGGAATTTCTTCCAGTCGCTCAAGGGGAACCAGTCGTCGGCATGGATCTCGATGCCGACCATCTGGGTGCAGCTGCTGTTCGACACCCAGGTGCCATAGCCGACCCAGCCGGCGGGCACGGTGTAGGCGACGTCTTCAGTCAGTTCGCTAGAACCTGTCAAATGCAGGCGGATCAGCTGGCGCTCGGCGCGCACGAAGTACAGATATTTGTCATCCGGGCTCAAAAATCCCCCGAAGGTGTTTTCACCCGCCTGGTCGGTCAGCTGGGTGGCGACCTGCGTCTGCAGATCGAGCAGGTGGTAGTTCCAGTTCGGCCTCGCGGGATCACCAACATCAGGCCCAAACTCAGCACCAAAGATCAACTTGCTGCCGTCATTGGTGAAGCACTTTTGATAAAAGTAATTGCGATGGCAGGTCACGTCCAAGGGCGTCAGCCGGGTCACCTTGGCACCGGTGTCGGGGTCCTGGCGGGACACGAATTGCATTTGTCGTTGGGTTGATTTGCTCATGATGATTGGCTTGGCAAGTCGATTTGAATATTTGGAGCTATTTAATGCGCCGAAGTAAGGCATTACCTTCTTCCACCAAGCGCTTGGCGGCCTCGACGTCGGTGGTCTTGCCATAGGCAACCGTCTCGAACACCTCGCGCATGAACTTCTGCATCCGCGCATGCTCGAACAGCGGCGACGGCAGCTCGATGCGGCCGGCTACCTTTTGCGCCTGGATCAGCGCATGGGCCTGCAGCTCCAGCGGCGGCAAGGCGTTCTCGCGCACCAACAAATCAAACTGGCTCTGCGCGCCGGGCACACCACGGGTCTTGCCCAAAATGCGCGCGGCTTCAGGGTCGGTCAGCATGAAGTTGATGAAGCGCGCCGCCAGCTCGGCCTTCTTGCTATTGCGGCCAACCGCAAACATCAGCGAGGGCCGGCCGAACATGCCGCTATTGGCGGCGCCCGGCAAGGTCGGAAACTCGCCCAGCGCCAGCTTTTGCTGCGCATCCAAGGTGCTGGCGCGCAGCGAGATCGCGCTGTCCCAGGTGTAGTTGCCGGCCCAGTTGCCGACCACCCAGTCCTGCTGCTGCTCGGTCGCTTTTTCGGCGCCGCCCAAGCTGGCGCGCAGTGGCAGCGGCGTGGCCGTGTGGCCGTCGACCAGGCGCCTATAGGTTTGCACCCATTCCAGCGCCGCGGCCGGGCTCATCGCCACGCGCGGCTGCTTGGGGTCCAGATAGGCCGTGCCGAGCTTCTGATGCACATAGGCCTGCGACAGCAGAATCATGTCGTAGAGCTCACCGTCCAGCGGGAAGGCGTTGGGCCCAAGTCGCTGCTTGAAGACCGCGCCGGCGGCGAACAGCTCGTCCCAGGTCTTGGGCAGAGGCAAACCGGCGCGATCGAATGCCGCCTTGTTCCACAGAAAAATCCGCGCGCTATAGCCGACCGGCAAGGCATTGAGCTTGCCCGCCACCATGCCCATACCCAAGTCCTGTTCGCTGAACTGCTTCAGCGCCAACACATGGCGGTACTGATTCAGGTCGGTGAAGCCGGTGCCGCGCTTGGAGAACATCGCCATCCAGGCCCAGTTGATCTGCATCACATCGGGCTCGGAGCCGCCGGCGATTTGCGTCGTCAGGCGCTCCAGATAACCATTGAAACCCATGTACTCGGCCTTGATCTTGAGGCCGGGGTTTTGGCGCTCGAAGGCTGCGATCGCCTTCAGCGTCGCTTGGTGGCGGGCACCACCGCCCCACCAGGCAAAGCGAAGGACGGTGGGCTCGGCCGCCTGCACCGGCACGCCGGCAAAAGCGAGCAGGCCGGCGATGGCAAGCAGGGAACGGCGTCTATCAATGAGGCTCATATCGACCTTCAGAGCAGCAGATTGGCGCCATTGCCGGCTTCTGCACCATCAAACAAATGGCCGCAACCCAGTTGCAGATGGAAGGTGTGGGCCGCGCCGCGCGCCTTGCCCGCAAGGCTGCCGAGCTGATCGGCCGGCACGCGGGCAGTCATGGCCACATTGCCGATGTCGAAATGCACGAACACCTCGCTGCCCATGTGCTCCGAGAAGCGCAGCGTCGCCGGCACCGCGAAGCTGTCACCCTGCGGCCGCGCCTCGGCCGAGATATGTTCGGGGCGCAGGCCGAACTTGATGGCACCGCTGTGCTGGCGCATACGCTGCGCCTTGGCCTCGGGCAAAGGCATGACCTGACCCCCCATCACCACCGCCAAGCCGTTGCTGCTGCCGTCGGCCTGCAAGGTCGCCGGGTGGATATTCATTTCCGGAGAGCCGATGAAGCTGGCCACAAAGGCGTTGGCCGGTCTGTCATAGAGCTCGGTCGGGGTGTCGACCTGCTGGATCACGCCGTCCTTGAGCACGCAGATGCGCTCGCCCATCGTCATCGCCTCGACCTGGTCGTGGGTGACGTAGACGACGGTGGCCGGCTGGCCCGACTCGCGCAGCGTGCGGTGCAGCTCCGTCAGGCGCACCCGCATAGAGGCGCGCAGCTTGGCGTCCAGATTGGACAGCGGCTCATCGAACAAGAACACCTCGGGCTTCTTGACGATGGCGCGGCCGACCGCGACGCGCTGCGCCTGGCCGCCCGACAGCTGCTTGGGGTAGCGGTCCAGCAGATGCTCCATCTCCAGCAGCTGGGCCGCATGACGCACTCGTCTGTCAACCTCGTCCTTCTTGGCGCCGGCGAGCTTGAGGCCAAAGGCCAGGTTGTCGTAGACCTTCATATGCGGGTAGAGCGCATAGTTCTGGAACACCATCGCGATGCCGCGGGCCTTGGGGGCCAGGTTGTTGACCAGCTTGCCGCCGATATGCAGCTCGCCGCCGGAGATGGTCTCCAGGCCAGCGATCATGCGCAAAAGCGTGGACTTCGCGCAGCCCGAGGGGCCGACAAAGACCATGAACTCGCCGTCGCGGACTTCTAGATCGACACCGTGTACGGCCTTGAAGCCATTCGGGTAGACCTTCTCTATTTTCTTCAGGCTTAGCTGTGCCATGTCGTTCTAACCTTTGATGCCGCTGGAAGCGGAACCTTCAATGAAATGACGCTGGGCGGCGAAGAACACCGCCACGGACGGGATCAAGGCCACGACCGAGATCGCGATCACGCTAGCCCACTCGACCTCCTCGGTGGCGCCTATGCTCATCTTCAGGGCCAGTGAAACCGGGTATTTCTCCACCGAGGCCAGATAGATCAGCGGGCCCATGAAGTCGTTCATGGTCCAGATGAACTGGAACACGATGACCGAAATAATGGCCGGCTTCAGCATCGGCACGATGATGTGCCAGAGCAGTTGCAAGGCGTTGCAGCCGTCGATCTGGGCCGCCTCCTCCATATCGCGCGGGATGCCGCGCAGG
>JADMJQ010000011.1:21340-24667 GCA_018780415.1 Roseateles sp. | reverse complement strand
TCTGCAGCCGCTCCTCCATGCGCACCTTGAGGATCTCCAGATAGGGCTTGATGACGGCCAGCTCGCGGCCCAGGTCGCGCACGCCGCTGGCATTGGCCTCGCGCATGGTCGGCATCGACGCGCGCAATAGCGCGATCAAGTTCTTTTGCATCTGCGAGGCACGCGGCGGGTCGGTTTCGATCAGATGGTCGATCGAGGCCAAGGTGTTGAAGAGGAAATGCGGCTCCACCTGGGCCTGCATCGCGGCCATGCGGGTCTCAACCACCTGGCGTTTTAGCGAATCGGCCTCGGCCGTTTCGGTCGCCTGAGCGGCCTTGACCTCGGCTTGCAGCCGGCCTTTGTAAGTGACCTTGATGAGGGCCGAGCCGAGCACAAAGAAGAAGGCCAGCTTGACCAGGAAGTCACCCAGATGCACGGTGGTGGTGTGGCGGCGTGGCTGACGCAGAGCCTCGCGGATCTCACGCGGCGCGCGGGCGGCTCGGCGCGCGTCGACGGCGGCCTCGCGGGCGGCCGTCTGCGCCGACTCGGCGGCTTCGCGCAAGGCCACTTCGATGCCGTCTTTGGCTTCCTCGATCGCCTGCCGGATTTCCGCAGACTTGGCTTCTTTGGGCAGATGGATCTCGATCGACGGCAGGTCGGGGTCGATTTCGCCGTCTTCTGCGGCCGACGCCGACGCGGCAGATGCCGCTGATTTGGCCTTGCGCGGCTGCACCTTGACGCCGCTCTCATCGATGGTGATTTCGTAGTGAATCGGCTTGTCGGACTTGATCAAGGACTTGGCGGCGCGGCGCGCCTCCGGGCTGGGCTCCGGCAGGGCCGGCGGCTCGGGCTCGGTGGCCGGCTCAGGAATCTCGTCGGGCGTGATGGTGGAACTGATGCGCCAGGTGAAGGGCGGCAGGTCCTGCAGGATGTTGACGCCAATCATCAGCACCACCGCCAAGACGATAAAGCGTTTCCAGCTGATGCTGACCAACCAGCCGGCGTAGGCATGAAACACCCGCAGTGCGGCGGCGGAGAAGCGTTGCCAGCGCTGGTACAGCGTGGGCGGGTGCATGGAAGAGGGACCTTGTTGCATGGGCTGCACTGTACTGAAGGCACTGGCCTGAACCCAGGCGTTCGCGATGCAGCGCAGCAAGAAGCGCCCGAACTGCACCGAAACGCGACAGTCGGCAAGCCCTAAAAGTGAAAAACCCGTCGGCCGGTGAGGGGGACGGATTTATTTGGGGCGGACCTACCCGGCGGTCTAGCGCCGAGAACCCGCTCAATCAGTTGGTGCCAGAGCTACTCGCGGGTACGCTCGGGCGGTCCAGCCCACAAGGTCATTATTGCTTTACCGCCTCAACCTGAATGATCAGCTTGACGTTCTTTGGGAAACCCCAGGCCAGGCCGTAGTCGACGCCCCACTGTGTGCGGTCAATGGTGGCTTCGAAGTCGCCGCCGCAGACCTCGCGCTTGAGCATCGGGCTGTCATAGCAGTTGAAGTGAGTGGCCGTCAGCGTGACCGGGTTGGTCTTGCCGCGCAGGGTCAGCTGGCCCTGCACTTCGCTGACCTTGTCGCCGTTGAAGACGAATTTGTCACCGACGAACTTGGCGGTCGGGAATTTCTCGGCGGCCAGCAGGTCGTCGCTGAGCAAATGGGTGTTCATCGGCGCGAAGCCGGTGTTGGCCGAGGCGATATCAAAGCTGATCTCAACCCGGCCGGTCTTGGCGGCACGGTCGAACTGCACCGAGCCTTCTTTCTTGTCGAAGCGGCCACGGTTGGTGGAGGTGCCGAAGTGCGTGATCTCGTAGGTCACAAAGGTGTGGCTGGGGTCGATGCTGTAGGTGGCCGGTGCGGCTTGGCACAGGCTGGCGGCGGCGGCCAGGGCGACGGTGATCAGAACTTGTTTCATTGCGGCGGAATCTCGCGGTTGGTAGATGGTTGAGGGGAGAAAAAGTGGGTGGACGAAACTTAAAGCGGCGCCACGCCGCTGAAGGCGAGCTTGAACTTCACCAGCACCTCGTTGGCGACCAGGGAGGTGTCGGCCCAGTCGCCGTCACCGATCTTGAATTCAAGCCGTTTGAGCGTGAAGCTGCCGCTGGCGGCGCTGACGTTGCCGGCTTGCGCCAAGGTGA
Organism: Roseateles sp.; assembly: GCA_018780415.1. Lineage (GTDB taxonomy): Bacteria > Pseudomonadota > Gammaproteobacteria > Burkholderiales > Burkholderiaceae_C > Paucibacter_A. The sequence continues at coordinate 22,552 of JADMJQ010000011.1, read as the reverse complement.
TGGGCACGACGACGTCGCGGGTCTGGCCCTTGATGGTCAGCTTGCCGGCAACCTCGAACTGATTGCCGCCCTTGGCCTTGATGGCGCTGCTTTGGAAGGTGGCCTGCGGCAGCTTCTTGCTGTCAAACCAGGCCGCTTTGGCCAACTCGCCCTCAAGCTCGGGCGCGCCCAGGCTCACGCTGCCCAGCTCGATGCTGAAGCTGACCTGGCCGGCGGTCGGCTTTTTCGGGTCAAAGTTCAGCTTGGCGTCGAAGCGCTTGAAGCGGCCGTCCACCGGCACGCCCATTTGCCGGCTGGTGAAGCTGAGTTCGCTCAAGGCCGGCAACAAGTCGGCGGCAGCAGCGGCCGGGCCGGCGGCGCAAACCCAGGCGGCCAACAAGAGATTGATCAGGTATTTCATGCTGAAGGGTTCCGTTTCTGTGGAAAAGGGGACATGCGCTGAAGCAGGCCGTCACGGTCTAGAAAATGGTGCTTGAGCGCGCCGGCCAAATGCGCCAGGATCAGCGTCGCCAGGCCATAGGCCAGCCATTGATGCGCCTGCTTGAATGAGGCGGCCAGGGCCTTGTCTACCGGCACAAAATCAGGCAGGGGCACAACGCCGAACCAGACGATGGGGAAGCCCGCCGCCGAGCTGTAGGCCCAACCGGCCAGGGGCACGGCAAAGAACAGCAGATAGAGCAGGCCGTGCGTCAGATGCGCCGCGCGCGCCTGCATGGCCGGCATCGCCAGATCCGCCGGCGGGCGATGCGTCAGGCGCCAGAGCAGGCGCAGCGCCGACAGCAGCAGGATGCTCACCCCTGCCCATTTATGCCAGTTGTAAAGCTTCAGGCGGGTGGGCGAAAAGGGCAGGTCACTCATGTACAGGCCCAGGCCCAGTGCACCGATGATGGCCAAGGCCAGCACCCAATGCAGGGCAATCGCCACCGGGCTGTAGCGTGAACTGAGGGGAAGATTGGTGCTGTGTTGCATGGGCTTCAGTGTGCGTGCCCTGGCGGGGCATTTGGTTCACCAGCCTTGTGCTTACTGTTCATTGTTTTTGAATGCGGACTGACGCAAAACCGCCTCAGGCCGGAGGCCTGTGGCCCTCGCTAGGCACAAACAGGCCTCAGGCCTGTTTGTGTCCGAGTTCAGCCCCAGCGTCGTTCCTTCGCCTTGCCGTACTTGGCGTACTGTCTGCGGCGTCGTGCCTAGCTGGAACAATTTTGCGTGAGT
>JADMJQ010000011.1:20633-21330 GCA_018780415.1 Roseateles sp. | reverse complement strand
CGTGAGTCCTATGAATGAAGCCAAGTGCCAACGTTCACGGTGCCGAATGTTCATAGAACTGTCATGGTGCGGTCACCGCCCCGAGCGCAAGATGCCTGCACCTGTTTTCGAGGGCGAATGTGATGGACGTTGTACACAAAATCGAGGCGCTGTTTGAGCGCCGAGGCGCATCGATCTACACCGGGCAACGCCTGGAGCGGCGCGAAAGCGTGTCGGCCCTGGAGCATGCCTTGCAATGCGCGCAGCTGGCTGAGTGGGCCTATGCCGACAACACGCTGGTGGCGGCCGCGTTGCTGCATGACTTGGGACAGCTGATCGATGCGCCTGCCGAGGCGCATCTGCATAACGACGAACATGAGCTGCGCGCCTTGACCCTGCTGGGCGCAGGCGGCTTCGGCCCCGAAGTGCTGGAGCCGATTCGCTTGCATGTGCAGGCCAAGCGTTATTTGATTTCCACCGACGAACGCTACGCCGAGGGCTTGTCGGCCGCATCGCAGCATTCGCTGGGCCTGCAGGGCGGACGCATGAATGCCGAGGAGCGGCTGATGTTCTTGGCGCAAACCCAGGCCTCGCGCGCGCTGCAACTGCGGCGCTGGGACGATCTGGCTAAACAGCCGGGCAAACGCACACCGCCGCTGGCCTATTACCTGAACCTGCTCGACGATGTGCTGCGCGAAGCGCGCCAACCGGTGCGACT
>JADMJQ010000011.1:0-20623 GCA_018780415.1 Roseateles sp. | reverse complement strand
TTGCGGCCGAACTGACGAATGCCGGCGGTGTTGCCCTGTCCGTTCTGGATGACAGCCGCGCCGTTGTTCGAGCCCTCTTGTTGCACTGAGGAGCGGTTGTTGGCTGCTGCCGTGGCGGCCGCGTACACCATCGCTGGGATGTCGTTGCGCTGTTGAGCGTGCGCTTCGCCGGCCAGCAGCGCGGCCATTGAAGCTGCCGCAGCCGGCATCCCACTTGAGGGGGATAGCGGGCGGTCACTGTAAGCAAGATACTAGGAACTGATCGACATGTCGCCTGGACCTCGGCATGTTGGTTGAAGGGGGAGGACGACGACGCCGACAAGCAAAGCCCGCAAGGGCAGCGCTTGTCGGCTTAGTTTTTTGGGCGCCAGGTTTCCCTCGCCGCAACTTCCCGCCGCAAGAGCGATACTCAATCTGGGTTTCCCATGGAGAGAGTTGATGCGGCGTGAGCCCTTGGCCGAACAGGCGGCGGTGGATGAAGAGCTGTTGCGTTTGTTGGCGCAGCAAGGGCGCCGCTTGCCCTATCCGGTAGGCGTCAGCGCCCTGGTGATTGCAGCGATGGCCTGGGGCAGCGTGGCCCATGGCTGGGTGCTGGCCTGGGTCTGCTCGGTGTTTTCGGTGCTGGCTTTTCGACGTTGGGCATTGCTGCGCTTGGCCGCACCCCAGCAGACGCCGGCCTGGAAACGGTTGCGCTGGGCCAGCGGTTTGAGCGCGCTCAACGGCATCGTCTACAGCGCCTCGGTTGCTTTTGTACCCTTTTTGAGCGACTACGAGCGCATGGTGCAAACCATCATCTTGCTCGGTCTGTGTGCGGGTTCGGTGGCCACCACGGCCGGCTACTGGCCGGTGCTGCTGAGTTTTTTGCTGCCGCTGACGCTGGCCAATTGCCTGGCCTGGGGCTTGGGCGGCGGTGGGCAGCGGCCGGTCACTTGGCTGGAGCTGGCCTTGGCGGCCCTGATTCTGGGTTTTGCCTGGATCTTGGCCAGCATGGCGCGCGATGCCTACCGCATCTTTGTCGACTCCGTCTTGATCCGGCATCAGCAGGTCCATAACAACCAGGCCCTGCGGCTGGCGCTGGACCGGGCCGAAGCGGCGATGTCGGCCAAGACCCGCTTTCTGGCCTCGGCCAGCCATGATTTGCGCCAACCGATGCACACGCTGTCCTTGTTCGGCGCGGCCTTGGTGCGCCGTCCTTTGGACGGGGTCAGCGCCGGCATCGTGCGCAGCATGAATATGGCGGTGCAGTCGCTGACGGCGCAAATGGACGTGCTGCTCGACATCTCCAAACTCGACGCCGGCGTGGTCGAGGTGCAGCCCCAGGTGTTCGGCCTGCAGCTGTGGTTGGGTCGTTTGTGTCAGGAAATGCAGGCAGCCGCCAATGGCAAGGGCCTGGCCCTGGAGCTCAGCTGCCCGGCCGATGCCTTTGTCGAGACCGACCCCGCGCTGCTGGAGCGGGTGTTGCGCAACCTGATCGACAACGCGATCAAATACACCGACCAGGGCCATATCTCCGTCATCGTCGAGCGTGATGAGGCGGTCTGGCGGGTCTGTGTTTGCGACACCGGCCGCGGCATCGCGCCCGAGGAGCAGGCGCGCATCTTCGAGGAGTTCTACCAGGTCGGTAACCCCGAACGGGACCGCGCCAATGGCCTGGGGCTGGGCCTGTCCATCGTCAGCCGCCTGGTCGACTTGTTGGACATGCATCTGGGCCTGTATTCGGTGCTGGGTCAGGGCTGCCGTTTCAGCATTGGTATCGAGGCTGCCGATATCGAGCCCACGGTCTCCAATGCCAGTGAGACTGCGCCTGCGCTGTTGCCGCATCTGCATGTGCTGGTGTTGGACGACGAAGCGCCGGTGCGCGAGGCGATGACGGCCTTGCTGACCGGCCTGGGCTGCGAGGTGGTGGCGGTGGCCAGCACGCGCGAAGCGATTTTGCGCAGCCTGATGCGCCGCCCCGACATCGTCTTGAGCGACCTGCGGCTGCGCGGCGGCGATGACGGCATCTCGGCATTGCGCTCGCTGCGCAGTGCCTTGCCCGGCCTGCCGGCGGTGTTGATCAGCGGTGACACGGCGCCCGAGCGGCTCCGCGAGGCCCATGCCGCCGGCCTGGTGCTCTTGCACAAGCCGGTGCTGGAGGCGCAGCTGCTGGCGGCCATCCGCAGCGCCTTGCTGGAATCACACAGCCCGGTCAGCGACTCGCTGGTCAATTGATCAGCCGCACAGACCCAAGATGCGCTCCTCGGCCGAGCATTTCTTGACCTTCTTGACGACGCAGTTGCGCAGCTCGCGGGTGGTCGGCGGGTAGTAGGTCCAGCCCGGCGCCAGCTTGGGTAGGCTCAGATTGACCTCACGCCATTTGGGGTGGCCCTCGGCCTGCAGACGCGCGAAGTTCTGGCACAGCGACTTGCCAAGGCGCCCGAAGCTGTCGACGGTGTCCTTCAAGTTGTAGTCATAGGTGACCAAGAAGGCGCCGACCGAGATGGTGGTGAAGTCATCAAGCAGCAAATTCGGGTAGCTGCTCGCCAGCACCGTGGCGGGCGCGTACACATTCAGGGCCGACTGCGACGCGGGGTGGGCAGGGTCAAATTTGAGCAACTTGATGAACTTCTGCGCTTCGGGCTTCATATTGGCAATCAAGGGCGCGGGCTGGCCGGCCGCAACCACCACCACATCGACCGATTTGTCGCCGATCAGCTTGACCAAGGCCTCCTCATTGGACAGAAAGCTGGCCTTGTCTTCCGCCATTGGGCCGCCAAACATCATCCGGTACAGGGTGTGAGTGATCAAGGCCGCGCCGCTGCCGACCAGGCCTCCGTTGATGCGAGCGTCTTTGATGTCGTGCAGATAGTTCAGCTCAGAGTCGGCGCGAACGATGTAGTGAATCTCGGTGTTGTAGAGCGGCAAAATCACCCGCAGCGGCTTGATGATGGCAGCCGCCTCGGGGTTACCGCCGGCGGCCCGGTCCAAAAAAGCCTGGTAGACATCGGCCTGCACGACGGCCATCTTGACGCCGGGCTCATAACGCATGAGTTTGACGTTAGCGGCCGAGCCCGAGGTCGGCAGCACCTCGAGCGAAAAGCCGGCGTCCGGCGCCACCATCTTGGCGAGGTCACGGCCGATCGCAAAGTAAGTGCCTTTCTCCGAGGCCGTCACGATCTTGTATTCGGGGCCGGCCCATGCCGAGCCGCCGGCGGCCAGCAAGGCCAGCACAGCGAGAGCGCGTTTCAAGATTGTCTTCATCTAAGGCCTCCGAGAATTGGATTCTGCTGTGCACAGGCCCAGCGCCGCGACGGCGTCGGTGCAGCTGCCGATATTGGGTTGCTTCAAATCGAGGCCTTCGCCGGGCCGGCGTGAGCCGCCGCTGCGTTCGGTCGGCGGACTCTCTGTCGCGAATGCCTGGGCTTGGGTCGGCGTCGGAACCGGAACTACGGCGGCAACGCGGCGGGGCGTCAAGCGACCCGCACCCGGTGGGCTCAGCCTGGCCAGCGAGGCCGCGATGGCCGGCACAGACGCTGCCACTTCGGGGCTGGCTTGCGCAGGCGTGCTTGGCAGCTGTTCGGGGACATTGACGGCGGGTGCAAGGACGGCAGGGGCAAGGACGGCCTGCCGTTCGGTCACCGTGGTGCCAGGTCTTGCCTGCGCCACCGACGGGGCTGGTCTGGGCTCAGGCTCGGGTCCAGATCCAGGGTTATTCCCAAGGCCGAAATAGGCGGCGCCGGCCAAGGCGACGAGGGCGAGCGCGACCATAGGCGCACGCTGGCTCTTGGCCGGCGGCGCAAACGACGCGGCGCTATTGATGGCCAGCGGCACCGGCATTGGATCGGTCAAGGGCGCCGGCGACGGCGCCGCCTCGAGCACCTCGCTCAGCAAGGGCAGCCCGGGCGCAGCGACTTCATCTGGGGCGGGCTCATCTTGCGCGCCGAAGCCAAGATCGCCGTTGCAGCGCGAGCACTGGGCACTGAGCGTCACGTCGTTGACGGAGCCGCAATGTGGGCAGGGCCGCAGATGCAGGGCTGCGCCGCAGTCATTGCAGAACTTGGAGCCGGCCGGACTCATATGGTCACAGTACGGGCATTGAGAGCTGGATCTGGCTGTGGGCATGAATGATTCGAATCCTAGGCACAAGCATCAAACCGAAGGGCCAGTGTATGGCCCCTGTTGCGCATTCGCCAAGCCGTTGGAATTGCAAAATCACCACAGGCTCTGGCGCGCGTCGCCTCCCATGCTTGTCGGGCGGCTTCAAGGGCGGTCGGCTATGCTGCGCAGCGCTGAGTTGAGAGCGGGACCGGTTGAGCAGTCGGGGGAGGAATCAGCATGCAGGAACAAGCAGCCCTAAAGGCCAAACCGCGCGGCGCGGATGTGTCTGTGTTTGCGGCCCTTTGCGCAGCATTGTTCTTGCTCGGTGGCTGTGCGTCGCGACCAAGCAATTCACCTCTGCTCAAGCAAGCGCATGACCATGGTTATCGACTGTCGAGTTGGCAGGCCGAACGGGGCGACCCCGAGTTTGGCCTGGTGGTGGCGATGTCGGGCGGCGGCACGCGCGCGGCGGCCTTTTCCTATGGCATCTTGGAGGAGTTGCGCCGCACCACGCTGCCAACGCCGGCCGGCCCTGGCCGCATGCTTGACGATGTCAATATCGTTACCGGCATCTCAGGCGGCAGTTTTACAGCGCTGGCCTACGCGCTGCTTGGCGAGCGCTTGTTTGACGAGTACGAGACCCGCTTCCTCAAGCGTGATGTGCAGGGTGACTTGTTGCGTTTGGTGCTGAATCCGCTGTCCTGGCCGCAAATGGCCGGCGGTAGTTTCACCCGCACCGATCTGGCCGCTGACTATTACGACCGCATCCTGTTCGAAGGCGCCACCTTTGGCGATCTACGCGGGCGCGGTGGCCCCTTCACCAATGTCGCGGCGACCGAGGTCAGCACCGGCTCGCGCATCACCTTCAACCAAAATACCTTTGACCTTTTATGTGCCGATTTGAACCCGGTGCGCTTGGCGCGGGCGGCGGCCGCGTCGTCGGCGGTGCCGGGCCTGTTCGCGCCGGTCGGTTTCGACAATTACGCGGGCAGTTGCGGCTTCGATTTGGATGCCAATGTGGCGCGCGTGTTCGGCGACAAGGTCGACAAGGCGGCGAGCGGCCGCGTCAGCCTGCGTGACCGCGAGTTTGTGGCCTTGCAGGACGGCATAGCCCATCGCTACTTGCATCTGATCGACGGCGGCCTGTCCGATAACGTCGGCCTGCGCTCTTTGTTGGAGGGTTTGGAGGCCTCGGTCGCCAGCGAGCGCTTTCGAGATGTGTCGGGTTTCAACAAGCTCAAGCGCATCGCGGTGATCGCGGTCAATTCACTCGCCGATGCGGAGAACGGCTGGGGCACGCAGGAAGCACCGCCCCATATGTTGTCGATGCTGGTGCGCGCCGCCGGTGTGCCGATTGACCGCTATAGCTATGAGCAGATCGAGCTGTTGCGCAACTTTGTGCGCACGCTGCAGCATCTGCGCGGCCCCGATGGGCAGCCGCTGGCGGTGGAGTTCTATGCAATCGACATCAATTTTGACCAGATCAGCGACCCACAAGAGAAACGCTATTTCCGCAATTTGCCGACCAGCTTTGTCTTGAGCGCCGAGCAAGTGGACCGGCTGCGCGAGATGGCCGGGCGCTTGCTGCGCCAGTCTCCCGATTTTCAACGGCTGATGCGCGACTTGGCTGCCGCAAACCCGCAGAGCGAGCGTCCGCCCACAGGGACCCCGCATTGAATGCGGTATCCTGCCCGCCACACCATGCCGAGCTACCGAATGAATGCCGCCTCCCTGTTGTCGCTCTGCCTGCCCTTGCTGTGGGCAACCGGCGTTAGCGCCGACGCACTCAGCTGGTCCGAGGCCGTGCACCTGGTGCAGCAGAACTCCGACCAGTTGGCCGGCGCCCGGGCCGCGGTGGCGGGCGCGCAAGCCCGCGCCGACGGCATCGCCCGGGCCGGCGGGCCCATCGTCAGCGTCTACGGTGCGGCCTATAGCTACAAGGCCAGCGTTGATCTGAACCTGGATCCGCTCAAGCATGGCCTGGGCAATGTGATCAGCCTGCTGCCACCCGGCATTGCGGGCGCGTTGCCGCCCTTGCCGCCGTTGCCCTCCAACACCACGCTTTCGCACAGCAACACCAGCCAAGCCGCGCTGCTGAATGCCGTCTGGCCGATCTATTTGGGCGGCGCCACCGACGCGCTGCGCGGCATGGCCGCCGCACAAAGCGCCGAGGCGCAGGCCGAGCTCAGCCATACCGAGGAGGAGGCACTGGCGCTGATGGCGCAGCGGTATTTTCAGACCCAGATGGCGCGCCGCGCCGCCAGCCTGCGCGAGGCGGCGGCCGCCGGTGTGGCCGAGCATGACGCGGCGGCTGAAAAAATGCTGGTAGCCGGCGTCGCCTCCAAGCTGGAGCGCCTGCAAGCGCGCGCCGCCTTGCAGGACGCTCAGCATCAGGCCCGCAAGGCGCGTAGCGATGCCGAGCTGATCGCGATCGCCCTGGCCCGAACCGTCAAACTGGACGGCATGCCGACACCCAGCACGCCGCTGTCGCTGAGCTCCGAGCCGCTGCCGCCGCTGCAAGACTTCATCCGAACCGCGCTGACCCTGCACCCCGGCTTGGCCAAGGTGGCGGCCAAGCGCGCGCAGGCCGAGCAGCTGAAGGCGGGGTCCAAAGCGCTGGAGCGGCCGCAGGTTTTTGCGTTCGGCCAGCGCTCGCTGACCCATAACGGCGACTGGCTGGCCGGTGTCGGCGTGCGCGTCAACCTCTGGGATTCACTCGACCACGAGGCGCTGGACCGCTCCCATCTGAAGCAGTTGGCGCAGGTCGATGCGGCCGACGCGCAGGCGCGCAGCGACATCACCTTGCTGGTCGAGCGTCAATGGCGTAGCGCCGAGCAGGCGCGTTCGCAATACCTGAGCCTGGCCGCACAAGATGAATTGGGGCTTGAGCTCTTGCACTTGCGCCGTGTCGGCCTGAAGCAGGGCACCAGCACCGCGCTGGACCTGATCGACGCCGAGCTGAACCTGGCCAAGCTGCGCACCGAGCGGGCGCAGGTCGCCTATGAGCATGTGATGGCCTTGGTGGGCCTGCTGCAGGCCAGCGGCCAGTTGGAAAGCTTGGGCGACTACCTCGCCCGCGCCGATTTGCGCATTGAACCGTAGAAGACGAGACCGCCGATGAACTTGCCTAAATTCTTAGTGCCTGCGCTTGCCCTGACGGCATTGGGTGTCGGTGTCTACGCGATGCTGCAAAGCTCGCCCGCGGCGCCCGAGCAGCTGCAAGGCATGATGGAAGCGCGTGAGACCGATATCGCGCCCAAGCTGACCGGCCGCGTGATGGAGCTGCTGGTGCAAGAAGGCCAGCGCATCGAAAGAGGCGCGCTGATTCTGCGCATCGACAGCCCCGAGGTGGCGGCCAAGATGACCCAGGCCAGCATGGCCGCTGCGGCCGCGTCGGCGGTGGCGCAAAAAGCCAAGAACGGCGCCCGGCCGGAAGAAATCCGCATGGCGCAGGCTAATTTCGAGCGTGCGCAGGTTGGTGTCGATTTGGCCCGCAAGAGTTTTGAGCGGGTGGACGGGCTCTACAAAGAAGGCCTGGTGGCGGCGCAAAAGCGCGACGAGGCCGAGGCCAATTGGCGCGCTAGTCAAGGCCTCGCTAATGCCGCCCGCGCCCAGGCCGATATGGCCCGCGCCGGTGCGCGCAGTGAAGACCAGGCGGCGGCCAGCGCCCGAGCCGCCCAGGTGGCCGGCGCCGTGCAAGAGGTGGAAGCGGCGCGCGCCGAGACCGAGCTGAAGAGCCCGGTGGCCGGCGATGTGGCCAAGCTCTTGGCCAAGGTGGGCGAGCTGACGCCGGCCGGTGTGCCGGTGATCACCGTGGTGGATCTGGCCGACCAGTGGATGTTGTTGAATGTGCGCGAGGATCAGCTCAAGCGTTTCGCCATCGGCCAGGAGTTTGATGCCACGCTGCCGGCGCTGGCCGAGCAGGCCGTGCGCTTCAAGGTCGTCGCCTCGCAGGCCTTGCCCGATTTCGCCACCTGGCGTGCCACCCGCAGCAACCAGGGCTATGACCTGCGCACCTTCGAGATCAAGGCGCAGCCGCTCAAACCGATTGCGGGCGCGCGGCCCGGCATGAGCGTGCTGGTCAAGTAAATCATGGGCACCTTGGCGAGGGAATGGGCACGCTTGCGTGCCAGTCCTTTCGATCTGGCCATGCTTTCTTGGCTGCCGCTGCTGATGGGGCTCTTGCTGGTCTGGACCTTTGCGGCCGGCTTGCCCACGCGACTACCGATTGGCATTCTGGACGCGGACCACAGCGCCCTGTCGCGCCAGCTCGGCCGCCTATTGGACGCCGCGCCCGGCTTGCAACTCGCCGCGCAGTTCAGCGATGAGGGCGAGATGCAACGCAGCTTGCGCGCTGGCCATGTCTACGCCGCCCTGGTGATCCCGGCCGGCACGGCGCGCGACGTCAAGCAGGGCAGGGCGGCGCAGCTGGCCCTGCTGCATAACGCCCAATTCGCCACCCATTCGGGGCTGATTCAAAAAGATGTGCGCACGGTCGTCGCCACGCTGGCGGCCGGCATCGAGATCACATCGCGCGAGAAGCGCGGCCAAAGCGTGCTGGCGGCGCAGCAGGGCTTCGAGCCGCTGCGGGCAAATTTGCAGGCGATTTACAACCCGACGCTGAATTACCAGCAGTTTCTTGCCGCCGTGCTGTTGCCGGCGCTTTTGCATATGTTGGCGATGGTGGCCGGTGCCTGGGCAGTGGGCACCGAATTGCGCGACGCGACGGCGCCGCAATGGTTGGCCGCTGGGCGGGGGCAGGTCTTGCCTGCCGTGCTGCTCAAGCTGCTGCCGGCCATGCTGCTGCTGAATGGCGTCAACCTGATTTTGTGGCTGCTGATGCAGCAGCTGGGTCTGGTGCAACTGGCTGACATGGTCGTTTTATTGGGTCTACACGCGCTGATGATCGCGTTGTACTGGGCTTTGGGTGGGTTTGTGGCGCTGGCCAGCAGCAGCCTACGCACGGCGCTGTCGGCGGCCGGCTTCATCACCGCGCCGGCGTTCGCGTTTTCGGGCCTGGCCTTCCCTTTGATGGCCATGCCGGCCGGTGCCCGCCAATGGGCCGAGGCGCTGCCCTTGGCCTGGGTGCTGGAGGCGCAGGGCGGCTTGCTGCAGCAGGGGCGTGCGGCGGCCGCGCTGTTGCCTTTGGCGGGCTGGCTGAGCTTGGGCGCGGCGGTCTTGCTGCTGGCCAGCGCCGCCTTGCTGAAACGCGCGGCGGTGACGCCCGCCTGCTGGGGCAAGCGTTGATGGGTACCTGGCTCAAGACTGTCGCCCAGACTTGGCGCAGCGCGCTGACGGACAAGGGCACGCTCCTGATGTTCATCGTGGCGCCGATTATTTATGCTTTCTTCTACCCCTGGCCCTACTTGACGCAGGAGTTGCGGCGCGTGCCGGTGGCCATCGTCGACCAGGACCACAGCAATATCGCCCGCCAGATCGGCCGTTTTACCCAGGCCAGCCCGCGCCTGGACCTGCGCTTCGTCACCGCCAACGAATCGGAAGCCAAGGCGGCGTTGGCGCGGCGGGAGATCGAGGGTTATGTCTTGCTGCCCAATGGGCTCAAGCGCGATGTCCTGCACGGCCATGGCGTGGTGGTGCCGGTGCTGGCCGACGGCGCGTATTTTCTGATCAACAAGGTGGTGTTGAGTGGCTTCGGTGAGGTGCTGGGCACGGTCTCGGCCGGCGCCGAGTTGCGCCAGCTGCAGGCCAAGGGCGCCTCGCCGCTGGGGGCCGCGGCCAGCCGCAGCCCCTTGAATCTGAGCCTGGTGGCGCTCTACAACCCGACACAGGGTTACGGCAGTTATGTGGTGCCGGCGGTGGCGGTGCTGATCATTCAGCAGCTGATGTTGATCGGCACTGCGATGTGGGTCGGAACCTGGTTCGAGCAAAAGCGCCCGGTGGCCGACTCGCTCGCCACCTGGGCCGCCCGCACCGCTGCGTTTACGAGTTTGGGCCTGCTTTCGGCGGCCTGGTTCTTTGGCCCGGTGTTCCGCTTTTTTGACTATGGTCACAGCGGCAATGTCGCCGGCGCGGCGCTGCTGCTCTTGCCCTATTGCTGGGGCATCGCGGCCTTGGGCGTGGCCTTGGGCGCCTTGCTCGCCGACCGTGAGCGCAGCATGCAGGCGCTGCTGTGCACCTCCTTGCCGATTGCTTTTTTGAGCGGCTTCTCCTGGCCGCGCGAGGCGCTGCCGGCGCCGCTGTTCGCCCTGGGTGACTTCATCCCGGCAGTGGTCGGCATCCAGACCTTTGTACGCCTGAACCAGATGGGCGCGACGCTGGCCGAGGTCTGGCCGTTTGCGCAGATCCTGCTGTTGCAGGCACTGGGCTTCAGCTTGCTGGCCATTTGGGCCGTGCGGCGGCGCATGCTGGCTGGTTTAAAAGTGACCTGATTTGGAGCAAGTGTCGGCTCTGCGCTTGGTGCGCGACAGGGATAAACCCTAGTTTCGGTGACGCGACATGCGAATGTCATTTTGACCTAGACAAGTGGGGCTAGTATCGGCGGATTGAAATAGGTTCAGCCCATCATTCAGAGACCTTTGAGGCCTCTTTCCGGCCGCAAAGCCCAGCCCGGCATGGCCAAAACCAGGGGAAATGAAATGGTTCAAGGCACGCGAATTATTGGCATGAAGGTGCTTGTTGTCAGCGATGAGTTCGGCGGGCAGACGGCGGTTGGCCGAACGGTGCGCTCGCTGGCGCTGGCGCTGGCGGAACGCGATATCGAGGTGATCGAGGCCAGCTCGGCCGAAGATGCGCGCGCGGTGGTTCTTTCCGATCCGTCGATTCAGGGTGTTTTGTTGAGTTGGACGCTGGGCAACAAGGACCCGCAGCACCATATGGCGCAGGGCCTGTTGGACTTGATCCGCTCGCGCAACACCGATGTGCCGGTGTTCCTGATGGCCGACAAAGACGGCGCCGCTTTGACGGCCGCCGTGATGCGCCAGGTCGATGAGCTGATCTGGTTCCTGGAAGACACCACCGCCTTTATCGCCGGGCGAGTATTGGCGGCCATCTCGCGCTACCGCGAGGCGGTGGCGCCGCCGTTCACCAAGGCGCTGATCCAGTTTGCGCAGAAGTATGAATACTCCTGGCACACGCCCGGCCACGCCGGCGGCACGGCCTTCTTGAAGTCACCGGTGGGTCGCGCCTTCCATGACTATTTTGGCGAGAACCTGTTGCGCTCGGACCTGTCGATCTCGGTGGGTGAGCTCGGTTCGCTGCTGGACCACAACGGCCCGATCGGTGAGAGCGAGAAGTACTGCGCAAAAATCTTTGGCGCCGACCGTGCCTACACGGTGACGAACGGCTCCTCGATGTCGAACCGGGTCATCATGATGTCCTCGGTGACCCGTGGAGATTACGCCTTATGTGATCGCAATGCCCACAAGTCCACCGAGCAGGCGCTGACCATGACGGGCGTGGTGCCGACCTATCTGGTGCCCTCGCGCAACCATCTGGGCATCATTGGCCCGATCTACGCCAAGACGCTCAGCGAAGCAGGCGTGCAGGCTGCTATTTCCAACAACCCGCTGGCCACCGACAAGGCGCAAAAAGCGGTGCACGCCATCGTCACCAACTCGACCTATGACGGCCTGATCTACCTGGTGCCGCGCGTGGTGGAGTTGCTCGACAAGAGCGTCGACCGCATCCATTTCGACGAAGCCTGGTATGGCTATGCGCGCTTCAACCCGCTGTATCGCAACCGTTTCGGCATGTATGGCGAGGCCAAGGATTACCCGCGCGACAAGCCGACCATCTTCACCACCACCTCCACGCACAAGTTGCTGGCCGCGATCAGCCAGTCGTCCTTGATCAGCGTGCGCGACGGCCGCAACCCGGTGCCGCATGCGCGCTTCAACGAGAGCTACATGATGCATGGCTCGACCTCACCGCTCTACGCCATCATCGCGTCCAACGAGGTCTCGGCGGCGATGATGAGCGGCGTCGGCGGGCGCACGCTGACGACCGAATCCATCCACGAGGCGGTGTCTTTCCGCAAGGCGGTGCGCAGCATCAAGCGCGACGCCGAGACCACCGGCGACTGGTTCTTCAGCACCTGGAATGCCGACACCGTGACCGACCCGGTCAGCGGCGCGCAGATCGCTTTTGAGGACGCGCCCGACGAGTTACTGATCAGCGAGCCCGACTGCTGGACCTTGCACCCGCAAGCGGCCTGGCATGGCTTCAAGGACATCGAGGCCGGCTACTGCATGCTGGACCCGATCAAGGTCTCCATCGTCAGCCCCGGTGTGGCCGCTGACGGCAACTTCGAGCAGATGGGTATCCCGGCGATGCTGGTGACGGCCTTCCTGAGCAAGCGCGGCATCCAGGTCGAGAAGACCACCGACTTCACCATCCTGGTGCTGTTCTCGCTGGGCGTTACGCGTGGCAAGTTCGGCACGCTGGTGAACGCGTTGCTGCGCTTCAAGGATGCCTATGACGCCAACACGCCGGTGGCCGAGGTGCTGTTTGAGCATGTGGCCGATGCGCCGGCGCAGTACGCGGGCATGGGCTTGCAGGACCTGGCCCGCGCCATGTTTGAGCAGATGAAGGCGAGCGACATCCTGCGTGTGCAGGCGCTGGCTTTCTCCAGCCTGCCGGTGCCGGTGATGACGCCGGCCGACGCCTATTCCAAGCTGGTGCACAACGAGATAGAGGAAGTGGCGCTGGAGAACCTGGCCGGGCGCGTGATCGCCACCGCCGTGGTGCCGTATCCGCCTGGCATCCCGATGTTGATGCCGGGCGAATTGGCCGGCGCCGATGACGGGCCCTTCATTGCCTATTTGCGCGGCCTGCAGGACTGGGGCAACCGCTTCCCCGGCTTCGGCCATGACACCCACGGTGTCGAGGACCGCGGCGGCCGTTACTACGTGCAGTGCCTGAAGTAGGGCGCCGTTCCCGATATTTTCAAACAGGAGGCCCGCATGGCTGACTCCAGCAAGAAGATGAGCCTGATGGGGCTGACCACCATCGTGGCGGTCAATATGATGGGCTCCGGCATCATCATGCTGCCGGCCAATATGGCGCAGATTGGCGCCGTGTCCCTGCTCTCATGGGCGATCACGGCGGTCGGCTCGATGGCGATTGCCTACAGCTTTGCGCAATGCGGGCTGTTCTGCAGCCGCTCGGGCGGCATGTCGGCCTATACCGAGGAGGCGCACGGCCGCTCGGGCTTCTTCATGGCCTCGTTTTTGTACTACTTGTCGCTGGCGATCGGCAATGTGGCGATCGCGATCTCGGCGGTGGGTTACATCACGCCCTTCATCCCCTGGCTGGGCACCGGGGCGACGCCGTTGTTCGTCGGCGTGGTGGCGCTGCTGTGGCTGACCACGGTGGCCAACTTCGGCGGCCCCAAAGTAACGGGCAAGATCGGCGCCGTCACCGTCTGGGGCGTCATCATACCGGTTGGTTTTCTGTCGGTGATCGGCTGGTTGTGGTTCAAGTCGGATGTGTTCGCGCAGGCCTGGAACCCGCATAACGTGCCCATTGGTGAGGCGATCTCATCGAGCATTCCGCTGACGCTGTGGGCCTTTTTAGGCATGGAGTCGGCGGCCGCCAACTCCGATGCGGTCGAGAACCCCAAGCGCAATGTGCCGCTGGCTTGCCTATTCGGCACCGGCGGTGCGGCGGTGGTTTACATCTTGTCCACCACGGTGATCCAGGGCATCGTGCCCAATGCCGAGCTTGCCAACTCGACGGCACCGTTCGCGCTGGTCTACTCCAAGATGTTCTCGCCCATGGTCGGCAATGTGATTCTGTTCCTGGCCGTGGCGGCCTGCGTGGGCTCGCTTTTGGGCTGGCAGTTCACGCTGGCGCAGGTGTCCAAGGCAGCGGCCGAGCAGCGCATGTTCCCCAAGTTCTTTGCCCGTGTGACGGCGGCCGACGCGCCCATCATCGGCATGGTGGTGGCGGGCGTCATACAGACGCTGATGGCGGTGTCGACGATGTCGCCGGACGCGGCGGCGCAGTTCGGCAAGCTGGTCAATCTGGCGGCGGTGACCAACTTGATTCCCTATGTGACGGCGCTGTCGGCGCTGATGATCATCATGCACAAGGCCAAGGTCAGCACGGCGGTGTTCAGCCGCAATGTGGCGGTCTTGATGGTGGCGATGGTTTACAGCTTCTATGCGCTCTATGCCTCGGGCCAAGAGGCGGTGTTCGGCGGCATGATCGTGATGGCGGTGGGCTACTTGATCTACGGGTTCATTGCCAACCGTTTCATCGTCGAGCCGGCGGCAACTGGCGCGCGCCCATGAACCCCATCAGCAGGACTCCCATCATGATGAGCAACTTCCGCAAGCTTGGCGTGGGCCTTCTAGGCTTGGGCCTTTTCATCAGCGCCGCCGCTTCCGCCCAGACGCTGGAGCGCATCAAAAAGGCCGACACCATCAAGCTTGGCTTCATTGACCGCGCCGCGCCCTATTCCTCGCTAGGCGCCGACGGCAAGCCGGTCGGCTATGCGATCGAGGTCTGCCAGGTGGTGGTCGATGCGGTCAGAGTCAAGCTGTCTCAGCCCGGCCTGAATGTGCGTTATGTGGCGCTGAAGGCCGAAGAGGCCGAGGAGACGGTCAGCCAGGGCGGCGTTGATTTGCTCTGCACCGCGACGGTGGAGACGCTGAAGCGCCGTGAGCGCATGTCCTATTCGGTCCCTATCGTCAGCGGCGGCATCGGCGTGCTGTTGCGCGTTGATGCCGCGCAAAGTCTGCGTGATGTGCTGAGCGGTAAGCCGGCCCGCAGCGGCCCGGTCTGGCGCGGCACCGTCAATGGCGGCCTGTCCAACCACACCTATGCGGTACGCGCAGGCACCGCCACCGAGGCCTGGGTGCGTGAGCAAACGCGCCGCCTGGGCGTGACCGTCAACGCAATCACGGTGGACGATTACGGCAAGGGCATCGAGTTGGTGCGGGCGCGCCAGGCCGACGCCTTCTTTGGCGAGCGTGCGCTGTTGAAGGACTATGTGCAGCGCAACAAGTTAGGCGGCGAAGTGCTGGTGCTGGAGCGTCGCTTTGCGGCCGAGCCGCTGGGGCTGGCGATGGCGCGCAACGAGGATGATTTGCGCCTGTTGGTAGACGGCGCTTTGAGCCGGCTGCTGAGAAGCCCCGACTTTGCCAAACTGTATGAGCGTCACTTCGGTCCACTGGACGAGGCCAGTCGCCTGATTTACACCGGCTTCGCCCTGCCTTGACTCGGCGCGGTGGCGAGCCCTTCGATTCATTTCAGCCCAGGACCCAAGCCATGGCCTACGCCAATCTGATCCCCTCCCGCGTGCTCTGCGTTGACGGCGATCTGGCCGGCTCGGCCAGCACCGCCAGCCGGCGCATACGGGCCATTGTCGAGGCGCTGAGGGCGCATGGCGTCGAGGTGATCGAGTCGCTGTCTTACGAGGATGGCCTGGCCAATCTGGTCTCGGACACGTCCATCCATTGCCTGTTGCTGGATTGGTCGCTGGGTGGCAATGACGCGGACAGTCACGCGGCAGCCACCGAGCTATTGCGCAGTCTGCGCAAACGCAATGAAAAATTGCCGGTGTTCTTGATGGCTGACCGCAAGGCGCAGAGCGGGCCGATGACGGTGGAAGTGGCCAGCCTGGCCGATGAGTTCATCTGGACGCTGGAAGACAGCCCGGCCTTCATCGCCCGGCGGGTGGAGGCGGCGCTGGACCGTTACTTCGACGGGCTGCTGCCACCGTTTGCGCGTGCCTTGGTCAACTACAACCGCGACGCCGAATACTCCTGGGCGGCACCCGGCCACCAAGGCGGCGTGGCCTTCACCAAGTCACCAATCGGGCGGCTGTTCCATGACGCGTACGGCGAGACGCTGTTCCGTACCGATATGGGCATCGAGCGTGGATCCCTCGGCTCGCTGCTTTCGCACACCGGCCCTATTGGCGAGAGCGAGCAATACGCCGCGCGCGTGTTCGGCAGCGACCGCAGCTACTCGGTGTTGAACGGCACCTCGGCGTCCAACCGAACCATCATGTCGGCCTGCATCGGCGAGCAGCAGATTGCGCTGTGCGACCGCAACTGCCACAAGTCTATCGAGCAAGGCCTGGCCATCACCGGCGGCATCCCGGTGTTCTTGCAGGCGGGCCGCAACCGCTATGGCGTGATCGGCCCCATCCACCCCGATCAAATGGCGCCCGCCACGATTGCCGCCAAGATCGCGGCCAACCCGCTGGCCGCGCAGGCGAAGTCGCAACGCGCCGTTTACAGCGTCGTGACCAACTGCACCTATGACGGCATGTGCTACGACGCCAAGAGCGCTGAAGCCCTGCTGGGCCAGAGCGTTGATCGCATCCATTTCGACGAAGCCTGGTATGGCTATGCGCGCTTCAACCCCATGTACCGGGACCGTTATGCGATGCGCGGTGCGGCGTCCAGCCATGCCGAAGATGCCCCGACCGTCTACGCCACGCACTCGACTCACAAGCTCTTGGCGGCGCTGTCGCAGACCTCCTTCATCCATGTGCGTGACGGGCGCGGCGCCATCGATCATGGCCGTTTCAACGAAGCCTATGGCGCGCAGGCCTCGACCTCGCCGCTGTATGCGCTGATCGCCAGCAATGAGGTGGCGGCGGCCATGATGGCCGGGCCGTCCGGCGAGGCCTTGACGCAGGACGTGATTGATGAGGCGATCGCCTGCCGCCAGGCCGTCGCCCAGGTGCAGCGTGAGTTGGCCGCCAAGGACGAGTGGTTCTTCACACCCTGGAATGCGCCTGAGGTCACCGACCCCGCTACGGGCGTGCGTTATGCCTTCGCCGATGCGCCGGCCGAGTTGCTGGCGCATGAGCCCTCTTGCTGGGTGCTGCACTCGGGTGAGAGCTGGCATGGTTTTGACGCTATTCCCGACGGCTGGTGCCTGCTGGACCCGATCAAGTTCGCCGTGGTGGCGCCCGGCATGCAAGACGACGGTAGCTTGGCCGAGCAAGGCATCCCTTGCGATCTGGTGACGGCCTATCTGGGCCAGCATGGCATCGTGCCTTCGCGCACCACCTCGCATATGGTCTTGTTCTTGTTCTCCATGGGCGTGACCAAGGGCAAATGGGGCACCTTGATCAACAGCTTGCTGGACTTCAAGCGCGACTACGACGCCAACGCGCCGCTGGCCGAGGTCTTGCCGCGGGTGCTTGCCGCTGCGCCGGCGCGTTATGAGGGCATGGGTCTGAAGGATCTTGGTGATCAGATGTGGGCCGAGTTGCGTGCCGGCCGCATGGGGCATTGGGAGGCCGAGGCTTACGCGCAGTTGCCGGTGCCGGTGTGCACGCCGCGCGTCGCCTTCCAGGCTTTGATGGCCGGCGAGGTGGAGTTGCTGCCGCTGGACCAGATGGCCAACCGTGTCGTCACCGTCGGCGTGATTCCTTACCCACCCGGTATCCCTATCGTCATGCCGGGCGAGAACATTGGCCCGGCCGACGGCGCCTGGATCAGCTATTTGCGCGTACTGCAGCACTGGGCCGAGGCCTTCCCCGGTTTCGCCAAGGAGGTCGAGGGCACGGTGGAGAAGGATGGGGTGTATAGCGTGTATTGCTTGAAGCAGTCACTCAGGTAGCGGGCTTGCCAAATTTTGCCATGATCGCTAGGATTCGGCCATGAGCACGATGAACATCTCCCTTCCCGACCTGATGAAGTCTTTTGTCGATGAGCAGGTGGCCAGCCGTGGTTTTGGTACCAGCAGCGAGTACGTGCGTGAGTTGATTCGCAAGGATCAGGACCGCCTGCAACTGCGCGGCTTGTTGCTTGCCGGCGGCGCTTCCAAAGCTGGGGCGCCGGCCGACGCGGCGTATTTTGCGGCGCTGCGAGAGCGCGCCAAACCTAAAGCCAAACCCCGCGCCTGACGGTGAGTAAGCCCGTCATCCCGCGCGAGCTGGCCATCTGGGATGTCGATCAGGCCGTCACTCACTACCTCATTGAAGGCACTGAGAGCGCGGCACTGGGCTTCATTGATGAGCTTGAAAAAGCCTTTACCCATATCGGCCAACAAGCCGCCTCGGGCTCACCGCGCTATGCACATGAACTGAATCTCCCTGGCCTGCGGTTCTGGCGCTTGACGCGCTATCCCTATCTGGTGTTTTACTTCGAGCGGGACGACGCGGTTGATGTCTGGCGGGTCTTGCATGAGCAGCGCGATATCCCGGCTTGGATGACAGAGCCTGCATAGGCAAGAAGCCCGCCGGGCGACAGTCTTGTCGCTGACAAGCTAGCTAGCTCAGCCAGGAAGAGATCAATGCAACCACAGAGAGAGGGAGGCACAGAGAAACTCATCGAGTTCGACGACCCTCTCTGTGTCTCCCTGTTGCATTTTGAATTCCAAGGCAGGCTGAACTTGCTTGCTAGTCAGGTTTCGAAATGGCCTCACTCGCGCTCAGCCAACTCGGCCCGCCGCCGTGCTCATGGTGCCCGGGCCGGCTCTGGCGAGCCGGCTTCCCTCGGTGCTCACTGCGCGGGTCAGCGGCGGCAAACTCGCTGCGTTCGCTACGCTCACTGCGCTCAAACAAGTGCCGCCGAGTCAGATGTTGATGCGCGCTGCGCGCGCCTGACCCACTTCGCTGCGCTCTCGGCCGCGCACAAATCGCCCGTCGACGGGCCGAGCCAGCTTCGGAGCGGGCTTTTGGCGTGGGGATGAGGCACGGCGTTCCCGATGCAAGCGCACGCTAGCCCGGGCTGCCATGCCTCACGCGGCAGAACCGGGTTCTTCAACTGCTGGACGCCTGCATGAGTAAAGACGCCAAGGCAAATGCTGCGGAACGGGCACTTTGCAGTAGAGCGCCAATGGCAGAAACGTACACGGAGCAGTCACGCAAAACTGGTGCTTGAACAAAAAACTGGTGCTTGAACAAAACATAACGCCATAAAACTATGGCAAGATGATCCGAGTTCAGTGCTGGCTGGCGAAGACCCACGGACAGCTTTTTTTGGTGCGGGTTTTGTCAGTTTGATTTGTAACAGCCGGGTCATTTGTCGTTTCAAATCAATCAATCAATCAATCAATCAATTGGCGCCGGTGTTACGCAGCACCGGTGATTAAGGGCGACAAAAGTGCGCTCGACAACTGTTAGGCCGCAATGAACCCATGGCGCCTCGATGACACCTACGCTCTCGTGAAGCGGGCGTTTGGTCACAAGCAAGAAACTATGGCGCGCGCCAGCATTCGATCAATCACGGATCGGCAATCGTTCGCTCGCTACCACTATCACGAAGCCCAGCGTCTGACCCAGGCGTTTGTCAGAGCACATCTCGCCGAAGACGATGACATGCTCATCGACGTCCTGAGCCAAGAAGGCCAGAAGAAGCGGATCGCCTTTGAAAGGTATATCTTCAAGGCCGGCGCTCACGCGACAGCAGCTATCCAAAGCTTGCACTCCGTCCCGGACATCTTGGCTAACGGGATCTACTTTTCCGCCGGACAGAACCTTCGACCAAATCCATTGCCGGAGCGAGATCTTTCGCTCCCGAAGATCGCAAAGGCGCTCGCGCGTGAATCAATGTTTGGGTCACTGGCATCGATGCTGCGGGAGGCTCAGACTGGTGCCGGCTGGTCGCACCTTGCTGCTGTGTGCAACTTGAGTAAGCACAGAACCGTGATTCGAATGGCAATGAGCGAGGACCTCACGGGCACCAGGGAAGAACGCAGGGAACTCCATGTTTCAGGCTTCGAGCGCGACGGAAAGTGGTTTCCTTCGCTGTCGCTGAAGGCCGTGGTTGCTCCCGAGTACGATCGACTGTCACCACTCATCTGTTCTATCGGCCACGAGTTGAACAACAAGCTGCGCGCGATTGCGGCCAAACCACTCGTTCAACCGGACCCGTTATGGCAAGCGCCGTAAGCCTGATTCGAGGCACATGGTGCATCGTCTCTCACCAGGCTTACGGCGCTTGCCTCTGCGGGCCAGTTAACTCGAACGTTTTACCTAAGGAGTTTCATGGCCCTCTCCAGCGCTGCGGCTTTAATTTCCATTGCCTCCGTCTTCTTCGGTTTCGCTTCAGCGGCAGCTTGGTTCTACGCAAGCGTCGTTAAGGTTTCTTGGGAGCAGTCAGTGGCCCAACGTAAAAAGGAGGCGCATCGCAAGGGCGTGACCCCGAATCTCGCTGGTGTTTCATTGGATGGCTGGGACATGTCGAGCACCTTTACTGCGCAATCGAAATGGAATGCGCGCGGTGCTGCATTAGCGGCTTGCGCGGTTGGCTTGCAGGCGTTTGGGCAACTCCTTGAACACGTATAACCATTTGGTCAAGCGGACCTGCGCCAGCCCCGCTGGCTGGTCCGCTTACCGCGCACGCCAATGGCGCTTTCTCCTGCCTTGGCGATGACTGCTCTTGGCACAAACCCGCCAACCCAGCGCAGATGGATTGAGCCCCTTGAAAATGTTTATTGGAATGAAAAAGCTGGGATCTCAAAAATATAGGCAAGACCTGACCCTCACGACATCGACTAGCGTGGTGCCAGCGCGCAGCGCAGCACCGTTCGAGGCGACGCGCAGCGAGCCGTGTTATTCGAAGTCCCCCTTCTGCATGGGCGAGGCGCGCAGAATTTGCCGGGCGTCGCGCAGCGA